>JAZTWA010000001.1:0-64256 GCA_045635585.1 Candidatus Enterousia sp.
TTCGCTGGATTTATTCTGGTGATTATTGAGCGGGAGCCACCCTCTGTTCCATCCCGAACCAGACAGGGAAACCCCGTATCGCCGATGGTACTTTGGCTTAAGCCACGGAAGAGTAGGTCGTCGCCAGAATAAATCCAGTTAATGATGTAAAAACCGAATTTAACCGCCCTTTTGGGCGGTTTTTTGTTGCATTAATTTTAAAATACCCAAAAACAAAAAGAGGTGCGTTATGTGGTCAGCATTAAGGGCCAAGGCAAGAGCGGTTAAAAGCAGCAGATGTAAAAATTTGATTGCGGTTTTAGAAGAGCCTGCAGACCCCAAGAATATAGGTGCTGTTATTCGTAATATTAATGCACTGGGGGTGGAAAAATTATATATTATTGACCCAAATAATATTATTCCAGCCACATGGGATCGCATACGTGAAAATAAAACATTACAAAAAACGTCCGTAGGGGCTGTAAAGTGGACCTTTGTTAAGAAATTTAAATCAACCGAAGAATGTATCGCGCACCTTGAAAAGAATAAATATGTATCTGTTGTTACATCACCGCATATCAAGGGACGTACAAATGTTGTATTACAACATGGTGATTTTACACAAAAGCGTCTGGCTGTTTGGTTCGGTAATGAGGCACGTGGTATAAGTGATACAGCTGTTGAACATAGTATTGCGTGTGTCAGTATCGAAATGTGTGGTATCATAGAAAGTTTTAATTTGGCTGTATCAACGGGGATTGTTTTATATGAAATCACAAAACAGCGTCGCGTTTATCAGAATACACATACATGCGGTCGAAAAAAAGACCCCTCTGTTGTGCCGGTCAAAAAGTAATGCTTTTAAAACGCCGCCCTTTTGGGCGATTTTTTATAAAGCGTCATGGGCTTGCGTTTATATTTTTATTTTATTATAATTTTACTATGATAATACTAAAAGAATATAAAAATAAATTAGGAAATGTTTTATTAATTAAAACTTCAGAAATCAGTTATAGTTCTGTTCGTCGGATAAATATGCCAAATAAATATACTGTTCTTGTGGTTCAATATTTACCTGATAAGAAATATGGTAAATTTTATAGTTTTACAGATATAGATTCGGCCCAAAAGTTTTATAATATGATTACACGATTTTTTGTGCCGCAAAATTTGCATAAAATATCAAATAAAGTACGCTGAATAGGATGCTTTTTTATTGTATAATTATTTATACTGTGTTACATTTATTTTTACGTTTGGAGAATTATTTATGCAGAAAATTATAAAATCATATACAGATGAAAAAAACGAAGTTTTTTTATTCCAATACAGTGAATATTGGGGGGTAACATTACGCATGTGCTTGGATAATCATTCTGCATCATATAAAGTATGCGACAAATTAAACCAGACGACCGCGATGAATATGTATGAATGTATTTTAAAGCGTCTGAGCACGAATGCACATACACAAAACGTCACAAAAAACAATGTTCCTGAAATAATGCCAAAGTTTTGTGAAATGATTAATGAAAATACAAAATAATATTTATTGAATAAAAAACTTTGTTGTCTTGCCAATCAGAAACGCCAATATAGATACAGTTGCACATATTACCAGCATTTCAATAGTATTTTTCCAGAACGGTCGATTGGTCATCCAGCTGATACAATAGTTACACATAAGTATAATTAGTGCCGCGATAATTATCGTTATAAAAAAAGCCTTTTCTGTATTTGATACAAAAATATACGGCGCAATTAATAATATGCATGTTACAAGATATGCTATACCAGTGAAAAATCCAGCCAATATTGCATTGTTTTTGTTCGTTGTTTTTTCGGCCAGATAGCTTGATGCCGCCATAGATAGGCCAGCCGCCACAGATGCGATTATTGCAGATAATATAATGGATGTTCTGTTTGTAAATGTGAACGTCAGGCCTGCGATTAAACCAGTTAAAGAAACCAACGCATCATGTGTTCCCAATACAATTGCACCAGAATATGTATGTTTTTCTTTCATAAAAAAACTTTATCACATAAATCAGAATTACCACCACAGGAACAAAAACATAAAAGAAAAAAACTAAATGTTTGCAATGGGGCATTTTTTATCGTAAAATTCATGCTGTTATGAAGTTTAAAAAAATTATTCGAATATTTCTTAATTTGTTTTTCTGGTCTTTTGTCGTTGGGATTGCGACATTGGCGGTTTTGATATTAATTCATGGCAACAATTTACCTGATTATAAAAAGTTGGCAACATATGCGCCACCGGTTGCGACGCGTCTGTATGCGTCTGATGGTTCATTGTTGATAGAATATGCCGAAGAAAGACGTGTTTTTATTGATTACGAAGATTTGCCGCCTCAATTGGTGAACGCATTTATCGCGGCCGAAGACCAAAATTTTTGGACACACCCTGGGATTGATTTCCAAGGGGTAATTCGCGCGGCTGCAAACAATGCGATGCGTATGATTGGATATAATACGACATTATCTGGTGCGTCAACTATTACACAACAGGTTGCCAAGAACTTCTTTTTAACATCTGAACGCACAATATCTCGGAAAATCAAAGAAGCGATATTGGCACTTCGACTAGAGCGCAGTTTTTCCAAGGAACATATTTTAACATTGTATTTGAATCAGATATTTTTAGGTGCGCGTGCATATGGTGTTGGGTCTGCGGCATTAATGTATTTTAATAAACCTGTGTCTGAATTATCTTTGGCCCAGTGTGCGTTTTTGGCATCTTTGCCCAAGGCACCAAACAATCGTTCGCGTGCGGTTGAACGTCGTAATTATGTTTTGCGCCGTATGGTTGAAGAAGGCTTTATTACCCAAGCCGAAGCGGATATTGCGGTCGCTGAAGAATTGAATATCAACAGTGGTTTTACCGCACAAATGGAAGAAGATTTTCAGTATTTTGCCGAAGATGTTCGTCGCCAGTTATTGGGTTCGTTGGGACGTGAAGTTTTATATAATCAGGGATTGTATATCAAAACAACAATTGTTCCTGAATTACAGCGTGCTGCGTCTGCCGCATTGAAGAAAGAATTAGATGCATATAATGCTGGGCGCAGTGATAAATTACAGGGCGCGATTATTGCAATGAATCCACATACGGGTCGAATTGTTGCAATGGCAGGCGGTTATTCATTCAAGGACAGTTCATTTAATCGTGCAACCCAGGCATATCGTCAAATTGGCTCTACGATAAAGCCGTTTGTTTATTTGGCGGCATTGGAACGCGGGTACAGTCCACAAACAATGATTCTGGATGCGCCAATTGTTGGTTGGCGTGAAGATGATACGCTTTGGAAGCCTGAAAATTATGATAAAAAATTCTTGGGTGATGTGCCGTTACGATTGTCATTGGAAACATCGCGAAATGTTCCAACTGTACGATTGGTTGAACAGATTGGAACCCAGAATGCGATTGAAGTGGCTCAGCGTTTTGGTGTATATCCATCACAAATGTCAAATATGAATTTGTCTATGGCATTGGGGTCGGGTGAAACAACATTGGAAAAATTGGTTTTGGGATATTCGGCCTTTATTAATGGTGGTCGTGCGATTCAACCAAAATTAGTTGATTATATAGAAGATAGATATGGACGTGTGATTGATGGTACTGCCACCCAGATTCTTGAATGGTCAGATGATTTGTTGCCACCAGAAACAGTCGTTGATTCCGAACCTTTGTCGGATCCGCAAAGTTTGTATCAAATGGTGTCTATATTACAGGGTGCGGTTGAACGCGGTACGGGCAAGCAGGCGCGTGTTGCGGGACATACAATTGCGGGGAAAACTGGAACAACCAATGATGTCAAAGATGTATGGTTTGTTGGTTTTTCTAAAAACTTGATTGCGGGTGTTTATCTGGGATTTGATACACCAAAGTCCTTGGGACGTGGTGCAGGGTCGCATATGGCAGCACGTGTGTTTGCAGATTTTATGACAACGGCATTGGCAAATGAAAAAAATCAGCCCTTTTCTGTGCCCGATGGAATGACATTTATGCGCGTTAATCGTCGCAGTGGCGCATCTGCATCTGCAGACCCAAATGGTACGATTATCCAAGAAGTGTTTAAATCGGGTCAAACACCTAATCCTGCGCCGAAAAAAACAGTGCCCGAAACAACGGCGGTTGTTGGCGGTGTATTTTAATTCTTATAATAACATTTGTTTATAAAAAGTTTTGTGATAAAATGTCAGCATAAAGAAAGGATTTTTTATGCTGACCGAATATTTTTTTGAACATGGATTAACATTTTTTGCCAGTGGTTGGACCCAGTTTGCGGGTGCGTTTTTTGTGGCATTTGCTATTATGCTTTTGTTTGGACGTCCCTTTATTGCCGCGATGCGTGCATTACAGAAAAAAGGGCAGCCAATCAGTGAAAATGTACCACAATCCCACGTGGTCAAGGCTGGTACGCCAACAATGGGTGGTGTTCTGATAATATTTGCCATATTGTGTGGCAGTTTGCTGTTTATGCCATTAAATAATTTATCAGGTTGGTTGGCATTAATGTCGTTGGTTATGTTTGGCACATTGGGATTTGTTGATGATTATAAAAAAGTTGTGTCTCAATCGAAAAAAGCATCAAATGGTTTATCACCATTGACTCGTCTTGTTGTCGAAGGTATCTTTGTTGTAATATTGGCATATTTAATTAATCAAACAATGCCGCCGTATATTCCTGAATATTCTTTGGCAATTGGTGCGGGAATTATTTTGCCTTTGGGCTTTTGGTATTATGTGTTTGCGTATTTTGTCATTTGTGGCAGTGCGAACGCAACAAATATCACAGATGGTTTGGATGGAATGTTGTCTAAATTGTATTTGCCTGTGTTGGTTGTTTTGGTTGTTGCGCTTTATGGTGCAACCCGTATTGGCTTTATGGATACTGTGATGTTCTTGCCAACGGCCAGTGGTCTGTATGCGGTACTTGGTGCGGTGTTTGGCGCGGTATTAGGATTTTTGTGGTATAATTCAAAGCCGGCATCAATATTTATGGGTGACGTTGGTTCTTTGGCTTTGGGTGGTTTTATGGGAACCGTTGCAATGTTATTAAAGTCCGAAATTATTATGGGTATTGCGGCCGGTATGATGGTGTTGATTTTATTATCGTCATTTGCTCAGACAATGTACTTCAAAATTACGCGTCATCTCACAGGAACTGGTCGTCGCATATTTTTGCGCGCTCCATTACATCATCATTTTGAAGAATTGGGTTGGACCGAAACAAAAATTGTTGAAAGATTCTTTATCTTGTCGATATTGTTTTCGGGATTGGCATTGGTTTTATTAAAATTTGCATAAAGAAAAAAATATGTTCAAGCGCAGTGAAGAAAGTAAATTAACCAGTTGGTATTTTGAAATTGACAGACGTCTATTAGGATGTGTTCTGTTGATGATTTTGTTGTCTGTGGTGTTTGCGTTGTCTGCGGGTTCTGTTGCGGCTGAACGTATTGGTATGCCATGGCACTTCTTTTTGGTCAAAGCAATACCTTTTTATTTAATGGGACTGCTGATTTTGTTTGGAACCAGTTTTCTTAATAAAAAACAAGTATTATTATTGGCTGGGTTAAACTTGGCATTTGGATTGGCGTTATTGCCGATAACGGTTGTTGCGCCACATATGATAAATAATTCTGCGCGCTTTGTGTCGTTTGGTTTTGCGAATGTCATGCCGTCGGATATTATGAAGCCTGGCTTTATAATATTAACGGCATATTTTTTATCCAAGATGAAAGAACGTTATGGTTCGAATATATTCTTTAATAAAGAATCATGGCGTTTTGATACGTGGTTAAGTTGGGCTTATTATATGCCATTGTTTTTGTTGGTTGTTTTTATAATATTTAATCACCCTGACTTGGGCAGTGCGATGTTGTATTTGTTGGTGTTTTCTGCCATGATTTTTATTGCGGGTTTACCATTGATTTGTGTTCCTGTATTGGTGGGGGCGGGTCTTTTGATGTTGGTTGTTGCGTTTTTTACATTGGGACACGTTCATCGTCGTATAATTGCATTTTTTACAGGTTCAGGCGATACGTACCAAGTTGATAATTCTGTCGATTCAATTCGTCATGGTGGTTTGTTGGGTGCGGGTGATGACGCGTTTGTGAAACAATATTTGCCCGACGTTCATACAGATTTTATCTTTGCGGCCATTGCCGAAGATTTGGGCGCAATATTGGCATGTGGATTATTGGTATTGCTGTTTTATGTATTTCGTCGTTTGATAACAAATGCGACCAACGCGCGCGATTTGTTTGTTTTGTATGCAACGGGTGGTACGGCCGCATTATTTGGAACACAGATATGTTTTAATATGATGACAACATTAAATTTATTCGCCCCAAAGGGTATGACATTACCATTTATATCATATGGTGGCAGTTCTTTGTTGGCATATTGTTTGCTGTTTGGAATGGTGTTGGCATTAATACGTGAAGACAAATGGAAATAAAACAAAAAAGGAAATGTGTTATGAAAATATGGATTGCAACAGGTGGTACAGGTGGACATGTCTATCCTGCATTAAGTGTTGTTCAAGAATTGGTTGCGCGTGGTCATCGTGTAACAGTATCTTGTGATGGTCGTGTGCGTGAAATGGTTTTACGTGGTTGTCCATCGGGTGTAAAAATTGTTCATGTTTGGGCATCTGGTGTTGGGGCCAAAAGTCGTATAAAGCAAATGTGTGCATTGTTCAAAATTGGTATGTCGTCATTGGCATTATCTTTGCGCTTTATGTTATTTCGTCCCGAACGAGTTGTTGCATTTGGTGGCTATGCATCTGTTCCGGCGGTTTTTGCGGCACATCTGTGGCATGTGCCAACATTTTTGCATGAACAAAATGCGGCAATTGGTCGTGCGAACCGATTTGCAATGCGCTGGGTTAAAACCTTGATGACCAGTTTTCCAACAGTTTCTGGTGTTCCAAATTCTTTGACACGTGTTGTTTATACGGGGTTGCCTGTTCGCCATGAATTTGTAGAAGTCGCTGGCACGCCTTTGCCAAATGCAAATCGTTTGCTGGTAACAGGTGGTTCTTTGGGGGCGCAAATCCTAGATGATGTTGTACCCGCGGCGATTGCATCTATGAAAAATAAAAAAATATTTGTTACGCATCAAACGCGCCCAGAAAATGTAACGCGTTTGCAACATTTTTATGCGGAAAATAAAATCCACGCAAATGTATTGTCGTTTGTACACGATATGGCGGGTGCGATTGCTGGTGCCGATTTGGTAATTGGGCGCAGCGGTGCCAGTACGGTTGTTGAATTGCAAACGGTTGGTCGTCCTGCGATATTTGTGCCTTTGGCGATAAATCCCGACCAGGCGGCAAATGCGGCATGTTTTGCAAAAACAGGTGGTGGTTTTTCGGTTGAACAATCACAGTTTACCCCGCGTTGGTTGTCTGCGACATTAACAGAATTGTTTGATAATCCGTCGCGCTTATCTAAAATGGCGACCAAGGCATTGCAAAAAAATGATGCTGTCAGATTAATTGCAGATGAAATAACTAAATAAAAAATCTGGGAAACCAGATTTTTTATTTTTGTGCTTGCGTGCGATTCGTGATTTGTTCTATGATAACAATGGAAGGAAAGGAAACATGCATCGTATTGCGATATCATTGTTATCAATTTTTGTTGTATTTCCGGCGGTTGCGGGTGTTGCGTTGCCGGTTGTAAATATTGCGTCTGGGGGTGTGTCTGCACGTGATGCATTTGGCGAAGGTGTAAAAAACACGTCTGTCAAAACATCACGGCATGATGTGTCGAATGATGCAAAAACCCGTACGCGTCGTGTGGTTGCACGTTCGGCAACCCCTGTTAAATCTGTTCCGGTTGCGCCAACAAAACAAGATGTTGTGTCGGGCGAATCGATTGTTGCGCGTGCCGATGTTTTGTCGCCACGTCGTCCGCGTGCGGATTTGTGGGCGAAAAGTGACAATGCGTTACGCATGCCAATGCCGGATGAATTTTCTGTAATACGTAATGATAGTTTGTTGCCCGAAGAAAGTATCGATGCTGTATCTGTTGCATCGGTAAAACCACTTGTAAAACCTGTGGTAAATGATGATATTGATACAACCCCTGTAAAACCATCTGAATTAGATACGCAAATTGCACGCTTGGTTGAAATGCAAAAACGTGCAGATGCCAGTGTGCGTACCGTTACACCACGTATTGCAACTGTGCAAAATGATGACTTGGAAAATTCACGTGTATCTGTTTCTGATAAGGTGCCAGAAACTGTTGCTGATGTATCTTTGCGTCGTTTAGTTGTCCCGATGGATGATGATGTTGTTGTGCGCAGTGTTGAAAAAAATAAATCCCCACGTATTGTTGCGGTTCGTGATGATATGACAAAAATGTCGCCGTCCCAATTACGTCAGGCGTTCAGAAAAACATTCTTGTCTGAAAATAAACATTTATCTACATATTCGATTGATGATTCCTATGATGTGGCCAGTGATATGTCCACATCGATTCAGGGCTTTACTGCAAAGAGTGATTTGTCCGAAGGTACGGGAATTCGTCCATTGGAAATAAAAATTAAATTCAGAAACGATGATTCTGCACTGTCGCGTGAAAACTATAATTTGCTAACTGAATATGCGGGTATTGTTGTTAATAAACCAACGCGTGCGATTCAGGTTGCGATTCCGCAGTATATGACCCAAACATCTGATGGGCGTAAATTGGCGGCACGTCGTTTGGCAATTGTGGAACAGGTTTTGACAGACAATGGTGTGTCGCAACAAAGGATTGTTCCTGTATTGTCCCAGCGTGAAGAATCTGGTTTTGTCCTGCGCATAATTTCTGGTGATCAATACGAAACATTGACGCAGCAACATCGTAACATTTTTGGTGATACTGTTGGCAAGAAAACATACAAAAGTATGACGTGGTAAAATTTTTCAAATTATTGATTGGGTTTCTGTTTCCACCGGTGTGTCCTTTATGTGATACGCCGGTTTCAACACATGGTGAACTATGTGGTGATTGTTGGGTTTCTTTTAACTGGATTGATGGTTCTTTTTGTAAACGATGTGGTTATCCATTTGTATCTGATATTGAATTAGATGAAAATGTTTTATGTCCGGTTTGTGCATCTGATAAATGTGAATTGGACTGGATACGTTGTGCATGTGTTTATGATGATATGTCGCGTTCTGCGATGTTGCCATTCAAGCATGGTGGACGTGTTGGATATGCGCGTTTTATGTCACGTGCAATGATTTGGGCATTGCGGGATATTGATGTTGATGTAGATATTGTAATGCCTGTGCCGCTGGCAAATCGTCGTCTGTTCAAACGTGGTTATAATCAGGCAACGCTTTTGGCGCGTCCGATTGCGCATGTTCTGGGTGTGTCACTGGATGTTGATTCTGTTCGCAGAAAATATCGTGAAGATATGGGACATAAGAACGCGCGTGAACGTGCAAGGAATATCCATGGTGTGTTTTCTGTAATCCGTCCTGATAAAATTCGTGGCAAAAAGATTTTGTTGGTTGATGATGTTATGACAACTGGTGTGACATTTTCAGAATTGCGTAATGCGTTGGTTGATGCAGGTGCCACCGCGGTATATGGCGTAACTTTCTGTCGTGTTGCGCGTGGAATTTAATTTAATCTGATATTTTCTTGTGTTTTTTTCTTCAGTATATCATAAAAGTTATTATTCATTTCTTGGAATATAATTTTGTTTGAACATAATTTGAACAAATCTAAAATATCTTGTTCGTTTGCAGAATATATTTTTTTATTCGAAGGAATTAATACTTCTGTTAATGTGGTGTCTTCGATAGCAATGATGTAATGTATAAAACGGATGTTGCCCATTATAACTGTTGTATAAAACATCAGTACCAGCATTCGATCGTCGTCCAAAATAACAGAGTATTCTTTGCTGTCATTAATAGGATCGTACATCACAGAAACAGGATGTTTTTGTATTTGATCTTTGCAAAAATTATATACTTTTTTATCCATGATAATTACTTTCTGCGAATCTTGTTGCCGTGTAACATTTTTTGAATTTTACGCAGTTGTTTTGCATACGAATTGTCTTTGCGTTCATTGCAAATGTGTAATATTTTTTGTATATAAGATTCTGTTGTTTCTTCGGATGTTTCTGGCTTTTTTGAAAATCCTGTAACCACAGGTTGTTTTTGTGTAAAAGAATATGCCATCCATCCACGAATAAATATGCTGGTTGTTTTGGATAATCTGTCGTGTGAAATGATTAGCAGTGGTACCGGTTGAATCATTTCTTCTGTTTCTGGGTCTTTGGTTGGTTTGACCAACAGGTTTGGAACCGAATATGTATCATTTGTTTCGTTACAAACATGTTCAATTTTTGATGTTTGTAAAATATCGATAATTTGTTTAAAAACTTTTGGTGTCATTACTGGCTCTTTATGTTTTTTTATTATTGTTATACGATTTTTGTGTTTTGTCAAGTTGTTATAAATCAATTGCTTGAAATTTTTCATATGGCATTGTATATTAGTTTTGTTCAATATAAAACAACAGCAAAGGAAAGCAAAATGAAAAAATACATTTTATCTGCGGTTATGGGTGTTTTGTTGCCAATGTCTGCATTTTCTGCAATGCCATATGTTGGTTTGTATCAAACGATTGATGATGAAACGGGTTCTCCAAAATCAATTGTTGCATTGTATGAATATAAGAATGGTGATGATGTTGATTTGGCGGGACGTATTGTTGCGTTATATGGTGTAGATGGCGAAATTTCTGAAACCTTGGAAAAGCCTATTCGTGTTGCCAAAAAGGTAAAAGGTAAACCAAAAATGGTTGGTATGGATATCCTTTGGGGTATGGAATGGGATGATGATGATCATGAATACGAAGATGGCGAAATTATGGATCCAAAGTCTGGCAAGGTGTATTCCAGTGTGATTTGGCAAGAAAAAGAAAATGAATTAAAGGTTCGCGGCAAAATCGGGCCATTTGGTCGTACACAAACATGGAATTTGTTGGACGGTTCTTCTGTGCCATCTGTATTACAAAACTTGAATACATCCGGTTGGCGGCCGATTGTTATCAAATAACGAAAAAATCCGCCATGTGGCGGGTTTTTTCTTGATAGTTAAATTAATTCTGCTAGGATTGAGCATAAGTAAATTTTTACAAAAACAGGAATAAACAATGAATATCGAATTGGGTAAAAACATTAACGCGCGCGACATAGAAACAAAAATTCAAGAATTTTGGGATAAGAATAATTTTTGGGCCAATGATGTTACATCTGACAAGACACCATTTTGCATAATGATGCCACCACCGAATGTAACCGGTAATTTGCATATGGGGCATGCGCTGGATAATGTTTTGACCGATATCGTATGTCGATATAAACGTATGTCTGGTTTTGATGTTTTATGGCAGCCGGGTACTGATCATGCGTCCATCGCGACCCAGTTGTTGGTTGAACGTGATTTGTCCAAGCGTGGAATAAACCCACATTCGTTAACATTACAGGAAAAATTGGATTGTGCCTGGAAATGGAAGGCGGACAAGGGTGGTCAAATCATGAACCAGTTGCATATTTTGGGTGTTACACCTGTATGGAATCGTGAACGTTTTACAATGGATGATGGTTTATCAAACGCGGTTACAAAACTGTTTGTAAAAATGTATAACGAAGGCTTGATTTATCGTGAAAAGCGTCTGGTTAATTGGTGTCCAAAGCAACAAACGTCTGTATCAGATTTAGAAGTTGAAACACGTGACGAAAAGGGTAAATTTTACTATTTTAATTATAATTTGGTTGATGGTGGTACAATTGAAATTGCGACAACGCGTCCTGAAACATTATTTGGCGACCAAGCGATTGCAATACACCCAGAAAACGAAAAATTGAAACATTTGATTGGTCGTCATGCGATTATTCCTTTGACAGATATCGAAATTCCAATTATCGCAGATGAACATGCGGATCCAGAAAAAGGGACAGGTGCGGTAAAAATCACACCTGCGCATGACTTTGACGATTATGAAGTTGGTTTGCGTCATAATTTAACACCGGTTTGTATTTTGACATTGGATGCAAAGTTAAATGATAATCCGGTTGTTCCTGAAAAATATCGCGGTATGGACCGATACAAGGCCCGTGAAGCCATTGTTGCAGATATTGATGCGGCAGGATTGTTGGTAAAAGTCGAAGATAAAATGATTCCAACGCCGTATTCAGAACGTGGTGGTGTTCCGGTTGAACCATATTTAACAGACCAGTGGTTTGTCGATGCGGAAAAATTGGCGATTCCTGCAATAAAAGCGGTTGAAGAAGGTAAAATTAAATTCTTGCCTGAACATAGATATAATCTGTTTATGTCATGGATGAAGAATATTCGTCCATGGACAATTTCACGTCAGTTGTGGTGGGGGCATCATATACCGGCATGGTATGATGCAGATGGTAATGTCTATGTTGCAGAAAATGAAGCGGCGGCTGTTGAAATGGCTGGTGGCAAAGAATTAACGCGTGACCCAGATGTTTTGGATACATGGTTTTCTTCTGGTTTGTGGCCATTTTCGACGCTTGGTTGGCCAAATGAAACATTGGAATTAAAGAAATACTATCCAACAGATTTGTTGTACACCGGTGCAGATATTATTTTCTTTTGGGTTGCACGTATGGTTATGATGGGATTGTATGTAATGGGTGATGTACCGTTCCGTACAGTTAATTTCCATGGATTGGTTCGCGATTCCAAGGGACAAAAAATGTCCAAGACCAAAGGTAATGGTACGGATCCGCTGGATACGGTTGGAAAGTTTGGGGCGGATGCACTGCGTTACTGGATTGCAACTGCGCCAATTGGTACAGATATTCGTTATTCTGATGACGAAGTAAAACGTGGTTCCAAGTTGTTAACAAAATTATGGAATGCATCAAAATACGTTTTAATGAATCTGTCTGATTTTGAACCAGAAACTGTGAAACAGATACCTGTGTCAGAACGTTTTATCGAAGATAGATGGGTTTTGTCTGAATTGAACAAGGCGGTTGCAGAAACGCGCAAACATTTGGATAAATACGATAATTATAATTCGCGTGCTGCAATTGATACTTTCTTCTGGGATATCTTCTGTGACCAGTATTTGGAATTTATCAAAGATCGTTTCTGGGCACCTGAAAAGTATAGCGCGGAATCAAAATTATCTGCCCAATGGACATTGTATACAGTTTTGCGTGCGATAATCGGTTTATATGCGCCGTTTATCCCATTCTTGACCGAAGAATTGTGGCAAAAGATTTATCGTTCTTTCGAAGGTGGCGAAACATTGCATCTGACCGAATATCCAACGGTAAAATCGGAATATGATACGGATGTTGAACAGATGAATGTTGCGCTGGAATTATTGAAAAATATTCGCGGTATGCGCACAGAACGCAAGGTTGGTAACGGTGCAAAGCTAGAAATGTTGACAATTCCATCTGATACACCAGATGTGTTGCATGGTTTGATAAAATCTGCGGCGCGTGCGAATAATATCCAGATTGGTGATACGTTGGATTTTGTTGTTGCACAAAATATAGAGGGGTAAGCAATATGGCGGACAAATTAACCGAAACGCGTATTCTTCAGGCATACCAATGTGATCGTTTTGGTAATGTCCGTCCATTGATTTTGATGAATGAATTGCAATCTATTGCGGATCGTCATGCCGAAATTTTGGGGTGTGGTCGTACATATTGTTTGGCTAATAATGTGGCATGGGTTGTTATGTACTATTTGGTTGATATTGTGGAATTACCAACCGAAGGCGAAGAATTAACATTTACCACGTGGCCGTCATGCCAAGATGCGTTGCGTGCAACGCGCGATTTTGAAATTCGTGGTTCTGATGGTCGATTGATGGTTCGTGCCACATCCCAGTGGATTTTGATTGATATGACGCGTCGTCGTCCTTTGCCGTTGGCAAATCATTTGTCACCAGATGTTGTTGTCCCAACGCGTGCATATGGTTGTGCATTTGAAAAGTTCCCAGATTTTGAAACAAATAAAACCCACGTGATGAAGTGTCGTTTTGATGATATTGACGTGAATCAGCATATAAATAACGCGGTATATGCGGTATGGGCAACTGAAAGTGTTGGTTATGCGTATCGTACAAATCATAAATTGCGCAAAATTGATATCTGTTTCAAAAAGGAAGTTGCATTGGATGTTCCGGAAATATCTATTGATGTTGCGATTGATGGGTTGGTTACACGTCATAAAATTCGATCGGGCGATACAGAACATGCTGTTGTGATATGTCATTGGTCTGAAATATAGATAAAAACACCCTATTTGCGGTGTTTTTATTTTGGAGAATGCGAAAGATTGTGATATAATACGCTAATAAAAAGAAAGGAAAATATATGAAAATCGGTTTTTTTGGTACGGTTTCATCTCTTTTTGTGTTGATGTTTGCAAATTCGCATGCTGCGGAAATTTTGCCCTTGTCAACGGCTATGGAAAACGCGCGCAAGACATGTTATGTCTTGTTTGACAACGTTGTAGGTTATGAAAGGTCAAGTAAAGCCGCGGTGGTGTCAGGTGGTGTTGGTACTGCGTTGCAAACGGGGGCAACTGTTGTGGGCGCTGTTGGTGTGGCCCAGGAAAATAGATACGATGCAGTTGCGAAACAGCGTAACCAGTTGACAAAAGAAATAAGAAACTTAAAGAAAACTGATGGCGAAATGATTGGCGAAGCAACCACGCTTGGTTATGAAACTGTTGATAATTCCGATGAGATTGCAGAAAAAGAAACAGAGAAAAAAGCGCTTCAGCAAAAGTTGCGTAAAATGAATAATGGTCCAACGAATGGTGCCACTATAACAAAGGTTGCGATGGATCTGACTGGTGCTTTTGTTAACTTTTTATCTCTTTTGGCGACCGGTACGGGCCCTGGGTTCAGTGACTTTGTGGATTCTGTTCAAGCGTGTTCAAATACCATAAACGAAATTCCTGCGGCTGTGATGCAGTATAAATTAGACACTGGCGTTGATGATCAGAGTGAAACGGTTTCTCAGGCTTTGCGCGTTGTTGAAACGTGTGGTCAATATGATTTGGCCAAAGTGCAAAAATTACGTGGTTATACAGAGGCATCTATGATTGTTGGCGCGGTTGGTGTTGTGGGCGGTATTGTTGGTGGTGCTTTATCTGCTTCATCAATATCTGATGGGCCAAACAATTCAAAATCAGATGCTGACAAAGATAAGCGTTTGGCGACGGCTGGTACGGCGGTTTCTGGTGTTGCAACGGCGGCATCTGCGACGGGGCTTGCGCTTAATGCGGTGCAATTAAAGGCGGTCCAAGAGTTGACCGAAATTTCTGTCCAGTGCGCAGAAGCCTTGGGGTATGATTGGAATGCAGACGTTGATTAAAAAAAGTCGCCAAATGGCGGCTTTTTTATTTGGGATGTATATGATATAATGCACAAAAAAGAGGGGTTGTATGAAATTTATTGTGTGTATGATTGTATCATTGTTTGCGATATTGTCGTCTGCAAATTCACATGCGGCGGGTAATTTAGATTTGATATCTGCGGCGGCAAACGCACGTAAAGAATGTCATGTGTTGTTTGATAGGCTTGTGGGACGCAAAGGTGCTGCGGGTTGGGCAGTTGGATTAAGTGCACTTGGTACAGGTTTAGAGGCGGGGGCAACTGTGGCTGGTGCTGTTGGGGCGCATAATGGGCGCCAGTATGAAGAAACAGCGGAAGAAATACGTCAAAATAAAGCAGAGATTAATAGATTAAGGGCCGCAAATGTTGAAGGTATTGATGCGTTATATGATGATAAAAGTGATGGTCAAACACAGAAAAATTTAGCTGTTGAAAATTCGACGACCCAGACAAAAATTACACTGGATACGGTTGCAATATTTGCAAATGCTTTGTCTGTATTGGCGTCTGCTATAGTTGGAAATGCTTTTAGTGAATTGGTAGATTCTGTTCAGGCGTGTTCAAATGCGGTAAACGAAATTCCTGCGGCTGTGATGCAGTACAAATTGGATACAGGTGTCAATGATCAAAATGCAACGGTTGCCCATGCGTTACGCATTGTTGAAACGTGTGGTCAATATGATTTGGCCAAGGTACAAAAATTACGTGGTTATACAACTGCGTCTATGATTGTTGGGGCGGTTGGTGCAACAAGCGGTATCGCCAGTGGTATCGTGACATCCAAGGCGGCGGGCGAAGATCGTCATTATGTTGAAACAAAATTATTGACTGCTGGTACGGCGGTTTCTGGTGCTGCAACGGCAGCATCTGCGACGGGGCTTGCACTTAATGCGGTGCAATTAAAGGCGGTCCAAGAGTTGTCCGAAATTTCCGCCCAGTGTGCAGAGGCTTTGGAATATGATTTGAATGCAGGCATTGATTAAAAAAAGTCGCCAAATGGCGGCTTTTTTATTTGCGAAACGTATGATATAATATCACAGATAATGAAGGTGTTTTGTATGAAGGTTGTTTTGTCTGGGTTTGTTTCATTGTTGACTGTGTTTATATCTGTGGATTCGCATGCGTCATCATCAGATTTGTTGACTGTGATAAATGATACACGCACCACGTGTGGTAAGTTTTTTGAAGATGTTATTTCTGGACAGAATGCTGCGACTGCGGCTGTGGGTTTGGGTGCAATTGCTACAGGGGCGAATGCGATTGGTACGGTTGTTGGTGGTGTTGCAACGGCGGCGGAATCTGATTATGAAAAAAAGAAACGGAATCGTGATTTGATAAATGATGCCAAAAAATCTAACGGTCAATCTGGTGCCAGTGTTCAGAATACGGGTGCATATGTGCAAGATTATGAACATGATGGCGAAGGTTATTTTTATGATGAAACTGTGCTTGAATTCAGTTTGAACCAAGATAAAGACGCGGTTACGTATTCCAAAGAAGGGCTTAGAAACGCGAATAGAGATTTGGAAGCTGCACGAAATAAGATGAATAAATTAACGAATGCGCAGTTAGGTGCGGGTGTTGCTGGTTTTTTTGCTAATGCATTTGCAGCATGGGCGGGTGGCAGTGTTGGGTTTGATAAATTGATATCAGGGATGGATTCTTGTATGGATTCTGTGTCAAAGATTTCGTCTGCCCAGATTCAGTATAGGCTAGAAACGGGCGCAGATGAAACAGATGCGCTGTATGCCCAGGCAACAAAAATTATAGAGACATGTGGTCAATATGATTTGGCCGATGTGCAAAAGCTGCGTGGATATTCGACGGCATCTGCAATTGTCAGTGCGGTTGGTGCGGTTGGTAGCGTAACAGCAGGTGCATTGGCGGGTGCGGCTGGTGGCAAATTTGATGCGTCTGCACCTGGTTTAAAAAAAGATGTGGATGCAGATAAATATGGAAAAAATATGCTGGTGGCTGGTACGGCAGTATCTGGTGTTGCAACGGCGGCATCTGCGACCGGGGTCGCGCTTAATGCGATTCAATTAAAGGCGGTTCAAGAATTGGCGGATATTACATCAGGGTGTGCAGGTGCTTTGGGCTATGAATTTGGAACTGCGGATCAGGAATAAGAAAAAACCGCCAGTCGGCGGTTTTTTTGTTTATAACATTAGTTTGCTGCTGTTGCGGCTAATCTTTTACGACCGCATGCGCGACGACGGTTCAGAACATCGCGACCACCCGCAGTTGCCATTCTGGCACGAAAACCATGTGTGCGAACACGACGTGTTTTCGAAGGTTGATATGTACGTTTTGTTGCCATGACTTTTGTCCTTACGTTTTATTACTGTTTTCTTTCTTCCATATCAAGGTCGAGCAGCATCATAACCCCCGTATGGAATAAATCCGTTTGTGCCCCTATTTAATCATACGTTTTACAAAAACGCAACCTTTTTATTTAGATTTTATTAATCCGGCTTTTTTTAGACCTTCCATGATCAAATAATATGCGAAAATTGCGCTGATAAATTTGTAAAATGGTAAAAACATTTTGTTAACCTTTGATTTTTTGAATTGTATTTAATGCGCTTATTATCTTTTTTGTTGCCCATGTCTGGTATGTATAGAACGCGTGTTCAATACAATTGTCGCGACTTTGGTCGCGCATATGCTGCATTAATTGTGCGATTTCGATAAATTCTTGTTGTATTTTTTTCATGATTTTGATGGTATCACAAAAGCGCGATTTGTCAATGTGTTTTTTTGGCTTTATTCCTTGACGAAAAGCGCAAAAATCTGCTATGTTTGATATAGTTTTAACAATAGGGAAAGGTAACTATGTCAGAAAATATGAATGAAGTTAACGAAGTACGTGTTCCACAGTCGTCTTTGGAACATGAAATGCGTACCAGTTTCTTGGATTACGCGATGTCGGTTATTGTTGATCGTGCGTTGCCTGATGTGCGTGACGGTTGTAAACCTGTGCATCGCAGAATTTTGTACGTTATGAATGATGTTGCACCTGCGACCAAGCCGACGGTTAAATCCGCGCGTATTGTTGGTGATGTTATGGGTAAATATCACCCCCATGGTGATAGTTCTATTTATGAAGCGATGGTGCGTATGGGCCAAGATTTTTCTATGGGTGAAATGCTGGTCCAGGGTCAAGGTAACTTTGGTTCGCGTGACGGGGACAAGGCTGCGGCGATGCGTTATACCGAAGCGCGCTTGTCCAAACTGGGTGCTTCCTTGATGGATGATATGGACAAAGATACGGTTGATTGGCAGCCAAACTTTGATGGTTCGTTACAAGAACCGGTTGTATTACCTGCGAAATTTCCTAACTTTTTGATAAACGGTGGTTCTGGTATTGCGGTTGGTATGGCGACAAATGTTCCGACATATAACTTGGGCGAAGTTTGTAATGGAATTTTGGCGGTGCTGGATAATCGCGATTTGTCGGATGATGAGTTGTTTAGTATTATACCTGGACCTGATTTTCCAACAGGTGCGATGATTATGGGGCGTGCCGGCGCATACAAAGCGCATACAACTGGTCGTGGTTCGATAATTATTCGTTCAAAAACACACATCGAAGATTTTCGTGATCATCAGGCGATTATTGTTGATGAATTGCCGTATCAGGTAAACAAGGCGCAAATGATTGTAAAAATCGCCGAATTGATAAAAGATAAGCGTATCGAAGGCATTTCTGAAATTCGTGACGAATCATCCAAAGAAGGCTTGCGTGTTGTTATTGAATTAAAGCGTGATGCGATTGCTGATGTTGTATTGAATCATTTGTTTCAATACACAGAAATGCAGACCAGTTTCCCTGTAAATATGATGGCATTAAATCGTGGCCGTCCAATGTTGTTTAATGTGCGTGGTGTATTGGATGCATTTATTGATTTTCGTGCCGAAGTAATTCGTCGTCGAACAATCTTTGATTTGAACAAGGCGCGTAATCGTGCGCATACTTTGTTGGGGTTGTCTGTTGCGGTTGGTAATTTGGATGAAGTTATCGAATTAATTAAATCCAGTCCAAATCCCGAAGCAGCTCGCGAAGCGTTGGTTGCGCGTGGTTGGCGTGCGTCCGATATTGAATCTTATATTCAATTAATTGATGATCCAAATACGGAATACAAAGATGGTATGTTCTATATGTCCGAAGATCAGGCACGTGCAATTTTGGAATTGCAGTTGCATCGCTTGACGGGTCTGGAACGGGACAAGATACACGATGATTTAACAAATTTGGGTGCAACAATTCGTGATTTGTTGGATATTTTGGGCAGTCATGAACGTATAATCCAAATTATTCGTGATGAAACAATTGCTGTTCGTGACAATTGGGCGTCGCCACGTCGTACAGAAATTTCTGATGCGGAAATTGATATCGATATCGAAGATTTGATTGCGCGTGAAGATATGGTTGTAACGGTATCTAATACTGGTTATATTAAACGTGTTGCGCTGGATACATATCGTGCACAAAAACGTGGTGGTAAAGGCCGTAACGCGATGTCAACCAAAGAAGACGATTATGTCGTTCAGGTATTTGTTGCAAATACACATACCCCATTACTGTTCTTCAGTTCACGTGGTCTGTGCTATAAATTAAAAACATATAAATTACCCGAAGCGGCCGCTGCGGCCAAGGGGCGTCCATTGGTAAATCTGTTGCCGCTGGAAAATGGCGAAACGATAACCGCAATATTACCGGTGCCCGAAGAAGATGTTGCACGTGCGGCTGAATCTGGTCAGGAACAATTCTTGATGTTTGCGACGGCATCTGGAACAGTTCGTCGTAATCGTATGTCTGATTTTGATTCGATTCGTGCAAATGGTAAAATTGCAATGAAGTTGGACGAAGGCGACAGTTTGATTTCCGTATTGCCATGTACCGAAGATCAAGATGTATTCTTGGCGACGTATCGTGGTCGTGCAATTCGTTTCCCTGTGCCTGAAATTCGTGTTTTTGCGGGCCGTAATTCAACCGGGGTTCGCGGGTTGACATTGGGGGGCGATGACAGAATTATCGGAATGGCAATGTTAAATCGTGGCGAAGCAGACAGTGCGGTGCGTGCGGCATATATTAAACAATCGCGTGCGGCACGTCGTGCGGAAACCGGAATCGAAGAAGAAGCGGATGCAGAAGAAGAAGCGACAACACTGGTTTTGGATGATGCAAAAATGGCAGAAATGGCCGCGCGTGAAGAATTTATCTTGACGATTTCTGAAAACGGCTTTGGTAAAAGAACCAGTTCGTATGAATATCGTTTAACGCATCGTGGTGGTGGTGGTTTTGCCAACATCAAATTGGGTGGCAAGAATACTGCTGTGGCCGGTTCTTTCCCTGTAACCGATGACCAAGATATTATTATGGTAACGGATGGTGGAAAAATTATTCGTACACCTGTGAATGATGTCCGTATTGCTGGTCGTTCAACCGCGGGTGTAACATTATTCCGTACGGCTGAAAATGAAAAGGTTGTGTCTGCAATATCTATCGAAGGTGCGTCCGAAGAAGAAACGCCTGAAGAATCGACGGATGTTGTATCTGAATAAATGAAAACTGGGGTATAGGCATGGAAAATTCAAATGAATACTTTTTGTCGATAAACGAAGTGTCCAAGCGGCTTTCTGTGCCTGCACATACATTGCGTTATTGGGAAAAGCAATTCCCAATGGCGATACGGCCAACAACTGGTGCGGGCGGTCGTCGATATTATCGTGCCGAAACGGTTGCGCGTTTGACGGTTATTCGTGATTTGTTGTACAAGCATGGTATGACAATTGCAGGGGTAAAAAAATTATTACGTGATGGCAATTTGCCGGCCACCACAGAAGAACTTCTGGCAAATGTATCGATATCTGAAGGGGCGATTGGCTCGGTGGCGACATCTGATGATTTAGATGCGGTGATTGGATTACTGCAAACGGCCAAAAATATATTGGAATAAAAAAAACCGGCAAATGCCGGTTTTTTTATTAACGTGATTTTCTGCTATTGATAGAATCTTGCTCTAAAATATGCACGCGCTTTGCACTCAAATCATACATTTTTCGCGCTTCTTCGATTTCTGGACAATCTGCAATATATTTTTCTCTTAATTCTTCTTTTTTTGCAACAATCGCTCTGTCCAAAGAATCGATTCTTGGTTCCATATGATTGTATGCTTCTGGGTTTTGGCGATGAATTTTGATTAAAGAATCTAATTCTTTATATTCTGGATATGTCTTGATTTTGC
This sequence comes from Candidatus Enterousia sp., assembly GCA_045635585.1. Lineage (GTDB taxonomy): Bacteria > Pseudomonadota > Alphaproteobacteria > Rs-D84 > Rs-D84 > Enterousia. The sequence continues at coordinate 21,681 of JAZTWA010000001.1, forward strand.
TGTCTGCATTTTGTTTGGCGAATTCGTATGCGTTGTCCAGTGTGCGTTCGGCAAACTTTAATTTGGTGCGCGCATCATCTAAATCGCGTTGAATAAAATGTCCTTTTTTGAATTGCAGTGCGCAGAACAATAATACCGCAGAACAAAAAGCGGATAACATAACAATACGTTCAAATTTATTTTGGTTGTTCATAAAAAATCCTTTGTTATAATTTTTTCGGAAGGATGGTAGCACAAATATTTCGATTGTCAACAAAATAGAGCGTCAATTTTCGCACGACCAAGCACAGAACTGGCAGTCCCAACGGGAAACCGAATGAATAAAAACCCCATGAGTTGCGTTATTAGCAACGAATGGCTGGTTTGCGTCAAGAGATTCGCCGTTGTCCAGCACGACCAAGCACAGAACTGGCAGTCCCAACGGGAATCGAACCCGTCTTCCCAGAATGAGAATCTGGTGTCCTAACCGATAGACGATGGGACCGTATGAGTTACTGTCCCAGTATTACATAAAAAGAAATAGAATTTCAAATGAAAGTTTTCCTTGCGCCAAATAAATTTGTTCATTAGTATGCTTTACAACATGGCTGGATCAATACGCAGATTTTTTTCAAATATTGTTTGTGGCTTTATTGCAAATAAAGACACGCGTAAACGCGTTCGTGTTATCTTAAATTCTGATATGTTGTCTGCCTTGCGTTTTATCCGTCGAAATACCGGATTGAAATTAACCAAGATAAAAACATTTGTTGGTTATCAGGCGCGAAATTTGTTAATCAGTGTCAATGATAAATATGTTTTTAAATTTCCGCTTCGTCGTTCGAATTCACGTGAATTAACATTGCGTGAACAGCGTGTTGTTGATGTGTTTGCGCGTATATCACCAATCTATGTACCGTCTGTTATGGTTTTTGAACATCGTGGTGAATTGGTGCGTCGTTATGAATTTATTCGTGGTACACAATTACGCCAGGTGCCATTGGATATTGCCATGGCGAATATTGATAAATTGGCATCACAAATCGCGCAATTTTTATTCACAGTGGGTATGTCGGATCCTGATGAATTGCGTGATTTAAAACCGTCGCCCGATGCGGTGCCTGGGTATATGTATGGTTGGTTCCAAGGTGATATTTGTGATAACTTTTTTATTGATACGACAACAATGGAAATTGTTGCGTTTATTGATTGGGAAGATTGTATATTTGGTGATTTTTCAGATTGTGTATATGGGCATAAATGCAGTCCACAACGTGAATTAATGGCGGCGGTTGGACGTGAATATGATAAACTGTGGTCTATGTATCATGATGCGTAAAAATGCCTAATTAGGCATTTTTTTACTTTGTGTTATTTATGCCGTTTAGAAGAATTGCTGATTCTTGATTTTTAAGCATCTCGGTTATTTTTATGCGTGTGTCCCTGCGTTTTGTGTTTGCATTTATTTCCAGTGGATTTTCATCATACAGTTGCAAATCATGTTGTGGGTTTACATAAAACATTTGTGCGTCCTGATTTGTATCTGGATCAATAATACTGATTGATGGAATGAACATATCTATAAAATGTGTAAGTTCATGTTTTAAATCCATCAAAAAGAATACGGCACTCTTTTGGTAAAATGGATGCTGAAAGTTTATATACAAAGTTCCGTCACGTGATACACCCATCATTGCACCTGGGATGTTTCTGTCTTGTGTTTCAAGATTTGGAATACTATTAATAATATCCTCTTTGAATGCGGTATCAATGGTGTTGTTGGTGTATTTATATTTACTGCCATCGCGATTGTGTAGTTGGACACGATTTTGTAAAATATCATCTTTGATATTATGTATAAAAACCTTTACGATTTTATCAGTGATAGATATTTTGTCCGCGACTGATTTGGAATCCCAATTATAAAAACTGCCAAATATAGATTTGTCATTACATGCATCAACAAGTCTTTGTAATAAGTATTCCGAAAATTTTTCTGCGGCATCTGCATCCAGTTTTTTACGAAAAACATCATTTTTTGCCCGCGTCAGTTTGTTCCATTTTTCAGTGGATTCCATCGCTTCAAGCATTTCAATCATTTTGTTGTGCGAATTATTCATCGTTTATCTTCTTTTTTTACTGTAACGGGCCAGAAATTTATTTATTTGCGAATTGTTTTCGGGCTGAATATTTTGTTTGTTTTCTATTTTTGTAATATTTGTAATTTTTTGTCTGTTTTTTGTTTTAACGGCGTACAGATTTTGGTTTTCGCCATTACCCAAGAAAACTTCTTTTAATAAATTGTCATAATTTTTTCGGAAATCTTTATTAGCATGATATAAAAAGTTAGAAATACGCTCGACGATTCCCGAATGGCTGTTGGGGGTGAATTCTTTCAGACGTGAAAATTTACCGTTTACAGATAACTGTAATGTTTTATTGTCGTTTGTTGTAATTTTAATGTCATCAAAATTTATGTCATTATTTTTTGCGGCGTCTAAAATCATATCGAACAGAAAATCTTGCATTGCTTCGTAATCCAGTTGCCAATCTGGATACTTAACATCGTTATAATCAATTTTACATTCTGCAATATATGCGTGCTTTTCTGGGTTGTGTTCCCATGTGTCTTGCATATCTTTTATGTGATTTTGCGTTGCCTGAACATTGGTAAAGAAATAATATCCATTACTTTGGCCACCCAAAGCATTTTGTGATGGGTTAAAGTACCCAGTTGTTTTGATTTTATTAAATGCTGCATCATCTATGGGTGTGATAACGTGATACAAAGTAATTTGTTTTGCTTTTATCTTATTTGTCGCGGACTTTAACTTTTCTGTTGTGGTATTCATTTTTAATGTTTTTTGTTTGTTTTATTTTGACCAAAATTATAGCAAAAAAAAGCTTAAAAGTCCAGTTCTGTTGAAAAAAGTAATTTTTAAGGAATAGGCTCTATTGTGCAATTCGTGATGTATAGCAAAATAAAAATGCCCCATGTGGGCATTGTTTTATTCTGGTTGGGGTGTGCGGGCAAAACGCGAACCGAGTTTTACATGTCTTTTCCAGTTGTTTGTCGTTGTAAAACCATTTCGTTTTGTAAGTATTGTATAATCCCTTGTGGTTGAATAATTTTGTTGTCGCCAGTCTGACCGTTTGATACAGCGGTTTGTTGTGCAATTTCAAAAAAATGATGCGGTGTCAGATTTGGCGCAACCTGTTTTGCTAATGCATAAACCCCAACTAAATACGGTGTTGACCACGACATGCCAGAATTTGCTCCGCAATATATATAATCGTCGTTACTTTGGTTTCCGGCGATTGTTCGGCCGCCAGCAGGAACTAACAGGTGTTCGTGCAAATTGTCTTTATTTTTCTTCCAAAATCCCACTTCATAAGATTGTATGTCGTCGGGGTTAGAATTCATTTTTCTATCTATTGTTATGAAATTTGCCTTGTCTCCATAAAAACGTTCTGAGTCCGTTGTTAAAACCATAACACCGCTGTCAATTAATTGTTTTATTAGTTTCGTGCTTTCTGGGTCTGTACCTAGCATTCCCCAGCTAATTGATACGGCAGATATTTTTTTGTCTTGCGGTAATCTGGCGTTCATAAACAAGATTTTACGTAATGCTTTGGCACGATGCGTAAAGTATATTTCTGTTTTTACGGAAAAAGCCTGTTCTTTTATATCTGGTGGTAAATTTGCAATAATTTGGTTTATTTTATGGCTAAATTCTTCGTCTATTTGATGTCTGTTATTAAGTATGTCCTTTATTGTTTCATCAAAATCCATATCTTTCGGAAAATATTGTCGCAATACTTTTTGAAAATTCTCATCGGCAAGTGTTCTTTTTATTTTTGTTGCGTTTGCTGCGAAATAAACAATTTTTGCATCTGGTGCAACGCCAACAGTTTTACCTGCTAATAAACTTGATACTGCCGTCCCATGAATTTGTGCTTCTAGATGTTCAGGATATCCATTTGATTCATAGTGAATTATGTTGTCTTTTATTTCGCTGTGTTCTGTATTTAATGGCTGGTCTATAATCGCAACGGTTATACCTTTTCCTGTAATTCCCATTGCATGCAAGTCGCCGATACTTAGTCCCGGGACTTTGCCGTTTTCTAAAACCTGTTCTGGATTAAATCCATCTGGCATTTTATCGATAGTTGGAAATTTTGTTTTGCTGTTAAATCTTATGTATGGTAGCTTTTCACCAGCATTGGAAAAGTCAACTTCAGATGCATCGCCATATAAAACAAAAGATTGTGAATCTAATTTTGTATCGGTATCAAATTCTGGAATCCGAATGTCGTTTATTGCAATCGGTTTTGCGCCCTTGTTTTTCTTAAATACTGTCAGAAAATCCTGCATAATGCAACCTCCGCGTATGTTGGTTTATAATTATACCATATATATAGTTCTTGCTGAATGAAAATCAATGCGTTATGCTGGCCGACCACAACCATTTTGAATAAAAAGACCAGTTAGAGCAGTTTTTTATTAGTTTTACAATATTATTGCTGGTTCGAATGTTTTTAGTGATTTATTGTTAGTTCGAAAGTGTTGATAATAACATAATTTTTCTAATTTTAACTTTCGAACTCGTCAAACACTTGTGTTTCAAACAAAAAATGCCCCATGTGGGCATTGTTTTATTCTGGTTGGGGCGCACGGATTCGAACCATGATAAAGAGAACCAAAATCTCTTGTCCTACCATTAGACGACACCCCAATTGCGTCAGTGATTATAAACATATTTTAATAAAAAGCAATAATATTTTTTATCTGCTTCGCATTTTATATTGTGTCTGATTATTTATTTTGTCTTGGGTTTTATCAAATTCAATTTGGGCGCGCGTGCGAATATTGTGTTGAATCAAGAATTCTTCTTGGCTCAATATATATTTTTGTTGGCCGGCTGAATCCAGTGATGCGATTTCGCGTCCGCGCATTGTTGAAAAGAAATCCGGTTTATATCCGTATTCCCATGACAGACGAATTCTGTCGCCGTCCCACAGACATGCGGAAACGCCATTTGGTGCGTTTTGTCCAATTGTGTGTTTGGCGACGGCATCCAATATTTGTTCGGTGTCTGACTTTGATAATTGTGGATAGTGCATTGATAAAAATTTTTGACCAACTGGAACGGCGTCTGGTCCGTGATTTACACACCATGCGTCATTTGTTCTGGCGCAATCGTGCAGTGCTGCCGCCAATATTGCGGGTAATGGATCTTGGTTTATGTGTTGTGCAATATCAATTGCAAACATTGCAACCTGAATAGTATGTGATAGGCCATGATAACCATATCGAGACTGGTTGGTTACGTATTCGATTTTTGGTAAGATGTCATCAAAGAATAGTTTTGTGTATTTTATTCGAATGTTTGACATTTTTTATTCTTTTTTATGATTTTCTACTTGAAATAATATTTGTTAAAATATATAATAATTAAGTTTTTTAACAATTTTTCTGACCAAACCTATTATACAGGAGTTAAAAATGGCGCGCAAGGAATTTGTTGCACTTTTGGAAAATAATATTTGGACATTGGACCGCATGGCGGACAAGGTTAGTTTTGAACGTGTTGAAAAAACGGGCTATCCGCGTCAGTTAATGTCAATTTTGGTGCGTTTACACAATGGTGGGCGGGCCAAGTTAAAAGATATTGCGCGTCGCGAACATGTGTCTGCGCCAAATTTGTGTGCGGCGTTTCGCAAACTGGAACACGATGGTTTGGTTATTCGTACCACTGATGACGAAGATAGACGAAATACGTGGTATTGTGTATCACCGTCGGGGGCAGAATTGGCAATCCAGGCCATGGATTTATTTCGTGTTGGAATTGAACGTTTGTTCGCAAATTTGACACCAGCAGATGAAAAGCGTCTGACGGATGCATTGCGTACAATGCAAGAGGTTTTAGATAATGTGGAGTTGAATAATGCATAAAATAAATATGTTTAATATTAAAAGTATATTTTCGTCGCTGATGATGTGTTTTTGTATGGCGTCTGGTGCGTCTGCGATGGATTTGTCTTTGTCTGATGCGGTTTCACGTATTGTGAATGAATCGCATGATTTAAAAAAGGCCGATGCTAATCTAAAACGTGCCGAAGCATCATTGGATGCCGCCAATGCCAGTCGTTGGTTCACGTTGGAAGGTACTGCATCATATATGAATTTGGTCAATGTCGAAAATCCATCTGAATCCAGACGTATTGAATTGCCACCGGCATTGGGGGGAATTATTTCTGAATCTTTAAAAGACCAGTCTGTGTCGATTACGATTCCAAATAATATTTTCCAAGCAGGACTGACCCTGACGCAACCAATTTATACATTTGGTAAAATTGGTAACGCGGTTAAATCTGTTCGTTCTGCAATCAAAGTGGCACAATCATCACATGAAATTACTTTGCGTGAAGTAAAATATGCCGCAGCTGATTTATATTGGACAGCAAAGATGACCGATGAAATTGTAGCGTTGGCAAAAAATGATTTGAAAAATGCGCGTGCTGCGAAAAATAGTTTAACTGCGGCGGGACGTGCAAATCGCAGTAATTTGTTAAAGATTGAATCAGATATTGCGACCAAAGAAATAAATGTTTCTGATGCCGAATTTAATCGTGATACAGCATATCGTATGTTAAAAATCATGGCTGGTATCGATTTGGATCAAGAAATAACATTAACAGAAAAATTCCCAGAAACATTTTCTGCGATTTCTGGGGAAAAGTTAAAAAGTACGCCACAGTGGGAATTATTGGGTGAACAGGTAAATATGTATGAACGTTTGGCGCGTTCAAAGCGTGCGGGTGCATATCCAACATTGGCGGCAACTGCATCATATACATATTCAACAATGTCAGATGATATTGGGCATTTGTTCGATAAATCTGGTGGCCAGTCTGCATCGTGGGGATTGGCATTACAGGTGCCAATTTTCAGTGGTGGCGTTAATCGTGCAAATGCAACAATCGAAGCCATGAATGCTGTCGCGGCGCGCGAAGATTTGGCCCAGTCAAAAAAGATAACAACAGAACAGTATGATAACGCAATAAAATCATATAATCATTTGCGCGAAAACTTGTCTACTTTGAAAAATGCACGCGATTTGGCAAGCAAGACATATCAGTTATCGCAAAATCGATTTGCGTCTGGTCAAACATCTGCGGTTGAATTGGCAGATGTATCGGCTGGCCTATATCAATTGGATATGGCGTTGTTAAATACAAAATACAAAATATTAATGTCTGCAGAATCAATAAAAAAGTTGGGTGAATAAAAATGGAAAAAGTAAAACAAACATTAAATAAATCAAAAATAAAGCATGTGTTTTTTGTGGCGCTGGTTGTGCTGTTAATTGGTTGGTGCGTATTCCGTTTTGCGGCCGTTGCATCTGAAAATGCGCGTTATGTATTCAATGCGTCGCGTGTTGCTGCGGATGTTGGTATGCCAATTGATGCGGTGGTCATGGCGCATAACAATGGTGTTTTATATGAACCATTGGCAATAAAGAATAATCGTGCATATGTGTCTGGCGCACGTGCAAAAAATCTTTATGTCGGCCAAAAAATAGGTAACGGTAAAATTGTATCCGTATCAAAAAATATTGATTTAGATTCTGGAATGTATCTTGTTCGTACATCTGGTGTATCTGATGGTGTTGCGTTTGCAGAATTTTCAGCCAATGGACATTTTGTTCCATTGTATGCAATAAATTCAAATGTGGTAATGATTGTTGAAAATGGTGTTGTCACACCACGTAATATCGAAATTGCACGTCAAGATTCAGAAAACGCATATATAAAATCTGGATTGTCTGATGGTGATGTTGTTATCTTGTCGCATGTAAATGCTGGTGACAAAGTCCAAATTAAAAAATAAATTATGGTCCAAATAAAAAAGGTGATTTGATATGTTGAAATTCTTTGTTCGCAGACCAATAACAACATTGATGTTTGTTTTGTTGTGGGTTGTATTGGGATTTGTGTCTTTCCCAAATATGAATATTGAACGTACACCCGCGTTGGATTTTCCGATGGTAACGGCGACATTTATTTACCCGGGTGCCGCGCCCCAAGAACTAGAATCGCAAATCGTAAAACGTGCCGAAGATGCAATGGCCGAAGTTTCTGAATTAAAGAAAATTACATCATATTTGTATGAAAACAGTGCGATGGTAATGGCGGAATTTAATTTGGGTGTCAATGTTAACGACAAGGCAAATGAAGTAAAGACAAAATTGGATTCTTTGATTTCAGAATTCCCGTCTGATATGGAAAATCCAATGGTTGAAAAGTTAAATCCTTTGCAACAATCTGTGGTTGATATTGTTATTCGTGGGGCTAATGCGCGTGATTTGGAAGAATATGTTGATGATGTTCTATCAACAAAAATTACGGGTATTTCTGGTGTGGCCAGTGTGTCTGTATTTGGTGGTCGTGAACGTGCAATTCGTATTGCATTAAATCCAGATTCTATGGCGGCCCAAGGTGTAACGATTATGGATGTTGTATCTGCATTGGGGGCGCATAATTTGAATGTTCCAGGTGGAAAAATAGAAACATCTGCATCGTCATCAAATGTACGCTTTATCGGAGAATTTGCATCGATTGATGAAATTGCAAATCTGCGTTTAACAACTGTCGAAGGAAATAATTTTCTTTTATCTGATATTGCAACAATTACAGATGCGGCACGTGATATTGAAAATGGTGCGCGTTATAACGGTGAACCTGTGGTGGTTGCATCTGTGGTCAAGGCATCAGATGGAAATGCCATAAATATTTCCCGCGCATTGCATGAACGTATGCCCGAATTCCAGACAGATATTCAATCACGTTTTCCAAATGCAGAAATGTTAATTGCGGCAGATTCATCGATTGCAATTTCTGATGAAACAGACAGTACTATTAATGGTATTGTTTTGGGTGTATTGTTAACTATCTTGGTGCTGTTGGCATTTACGCGTAATTGGCGTTCAACAATTATTGCTGGTGTTGTAATTCCTGCGTCATTGATTGCCGGCTTTTTCTTTATGGATGCGAACAACTTTACAATCAATGCATTAACATTGTTGGCATATTCATCTGCATTAGGTACATTGGTATCGAATGCGATTATTTTGATAGAATCTGCACTGCAAGAAATGCATGATGGTAAAAATCCAGAAGATGCTGCGATTGATGGTACAAAAAAAGTTGCTGTTTCTGTATTGGCTGGTGTTGGTACAAACGTCGTGGTGTTTTTGCCATTGGCGTTTATGGGTGGAATCGTTGGCCAGTTCATGGTTCAATTTGGTATGACAGTTGTGTATCTAACATTGTTGTCTTTGATGTTTTCTTTCACATTAACGCCAATGATGATTGCAAAATTCTTACGTCTGACAGGAAATAAACAAAAGAACACGAATAAAGCCGCAAAAAAATCTAAATTGTCCACCACCAGTTGGTTGCGTCGTTGGTATGATTTTCAATCTGCGCACCCATGGCGTGTTATTGGAATGGTATTTGTTCTGTTTATTGGTTCTACAACGTTAATGCGCTTTGTTGGGAATGAATTTTCACCGTCCACAGACGCGAATGAAATAACAATTACTGCACGTGCCCCAATGGGTTCGACGTATGAAAAATCAGAATCAATTGCGATACAAATTGAAGAACGTCTAAAACAATTTGACGAAGTTGCTGCTACGACTGTTAAAATCGGCGATCAAGGATTACAGAATATCGATATTACGGTTGAATTGGTTGATGTGTCTGAACGTAATATTTCTGATAAATTATTGGCCCAGAAAATATTGCCAACAATTGCGGATATTGCAGATGCAGAAATTCAAATTCGTGCAGGTGAAGCGCAATCGGCAGGTTCTTCTTCGGATTTGGTGTTGAATATTTTTGGGCCTGATGATGCAAAACGTGAAGCATATGCCGCCAAGATTATTGATATTGTAAATCAAATCCCCGAAGTGCAATCTGCGGTTCGTGCACAGCAGTTGCCTGCGATGGAAACACAATTTATTCCTGATCAAGAAAAAATGAATTTCTGGGGTGTCCAGAACGCATACGCGGGTACAACATTGCGTACCGCCTTGTACGGTAATGACGATTACAAGTACAAGGAAAATGGCGAAGAATACCCAATCGTTTTGGAAATTGCAAAACCATTTAAGACAGCTGCATTGTTTGATAATGTCTATGTGAATTCTCAAAAGGGTATGGTGCCATTGTCGTCGTTGGGCGAAATAAAAATGGAACGCGCAACACCTGATATCCGTCGTGAAAATAAAAATCGTTTAACCGAAGTAAATATTAACATTGGTAAATCCACAATGGGGCCTGTACAGTCAAAAATCCAATCAGAATTGGACAATATTGATTGGGAATATGGATATTATGCTGAATTTGGTGGCATGTCAGAACATCAGGCGGAAAGCGCACGTGAAATTGGTCGTGCCTTTTTGTTGGCGACAATATTAACGTTTATGTTGTTGGCGGCAATATTGAATTCTTTGGCACATCCGTTTACAATTGCAACATCAATTTTGACCAGTTTTATTGGTGTGTTTGTTATGATGTTCTTGTCTGGTGCAACAATGAATATTGGGGCGATGTTGGCATTTGTTATGTTGGTTGGTTTGGTTGTTAATAATAATATTTTGGTTTTGGAACCGACGATAAATCGTGTGAATTCTGGCGAAAATATGTATGATGCATTATGGGCAGAATTGTCTGATAAAAAGAATATGGTATTAATGACATCAATTGCCGTTGTTGCCGGTATGGTTCCACAATTGTGGTCTATTGATGGTATGAAGGTTGCAATGGGTGCGGTTATGATTGGTGGTATGTTGGCCAGTTTATTATTTACATTTACATTAACGCCTGCATTGTTCTTCTTGATTGAACGTGCGCGTCGTTGGAAACCACGATTCAAAAAATAAGAAAATGCCCACCACATGGTGGGTTTTTTTAATATTGTTTGCGCAAAGAAAAAATATTGTTATAATCTGTCTGGTTAATAAATAAAGGATAAAATTAATATGTTAAAAAAGACAGATGTTGTTTTATTTGATTTTGATGGCACATTATCTGGCGGCGATTCGAATGTTGAATTTGCGCGTTATTGTTTCAAGCATAGTGTTCGTCCATGGCTTTTTTTGCCATTGATCGGTGTATGCTGCATTGTGCGTTTATTTAATCGTGATGGTATCTGGTGGCGTGAAAATATTCGTCGCTTTATTACACCAAAAATGGTACGTAAATTTGCACCTGCATTTATCAAGTTACATAAACGTAATCGCTTTGGTTGGGCCAAAGAACGTGTTCAGTCTGAACGTGATGCGGGTAACAAAGTTATAATGGTTTCGGCCAGTCCGGATTACCTGTTGCCTGCATTAATTCGTGATATGAAATTTGATGCGGTATTTTGTTCTGTAACTGAAAAGACAAAACCATGGAAGTATAAATTTCTATGTTGGGGTACGAATAAGGTATATGCGATGGACGAATGGGCCAAAGAACATGGATTTATTCCACGTGTTGTGCGTGCATATTCGGACAGTAAATCTGATTTGCCAATGATGGAAATTGCCGCAGAGCAGGTCTGGATAAATCCGCATACTGGGATGCGAAAATAATCCGAATGATAAATATTGATAAATATGTTATGGTGTTTCTATGGCAATCATAGAAACACTTTTTGATGTAATCAGTGCCAGCACCGGTGCAATATTTGGTGCGATATTTGCATTTTATTTAAATCGTCGTCGCAATCGTCGTATGCTGAATCAACAGGTTGTCAGTCGACAAGAATTGGCGCGTATCAAAGAAGAAAATGAACGTCTGTTGACACAAATCAAAGAAAAAGAAAATCTGATATTGAAAATGCAGATGCAATTATTGGAAACAGGAACCGGTTACAAACGAAAAAAGAAAAAATAAAACAGTGGCAAACACATCTTTTTGATATATAATTCATTCGATTAAATGGGGGTGCAAATGAATTATATTGTTGCGGCTGTGTGCTTTGTTGTTGGGGCGCTTATTGGTTATCTGCTTCGTACAAATTCTGCATCTAAAACGGATGCAAAAGTAATCCAGTTGGATACAATTGCCAAACAATTGCGATCTGAAAATGATGGTCTGCGTGTAAAGTGTGAACTTTTATTGTCGGAATCGGCTGCGCGCGCCAAAGAAATCGAAGTTTTGACAAATGTTCGCGAAAAAATGTTAAATGATTTTCGCGCTGTTTCCAATGAATTGATTGAAAAACAAAAAGAATCTGTTGTTGGTACACAAAAGACCGTTTTATTGCCGGTTCAAGAAGAAATGCAAAAATTAAAAGACGGTTTTGATAAACGTGTCCAAGAAATGTTGAAAAATTCTGCAGAAAATAAAACCAGTATTGATGAACAAATCAAAAATATGAAAGAACATAGTGAAAAGTTACAACACGAAGCGGCTAATCTGGCCAATGCGTTGCGTAATAAAAAGACCCAAGGGTGTTGGGGTGAAACATATTTGGAAAATGTTTTGCAGATGTTGGGGTTTATTGAAAATGTTGACTATACCAAGGAAGAATTTTTCCACAGTGATGATGGTGATATTCGTCCTGACTTTATTTTAAATTTGCCAAATAATAAACGCATAATCATTGATTCCAAGGTGTCATTGGAAAGTTATTTGAATTATGAAAATGCCGAAACAGACACAGAACGTGAAAAATACGCAGATGAATTTATTCGTGCCACCGAAAATCATATAAATAAATTAGGGGCCAAAGATTATCAGAAAAAGGTCAAAGATTCTGGATTGGATTATGTATTTATGTTTATGCCATTGGAATCTGCGTATATATTGGCTATGCGTCGCAAGCCTGAATTATATGCTGGGGCCCAGAATAAGAATGTGGCCCTAATTACATCGTCGCTATTGTTTCCGATTTTAAAAACGGTTGAAATGTTGCTGAAATTATCCAAACAAAATGAAAATATATCCGAAGTTGTTGAAATGGTGAATAAATTATATGAAAAATATGTTGGCTTTACCGAAAATTTTGCTAGTATCGGGAAAAGTTTGGACAGTGCGCAAAAAACATATGATCGTGCATTGGGACAATTAACCAGTGGTTCTGGCAATCTGTCTGGCTGGTTTGAAAAAATAAAACGTAAAAGCGGTATAACAACAAACAAGAACATAGCATTGGAATTCAAAGATGAATAAATTGCAAATGAAATTATGCGGTGATTTGGTTTTGCGTACGGTATGTGCGCCTGTGGATAATATTACGCCTGAATTGCTGATGACAATGGATGAAATGGTTGAAATGATGCGTGCGCAAAATGGTGTTGGCTTGGCCGCACCCCAGGTTGGTATTTTGTCGCGATTTTTGGTTATGATGGATCCAGATACTGAAACGATATATCGCATGATTAACCCAAAAATCATATCGTATGATTCGCAAACATGTACCATGGAAGAAGGCTGCTTGTCTGTGTTGGGAAATGATGGTTTGCCGGTATATGCAAACGTTACCCGTCCACAAAGTGTTGTTGTTGAATGGACTGATGAACATGGTGAAACAAAAATGGCACAAATGTCTGGTTTGCCGGCCCGTATTGTTCAGCATGAAACAGATCATTTGGATGGTAAATTATTTGTTGATTATTTGTCACCAGTTCGTCGTGAAATGCTAATGCGCAAGGTAAGGAAGCGTAAATGAAATTGGTATTAATGGGAACAAATGCGTTTGTTGTTCCAATCTTTGATGCAATTTTAAATGCGGGTCATGAAATTATGGCGGTGTTTACGCGTGCGCCAAAACCTGCGGGTCGCAAAAAGGTTTTAACACCATCGCCGGTGCATATCTGGGCAAATGAAAAGAATTTACCTGTTTATACAAATATTGCAGATTATAATTTTTCACCTGATATGGTTGTTGTAATATCTTATGGTGTGATATTGCGTGACAATGTGTTGAAATCGGCGCCATGTGTAAATATTCACCCCAGTTTGTTACCAAAATATCGTGGTCCATCGCCAATACGTACTGCGATTTATAATGGTGATACTGAATCTGGTGTTTGTTTGATGAAAATTGTGCCAGAATTGGATGCGGGTGATATTATTGAATGTCGTAAATTCGATATCAGAATTGATGATACAAATGATACGGTCGAAGAACGTGTATCACAAATTGCATCAGATATGATGGTTGCGTATTTATCCAATCCTGCAATATATGTTGCCCAGTCACAATCTGGTGATGTTTGTTTGTCGCGCAAATGGACGGGCGACGATGAAATTATTGATTGGTCGCGTTCTGCATATGAAATACACAATCAGGTGCGTGCGTTGGGATGTGGGCGTACCAAGATAAACGGCGTTGATATAAAAATACTGCAAACGCGTTTAGATAATGATAAACTGGAAATTCTTACTGTTCAACCGTCGGGTAAACGTCCAATGGATTGGCAAAGTTTTAAAAATGGTCTGCGTGGTGCAGAAATAATAATAGGGGAATAAAAATTATGGAAATTATAGATTATCAAGAATGTTGCGATTGTGAATCATGTAACAAGAAATCATGTGTCAAGGTCCAAGAATGTCGTAACTGTGTATCATACAAAGATAATGCATGCTTTTATGGTGTGCCATTTTTTGTAAAGTTGTTTGGACCATCAAAAACCAACGAAAATGCATGGTGCAATCGTTTCAAATTGGTAAATAAAAATCAAAAGTCTCGTTAAAATGACACGATATCGGGTAAATCTTGAATATGATGGAACAAATCTAATTGGTTGGCAAGAAAATCGCCAAGGTCCATCTGTTCAATCTGTTGTCAAAGATGCAATTGAAAAATTTTGTGGTGCGCGCCCCGATGTTGTTGGGGCGGGGCGTACTGATGCGGGGGTGCATGCAATTTCTATGGTTGCACACTTTGATATTGATGGTGAACATAGTGCGCAAACTGTAATGCGTGCGTTGAATTTTTATTTGGTTGGCATGCCTGTGGCTGTGACTGATTGTGAAATTGCAAGTGATGAATTTCATGCGCGTTTTGATTGTGTTGCACGTCATTATCGTTATGTGGTTTTAAATCGTGGTGCATCGCCTGTGTTGCAAAAGAATCGTGTTTATTGGGTTCCGCGCAGATTAAATATTGATGCGATGCGTGCTGCCGCGGACAGATTGATTGGCAATCATGATTTTACCAGTTTTCGTGCATCAGAATGTCAGGCAAAGTCGCCGGTAAAAACGTTGGATAAAATCGAAATTATTACAGATGGTGATATGATATATTTTGATTTTTCTGCGCGTTCATTTTTACATCATATGGTGCGTAATATTGTTGGAACCTTGGTTGAAATTGGTTTGGGTAAACCATATGATATTGATGAAATTTTGAATGCAAAAAATCGCAGTGCTGCGGGACCAACGGCGCCATCTGCGGGATTGTATTTCGTTCGTGCAGATTATTAATGCCAACGTCGATTGTTTGGAATATATTTTATACGTCCACTGGGGTATATAACAAATCCATTGCGCAAAATTTTGTCGTCGCATTTTGATGATGTGATATCAAAATAAGAAACAATATAGTCAATATCAGGATTGTTGCATAAATCAACAATATTGTTCATCAGTGGAACAAATTTTTGAATATATACTAAATGCCAATTTTCTGTTTTGAAATCATATATGCCTTTATCGTGTTTAATACGTATGTTTTTGGTGTTTGTATCTTGACCATGGAATTTCTTCCATGTATCAAAAGCAAAGTAATGATTTGATGCGCGCGATTTGTTAAATTTTATTGTATTATCAGAATCTATAAACGCAATCAATTCATGGTCATGCGTCACCATAAATATTGGTTTTATGTTTGTGCAAACAATCGTAATTGCGATTGCTTGCAAGATAGAAAATAAAATATAGTTTATCTTAATTCTGATTGGTCGAATTAATATCAAAGACATAAATCCGATTATTGAAATTATAATTGCAGAATTGGGTATGTGTGGAATATTCAGTGTTGCATATGGCAAATCAGTAATATTCTTTGCAATTTGTAAAGTTACATCATAAATACTGCTTGCAAATTTTATCGGTGCAAACAAACCCATGGTTGCCGCAATAACACCAATCATTACCAGTGGCATAATTGCCAATGAAAATATTGGTAATAATATTATGTTGCCAATAATTGAATATATCGGTATTGCGCCAAAATGTGCTGCAACAAAAGGCAAAGTAAACAGTGTCGCCACGAAAGTGGTTAATATCATTGCATATATGATTCTAAATATTTTGTTCTTTGGCATTTTGGGTTTGATAACACTGTACAACCAAACCAATCCAAATACTGCGGCAAAAGACAATTGAAATCCCGCTTGCATGACATAATGTGGATTAATCAGAAAGATGATACAAAATACCAATGCAACATTACGCAGCGATATGGCCGTACGTCCAAATATAAATGCCATAAATACCAAAGTTGTCATTAAAAATGCCCGCATTGTTGCCACATCAATTCCGGATAAAAATAAATAAAATATTAAACCAACCCATGCGCAAATTGTTGCAGGTACACGTGCGGGCAACCTGCGTGTTATATATGGAATTGAACGAAATATCAGCATGAATATAGTAAATAACCAACCGCCTACCAGCGTCATATGAAAACCACTGATTGACCAAACGTGTCCAATGCCCACCGCGGTCCATATTTCTTTGTCTGATTTTGGGATTACATTTTTGTATCCTAATACCAATCCATCAACCAAGAAAGAATCTGATAATTTATGTAAATTATTTCTTAAATCATTTACGAATCTAAATTTTTGTTTGTGTTCCAAAACATCTATTGCTGTAACATACCCTGTTGCGGTCAGATTGTTAAAATACGCCCATCGTGCATAGTCAAATTCATCTGGTACATATGATTTAGTTGGTTGAAATAAATTTATATTTGTTCGAATTTTATCGCCAATATTTGGTGCGACAAGCCCGTCACCCAAAGATACACGCACAAGTGTATTCTTGCTTTCCGCGTTAATTTCATTTGCATCAATTGATAAATATAATCTGGTGCCTTTATCGGTATAATCAGTTGATACCACATCTGCAATTAATTCCAAATTGTGTACATCGTGTTTTAATTTGGGTGTATCAATAAAATTTGTAAATGTTGCCGCATAAAAGAAACCAAACAGCATTAACATTATTGCACGCACCAAATATGGAATACGTGGAATCCAAATACAAATTGCCAATATTAACGTGATAACGTATTTAAATTGTAAATCGGGTTCATGACCCATTGTAAAATACAACGCTGCGCCCATTGCTATTAAAAAAGGCACATATAAAAACACATTTTGAATCTGATTGTTAAACCATTTGCGCATACCCAAAGTATAGGGATTTAATCAAATATAACGCAATTAAAATTTTAATGTCCGAAAATAAAAGAATTATCACGTGAAATTTCAATAATCGCATCAATATCGTCGTTGTCAGATGTTTTTTGTCTTTTGGTTTTTCCGCAAATTTCACATTTGTGCGTAATAATAAATTTATCGCCATCTGCTTCGACAGAAATTGGTCGCATCATACCGCCACATGTTGCGGCCCTGTCGCCTGGATTGTTATCAACATGGCGCGACCACAGACACTTTGGACAGTGATTTGTATATCCATTTCCATGAACAACTGCGCCACAGTGGGCGCAGTTAAAATCTTCAACAGTTTTTGTAAAACCTTTCATTATATCCCCAGTGCATTACGATACATCTGTGTTAATTCGTCTGCTTCGTCTAATTCATCTGGGTCCAATTTGCGCAGACGTATCATCTGGCGAATATATTTTGGGTCAAACCCAGCAGACTTTGCTTCGCTATAAATTTCTTTGATATCAGCGGCGATTGCGGCGGAATCTTCGTTTAATTTTTCAATACGTTCAATAATGCTGACCAATTGTTGGTTGTCAATTGCACCATGATTTGCTTGTTTCATTTCTGTTTTCCCCTTGTTTATTTTTCAACTTTATGATATATCATAAAACGTAAAAATCAAGAAATTATAGAAGGGAAAAATGAAAAGATATACCAAGATTACTGCATCAATTGGACCAAAGTGTTCTGATCGTGAAACATTAACCAAAATGATACGTGCCGGTGTTAACATGTGTCGCTTGAATTTCAGTCATGATACCGGTAATGTCCAAGGTGAAAAGATTGATTTAATTCGTTCAATATCTACAGAATTAGAAACACCTGTGGCAATTGTTGTTGACCTTCAGGGGCCCAAACATCGCATTGGTAATTTTGAAACCGAAGACAAATATCCACTTGTTATTGGGCAACGCTTTACATTTGATTCTAATCCCACCCCTGGCGATTCGACACGCGTATATTTGCCTGATACAGATGTTCTGTCGTCATTACGCGTTGGTGATAGAATATTGTTAAACGATGGAAAAATTGAAATGCGTGTTGATGTGGCCACACCCGAACGTGTTGATGCAACGGTTGTACGTGGGACAGAAATTTGGTCGCGTCGCGGTTTTAATTTGCCAGATACAGAAATTGCAACATCTGTTTTGACCCACAAAGACAGAATGGATTTGGAATACGCAATTACTAAAAAACCAGATTATGTTGCGATATCTTTTGTGCAAAAACCCGAAGATATTGCCGAAGTGCGTGACTTTATTACCGCACGCACATCACACCCAATAAAGATTATTGCAAAAATCGAACGTCCAAATGCTGTTTCACGTATTTCTGAAATTGCAGCGGCATCTGATGGTATAATGATTGCGCGTGGCGACTTGGCGGTCGAAGTTCCATATGCATCTGTTCCTGCAATTTCACGTTATATTATTCGCGAATGTCGTAAAATGAACAAACCGGTAATTGTTGCAACACAAATGTTGTCATCGATGGTGGACAGTGAATTTCCAACACGTGCGGAAATAACCGATGTTGCGACATCTGCATATTTACGTGCGGATTCCACTATGACATCCGAAGAAACAACAATTGGGATTAATCCTGTCAATGTCATTGAAACGATGGCAAATATTCTTTCACATGCAGACATGGATTCAATTGCCAATCCATATGATTGGTCGCGTGTTGAAAATGTGCCTGAAAACGATTGGTCGCGTTCTGTTGCATCAATGGCATATTTGAATCGTGCATCTGCAATTGTTGTGTTTGCGCGTGATACAGATGCGGCGGTTCAAATATCGTGCCGCAAACCCGATATTCCTGTAATTGCGATATGCAATGAATCTGTTGTCGCGAACCAGTTGTGTTTATCACGTGGTGTATTTCCAATTTATGCACCTGAATTATTCGGTATGCGCGATGCATTTAATGCGGTCCGTCAATTTGATATAAATGTTGGAAAGTTAGTTATCGTTGATGAAGAAAAAATAAGTCTTCGAATATTAGACTAAAAAATCCCCATATTTGGGGATTTTTTATTTTTCAAATTCGCATTTTTTTGGAAATCTTGAATTTAAAAAAGAATAATTGTTTAATCGATTTTCTTCTGTTGAATTTATAGAATCGTTTATACAAAATATTGGTGGTTTTTGATTCTGTAAATTTGATAGTATTGCATCAGTACAATAAACAGGCGAATTTTTAATACTATGCCAATATATTGTATTGTATAAAAAATTAATTAAACGGTTTTTTGTACGTTTTTTATTTCTAGCGCGTATAAATACTGATTTGCCAAAGATTTTATCAAATAAACTAAATATAGTCCGTTGAATTTCATTATTTTGGCGAAAGCGATTGGATAACTGTGCGTCGATACACCCAGTTATCAAAGGGTGTTTTCTGCATCTGTTCCATGTTGATTTACGATAAGGGTCGATTCCATGTGACGGCATATATTTATACAATTTCTTACCAAATACGTCATAAATTTTTCTTTGTGACACAAAGATACATTGTTGATAATCATTTTTTCGAACAATATATCGTTCGATGTTTTTGTAATTGCCTCGTCTTTTATTGTATCTGAATTTTGCACGTCCGCGTCTATCAAAAAAGAAGTCAGGATTTAATTCGCGGTTAAAAAAAGTATCATCATTTGCCAAGATGAAATATTCGCCCAACGCCTTGATGTTTCCGATACACATTTCGATATTTGTTGAATTAAAAGTTGGTAATGCGTGTAACGGCATAATATCTTTGTGTGGCACAATTGTGATTTTAGGATGATTCACATTCAACCATTTTGGTATTTGATTAAATCCGGTAATTATAAAAATATGATTTATCCATGGAACACATTCTGCGACACTTCTCAAAGAATATTTTAATTCATCATTATCTCGCCATCGTGCATTTGATGTTGCACTGTGTGACAAGTTTGTTTTGGTACATGTAAATTCCAACCATTTTTGTTTTTCTTGTATCCATTGTGGGTCATTACTATCAACCCACAGATACACCAAGTCAATTTTGTTCATTTTATATCCCTTTTTATACCAACAAAAAAACCGTCGAAATATTGACGGTCGGGTATTTCCAAGGTCACAAAACAAATGACTCTGTGGTTTTTGGTTTAACCTATTGTATCACCACAGATACCCGACCATATCCAGTCAGGTATATCAACGTACATACTGCACGTGACAAATTCATTTTTTTACGATGTTGAATTTTTGTTTTCATCGTGTTTTGCGGATCTTGGGAATCCGGAACCTTATACTATATAAAAGATTCAACACGTATTATGAAGTATAAAAAAAGAAAATTCAACCCCATGTTGCAATTAAATGTTTATAAAGTGCATTTGGTGTTTGAATACAAATATTTTGTATCTTTGCGGCATGCTTTGTAAATTGTACGCATGTTTTTGCGCGATATGTTTTTATGTCCTGTGGCATATCATGTTTCAGATACACAAATTTCCATCCATGTTGTTTCAGTATTTGGATATCACGCATTTTCAGATGAATTTCTTCAATTTTTTTATATCGAATAAATTGCAGCATAATAATTTCGTCTGGTTTTACCATAATTGGGGCACAATGTTTTAAATTTTTGCAAAAAATATTTGGTAATAATTTCGAAGTATTTTCAGCAAATGCAATAATAATCATAATTTATATCCTTTGTTTTTAATGTGGGCGCAAATGCGCCCACGTAATTTTTTAATCAATCCAACCACGTTGTTTTGCAGCGTTTTCGATTGCTTCCATTGCATAACGCCATTGTGCGGCGGCGCGATTTTCTTGCCAAATATGCTGGTGTGGGGCGCGTCTTTTATCGCCAAAGTCTTTCATAATTTGCAATTGTTCATCAGTTAGTTTCCCGGATAAATATAACTTTGTAATCATTGTTTCAACATCCAAAACTTCGCATGGTCTGCGTGTTGCATTTGCGCGAATCCTTGTCAGGTTATTATGCATTGCTTTGGAATACAAGAACCAGAACCACATTTGTTCTGCGGATTGAAATTTTTCTGTGATATTTATTGGCATTACTGATGTCATTTTTCTTTCTCCTTTTAAGTTATATTTTTTTGTTTTATGCATATTTGATATATAGACTAAGAAAAGATTCCTTGTGAAATATTACAACCATTGGTTGAATCTCGAATCGAAAAACTGAATCGAAGCGCGTTTTAACATTGTTGTACGCGAATCGGTATTTTTTCCTATTTCTTGTTTTTATATCGATATAATTAATAAAAAAAGTGCGCAAAAAATGCGCACAATATATGGATATGTTTTATATATTATTTAAATCCTTTTGGTTTGTATTGTTTATTAAAAAACCCGCCATTGGCGGGTTAAATTTATTCTGCGTTTACCACAATCGGTGGGAAACAGTCGCCACCACCTTCGGGGCAACAATTGAAACCCATTTCACCCATATCAGTAAATATTTCACCGGCGCAGCAACCATTTGCATCTGGCATTGAACCGTCTAAGCATGTTAATACTTCTTCTGCTGGGGCAACTTCATCTGCGACTGGTGTGTCAAATGGATTTACAACATATCCTTCATCGTCATATGTAATACCAATCATTTCATCATATGCGGCTTGCTGTTCTTCTGTTCGATCACCTTCGGTGCCATATGTATCTTGATACTTTTTAACCTCGCTTTGATGATATGCATCTTGCTGTATCTGTGTTTTCGATTGATAGTTCAAAGATTCACAGAATGTCTTTAATGAGCGATAATCGTATCCGCCACACTGATTTCCTGTGCATTCGGCTTTGACGCGCCATAAATCCTTAGAGTCTTGTTCACAATAATCAGTCATATTAAATGAACGTGCCTGACCAACCCAATCTGAACCGCTTCTATCAACCGTCACTTTATCCATAACAGAGTTATAGTCAAATCTTCTTTGTCCCCTTGATCTGTTTGCATACTTTTCAACATAGCATTTCTTTGATTCATCTGTGCATGCAACAATTAAGTCTTCTGGCGAATAAACGGTTATACGTGTTCCTGCGGCGATTGTAAATGGTGGCACTGTGTTATCCATCATATCAACCATTAATTTTTGTGCAATTTGATTCCATGTTGTAATAATTTCATTTTTCGCCAATTCTGATGAACGCATTGTACCACTTTGAACAACAGTATTATTGTCCAAATCAATTTGGTTAACAAATGCATCACTGATTGGTGCGATCAAGTTTATCGCTGCGGGCACCATCGCTGTAATCATTGGCATAAAGAATTGTTCGATGTAATCTGTACTGCCGCGACCTGGGACACCAACGCGTCCTTGGCTATCACCTGAATATGGTTGGCTGCCTTCAGAGTTAAAATTAAATTCAACACCATCTGGTCTGATAAATTGATACCAATTAATTTCCATACGTCCAATTGATTTATATGGCCCCGGCAAATTACCCGTAACATATCCCAGCATCAGTGTTCCAGCGGGGATAATAATATTGCGCCCATTATCAGAATATACGTTCCTATCAACCGTTGCGCGTACTGGTAATGGCTTGCCTTTTTCGTAAACATCTGCGTCGGCGCGAACGTCGGATACAATTGTGGCCGGAATTGGTTTGAATTGACGTAAAACAAAACTTCTATCATATGGCTGTGACGCAACAATAGCGGTATCATCACCCGATGTTCCGCGGAATTCGGATTCTTCGTCGCGTTTTTTTAATATGTCTTCACCGCCATCCATCCCACGTAACATACCACCGCTGTCAGATGGGGTGTCCAATTGAACGGCACGATTAACTGTTTTTACCGCAGGCGCATTACTAAGTTGTGGCAACACACCCGATGAAATGGCCGAATAACCAATATGTTCTGCATCTGTTCCGATTTTTTTACCACTTTTGTCTGTGATAATACCATTATCTGGGTTGTATGTTCCGGCGGGTTCGTTGCATTCTGTATCCGAAAAAGGATGGTATTTGTACGCACCACCCGATGGTTTTATCCAACCAATTTGTTTGCCCGAATTTCCATATGCAGGAAAAGCAAAGTCGGAACAAGTTTCAACGGGTCTGACATAATTATCCACTGGTTCTTCTTGGAATTTAACCGACGGTGCCAATGATTCTAATTCGCGTTTAATGTTTTGTTTTGTCGAAGATACTGTTACCGGTTCTGGTTCTTCGTATTCGTATTCGTATTCATCTATTTCTGGTTCTTTAATTTGTTCTGATTTTACCATTGGTTCTGCAACCGGTTCTGGCTGTTTTACTGGTTCTGGAACCACAACCGGTTCTGGTTTTTGTTCTACAACAGGCAATGTTGCACCCAATGTTACAACGATTTTTGATGTTTTGTTCATTGAATCAGATTCATCTGCATCATGCCATTGTATGTTAACTGGAACCTGTGTAATACCCAATGCCGCGGTGGGTGCAAATGACATCGCCACATTACAAGACAATTCATCGTTTATCTGGCCCATGCCAACACATGTATCTGTAACAGAAAAACCATTAACATCAGATTCTGTGCCCACAGAAACTATTTTTATTGGCGCGCTGGCAGTGATTTTAACGGTTGTTTTTTCAGAGTTACCAACCACCACATCGCCCCAGTTAATCATATCGGGTGCAATATTTATTTCGATTGGTGCCTTAGCCACAATCTGTGGTTTTGAATCATCGTTTCCCAAAACCAAGATTAATAAAATAATCACAACAACAAACGCCACAACCATCAGCAACCATTGAATATGCTTTGGCGTATTTTTGCGCATTTCAGCAAATTGTTGTTTTAATTTTTTCATATCACACATCCCAAAATAAATGTTTTATATTATCCCGATATATCAATGTATCAGAATTTTTACTGCATTCTGACGACACTGCAACTGGTACCACTGAATTTTAATAATTTATCACACAGTGTTTGTGCAGTTTCGATATTTGCCAATGGTCCAATGCGCAAACGATATTGACGTGCTGCGGATGATGTAGAACCCAAATCGCCAACACCTTGTTCGTCAACCGCAAAGAATACCATGTTTTTATATGGTGTTAACAGACCTTGTCCTTCTTCACCACTAAATTTCGCCAACAGATTCGCCCAATAATCGTCCAATGCCTTGACAGACGTATCTGATGCTAATTCAACAGCAACCCCTGATTGATTACTGGATATCAATGGGATATTTGTTTGTGGTAAATATGCGCCTGCGGTATTTCTTTGTGCGGGCAACATGTTTACAACACTACCTGAACCAGACGTTGGCATTGTTTGTGGTACTGTGAAACCGGCCGGCATATAATAACCTGCGCCTGTCGATTGGTTAACATTGCCCGATACGCCTGAATAAATTGGTGTTCCTGTGTATGGCATGCCCATGCTCATTGCGGCCATGCTATCTGTGTATGCAATATTGCTAAGTGATTGACCTGACAGCATGCTTTGTGCAACATTTGCTTCGGCCAATGCCATCACAGATGCAGTATCTGCAATCAAGAATGGTTTTTCACGTTTTTTGATGCATACAATTCTTTGACCACTACGCAGAACCATGTCGCCCACCGCTTCAACAATTAATAATCTGCCGTCTTCACCATCTGTTCTGAATCCAACCGGTGATTCCCCACCTTCGACCAACAATGATACAACAGGACGTTGGGTCATTGCGATAACCTTGTCGCCAAAGTCAATATATGTAAATATTCTGTCGCGCCATACGCGTTCTGGGGCGATTACATAGTCGTCTGGATTTGGAACAAAAATATCCAAGTCAAATCTGAATTCTGATGGATCAATTTTCATTGATTTAATCCATCCGTAATCTTCGCCGTCAACACCAACCGTATTGGACTTTGTGGCCGCTTTTTTAAAGATTGAACCCGCGGCGCCAGTTGACTTTGCGGTGGCTACATTTGGTAATGCAGCGTTCCCATCCAGTGTTATATCCACCTGTGAATATGTGATTTCACTGGAATTTGATGGTTCTGCGCGCAGATAAAATATGTATTTGTTGCCCGATGCGCCCGTAACAATCATATTGGTATCAGAACCTTGGTTCGAAGTTTGTGGGGACAAGAACATTGTTCTGTCACCTTGGGTTGCATCAATATCGAATTGAGCTTGGTCGCCGACGACGATATCTGCAATTTGTTCGCCGTTTGGTAACGTCAACATCGTAACCATACCATTACGTAACTTGATTGGTAAAACAGAACCCGACGACCATGCCAACTGGGCATATCCTGGTTTAAGGCTGCCGGCGGCCATGTTCGCGGTTGGATTATCCCATGCTTCTTGAATGCCAACTGCATATGCTGGCAATGCCAAAATGCTGGTCAAACATAATGTAATAAAATTAAATCTGAATGCTTTTACAAAACTCATATCTATCCTTCCATTCTTTTTGCGTTCTTATATTTATGGCAAGAAACCTGTATCCAATGGGTCGCCGTTATCAGACAAGATTTCGTATCCTGTTACGTGCAACCCCAACGGGTTGTCAATGCGATCGGCCCATTTTACGCGAACGTCATCGTTTTGCCCCAATTTTATTTTTATTGTATAATCTTTTGGGCTGGTTGGTCCAGTGTTATCTTCACAAAAATAGCGAATTTTTACCTGATATACATCTTGTTGTCTTGATTCAGATACCAATTTCATTGGTTGCTTGTCCAAGAATCCGACGTTGCATCTGAAATCAAAGTTTGGCATACCACTCATCATCGCGTTAAACATTTGTGTGTCTGCAAATTGTGCATACACGTCATTTGTTGACCAGTTTTTTACGATTCCGCTTTCTGTGCCCCATTTTTTCTGCATAACCTTTGCGTTTGTCAGAACTTCATTACGTGCACGAACATATTCGCGAATAAAGGCCCCTTTGTAAATGTCCAGATTTTCGTCTTGGGGCGGCATTTCGACCAGTTTTATGTCTTGGTTGTCGCGTACTTCGGTCGTCAAGAAAAAAACCTGGGGTCTGTTCAACGGAAACATATTTGTTATTGTTAATACCAATACGCCCAAAACAACAACCGCACTTGCTAACACAAATGTCATCAGTCTGGATATTAAAATTGGCGGTTCTACGCGGTTTTGCACGAATTCCTCTCCTTGTGTTAAAGTGATTGTAGAAAAAAACACACCACCTGCGCAAGAAAAAATTTGCAAAATCAAAATCCTAAATATAAAAAGGTGTTTTAAAATGTTCTTGCGCAAAGAAATGAAAAATATTATAATATTTCCGCTTGCTTTTTTGTATTGGTGTGCTATCCTTTCGCAGACTATGTGGTGGTATATCATATATGCAACAGGCAACAGGGGCATAGTTCAACGGTAGAATATCGGTCTCCAAAACCGCGGATGAGGGTTCGATTCCTTCTGCCCCTGCCAGATTTTGAAAGTCGCGCGTTTGTTGTGTTTTATGGCGATTGCATGGTTTGGTTAATTACGTAATTATTGGGCAAAAAAATGAAAAAAGTGCTGGATTTTTTTAAGTCAGTTCGCAGTGAGTGGTTCAAGGTTGTTTGGCCTTCACGTGATAGTGTTATTCGTGCAACAATCATGATTTTGGTGTTTTCTGGGCTTGCGGCACTGTTCTTTTTTGTTGTGGATAGTATTTTAAACGCGATTGTTGGTTGGATTTTCTAAAATAGACAATAGGGGAAAGTGTCATGGAAGAAAAAATGCAGTGGTTTGTTGTAAATGTTCATACCAGTTGTGAAGACAAGGTTGCGCGTGGTTTGCGTGAACAAATTGATAAGCGCAGATTGAATGCTTTGTTTGGTGAAATCTTGGTTCCAACACGCGAAGTTACAGAGATCAAAGCGGGAAAACGTGTTAAGACTGAAAAGAAGTTTTTTCCTGGATATATTGTTGTTCAAATGGTTTTGAATAATGAAACGTTTACATTGGTTAAACAAATTCCCCAGGTTGTAATGTTCTTGGGTGCAAAGAATAAACCAATCGCGGTCAGCGAAGAAGAAGCGCGTCGTCTGATGAAACAGGTTGAAGAAGGTTCTGTTGTTGCAGATGATGTTGAATACGAAGTTGGACAAGAAGTTCATGTTATCGATGGTCCATTTGCTGGCTTTAATGGCGTTGTATCCGAAGTTGACAATGTAAAACAAAAGATGGTTGTTACGATTTTGGTATTTGGTCGTGAAACATCTGTTGCGTTGGAATTTGAACAGGTTGAAAGGGTATAATATGCAAAAGTTGCTGTCGTTTTCTGATAGTCTTGCAAAAGAAAAAGTAGAGATACCAGAAAAATATCGTGCGTATTTGGAAGAATGCTGGGATGAGGCAAGAAAAAACAAATACGTGCTTGGCAAGAGCTAGGGGGTAAGCAGATTGTGTATTAAATTGGGTGGTCGTGCCAAGGATGGATTGCGACTGGTAAGAACAGAAGACGGTAAAATAAAAGTTGAATGTTCTGAGTATTATGTAACAAGTTTATATGCAAGGTATTGTCTTGTAAAAAAGTATAGAGAGATTATACATAAGTCTGTGTTAGAACAGATGAAACGAAAATAAAAAAGTTTTTTGTGGTTTTTTGAAAAAGTTTCTATAAAATCACATCGGTCCGAATGGGCAAAACGTGGTAGATGTGCCACATCGCACCACGACACACAGAAAAAAATGGAGTGAAAAATGGCAAAAAAAGAAGTAAAGGGAATGGTCAAATTGGTCGTTCCTGCAAAACAGGCGAATCCTGCACCACCAATTGGTCCTGCATTGGGTGCTAATGGTGTAAATATTGCAGAATTCTGTAAACAGTTTAATGACAGAACAGCTGATAAAGAACCGGGAATGCCAATTCCATGTATTATCACTGTTTATACAGATCGCAGTTTCGAATTCATTATGAAATTGCCACCTGTGTCATATTACATTAAAAAAGCATTGAAATTAAAAATTGGTTCCCACAAACCGGGTCGTGATTTTGTTGGTACATTGTCTCAGGCACAATTGAAAGAAATTGCCGAAGCAAAAATGCCAGACTTGAATTGCTCTTCCATTGAATCTGCAATGAATATTGTTGCGGGTCAGTGCCGTTCTATGGGTGTAAAGGTGGAGGAATAATATCATGAAACTGACAAAAAAACAGCAAACATGGAAAAACTTGGATATGGACAAAGTGTATTCTTTGGCTGATGCGATTGAAGCATTACGTGAATATACATCCAAGAAATTTGATGAAACATTGGAAATTGCAATCCGTTTGGGTATCGACGTAACCAAGGCTGACCAAAACATTCGTGGTATGTTATCTTTGCCAAATGGCACTGGTAAATCTGTTCGCGTTGCTGTATTTACTGCAAACGCCCAGGACGAAGCGAAAAAAGCGGGTGCAGACGTTGTTGGTGGCGAAGAATTGATTGATTCTGTTGCTGCGGGTAATATCAACTTTGATCGCGTAATTGCGACACCAGATATGATGCCAAAAATGTCAAAAATTGCACGCGTTTTGGGTCCAAAAGGTTTGATGCCGAATCCAAAATTGGGTACTGTAACAAACAATGTTGCTGATGCCGTTGCAACTGCCAAGGCTGGCCAGATTGAATATCGTGCGGAAAAGAAAGGTATTATCCACGCAGGTATTGGTAAAATGTCATTTGAAACCGCAAAATTGGTTGAAAATGCGAATGCCTTGATTGATCAGTTGAAAAAGGTAAAGCCAGCAGCTGCCAAAGGTCAATATATATTGGGTATTTCTGTTGCAACAACACAGGGCCCAGGTCTTAAGGTAGATGCAAAATAATTTCTGGGGACGGTTGCGTGGAAAATCGCAATCGTCCCCGATTAAAGATTTCTGTCCAAGACTGATGGTGTGGCGCAATCGCTGCTTAATTTCCATCATAGACAAAGAACAAATTCTTTGGGGCAGGAACCAAAGCCCCACCCAAGGGTAACCTTGGATGGAAAGTTAAACAAAACAGAAGCTTGAAGGAAAAATAGATGAGACGCGAAGAAAAATCAGATTTGATTTCAGCGTTGCAGTCGTCCCTGAAAGAAGCAAACGGTGTTTTCGTTATTGAAAACCATGGTTTGACTGTAAAAGAATTTGAGGCCTTGCGTAATGAATTGCGCCCAATGGTTTCTTTGTTCAAAGTTGTCAAAAACCGTTTGATGAAGTTGGCGTTAAAAGACACCGACTTTGAACCTGTATCTGAAATGATGAAACGTCCAACTGCGGTTGCTGTTGCAACTGATGGTTTGGCGGTAACCAAGGTATTGGCCAAATTTGCCGAAGAACATCCAAATTTGACAATCGTTGGCGGTAAAATGGATGCAGACGTTCTGGATCAGGCCGGCATTGTGCAATTATCCAAGCTTCCTTCCCTGTTGGAAATCCGTGCGACAATTGCACGCATATTGGTCGAACCTGGTTCGCGCATTGCACGTGTTTCAGCAGAGTATGGAAAAAAAGAACAATAAGTATTGCATACGCAATATTATAAACACCGTATAGGAGTAATAAAATGGCAGACATTCAAAAATTAGTTGAAGAATTGTCAAAATTGACTGTTTTGGAAGCAGTTGAACTGTCCAAAGCATTGGAAGAAACATGGGGCGTTAGCGCGGCTGCAGCTGTTGCAGTTGCTGCTGGTCCTGCTGCTGCATCTGCTGCAGAAGAAAAGACAGAATTTGATGTTGTCTTGGTCGAAGCAGGCGCAGGTAAATTGGCTGTTATCAAGGCTGTAAAAGAAGCAACTGGTTTAGGTTTGAGCGAAGCAAAAGCTTTGGTTGAATCTGCACCAAAGGCTGTTAAAGAAGCATTGTCAAAAGACGAAGCTGAAAAATTGAAAGCCACATTAGAAGCAGCTGGTGCCAAAGTTGAATTGAAATAATTCATCGATTGGAACCGTCTGGTTCTGAAAAAATAAGTCATATTAAATATGACAAAAACGCCGCCCGCGTGGGAAAATTCCCATGCGGGCACAAAGGCGTAAAAAGATATAAAGAATAAAAACGGTATATCAATATCGTTTGTTTGCACAAAAACGCACAGAAAAAAGGATTAAAACCGATGGCAGTTATCCAGAAAATTAGAAAATCTTTTGGTAAAAGTTTTTTGCAAACTCCGCTTCCTGATTTAGTTGAAATTCAATATAATTCCTACAAAGATTTCTTGCAGGCAGATGTTGAACCACAATCCCGCAAAAACAAGGGATTGCAAAATGTATTCTCTTCTATGTTCCCAATCAAAGACTATGCCGGCATTGCCGACCTGGAATTTGTGGAATATACATTGGACAAACCTGTGTACAATGTAAAAGAATGCATGTTGCGTAACATGACATACTCCAGCAAGTTGAAACTGAAGCTGAGATTGATTTTATGGGATGTCGCCGAAGATGGCAAAAAAACTTTGCGCGATATCAAGGAACAAGAAATATTTATGGGCGAAGTACCATTGATGACAGAACGTGGTAGCTTTATCGCATCAGGTGTTGAACGTGTTATTGTTTCACAGATGCATCGTGCCCAAGGCGTTGTGTTTGCAACAACCAAAGAATCCAAGATTGCGGGAAATCCGGTTACATATACTGCGCGTATTATCCCAGAACATGGTTCATGGATTGATTTTGAAGAATCCAAGGGTGTTATCTATGTTCGTATCGACCGTCGCCGCAAGGTGCCTGCAACTGTATTGTTGCGTTGCTTGCCATCCTGCGAAGATGAAAAGAAATGGTTGGCGGAACCACGCAAACCATCTATTCGTGGTATGTCAGATACAGAAATCTTGTCCGCGTTTTATAAACGTATCCCATTGTCATTTGATGGCAAATTGTGGGTTGGTGACACAGAAAGTTTTGAAGGCTTGGATAAATATCGTCTGAATTATGATTTGATTAATCCAAAAGATAAAAAAGTTATTGCATCCAAAGGCGATCGTTTGAATGCCAAACGTATGAAAAAATTGTTGGATGCGTCCAAGAAATTCGGAATAATGCCTGAAACATTGGTTGGCGAATATCTGTTCGATCCTGTTATGTCTGGCGACGAAGTTGTATTCCCAGCGGGTACAGAAATCACCGAAGATGTTTTGAATGATTTGGATAAAATGAATGTCAAAGAAATCAGCTTGATTTCCATTGACAATGCTACAATTTCTGCGCATATGCGTAATACATTGTTGGCTGACAAGACAACAAATCGCGAAGAAGCATTAATCGAAGTTTATAACATCATCCGCCCAGGCGAACGCCCAACACTAGAAGCGGCAATTAATCTGTTTATGCGCCAAGGTTTTGAACCAGCATATTATGATTTGTCTGCGGTTGGTCGTTTCAAGATGAATAAACGTTTGAAAATTGATTCTGGCAAAAAACCAGAAGATGAACGTTTGTTAACAAAAGCCGACTTTTTGGCGGTCTTGAAAACATTAACAAATATTATTGACCGCAAAGATACTGTTGATGATATTGACAATCTGTCAAATCGTCGTGTTCGTACGGTTGGTGAATTGTTGGAACAAAATTTCCGCACAGGGATGGTTCGTATTGAACGTCTGGTTCGTGAAAGCTTGTCCAGTCCAAATATTGCGAATATGCAACCACAAGATGTAATTAATGTAAAACCATTAATGTCATTGGTATCTGAATTCTTGGGAACATCACAATTGTCCCAGTTTATGGATGCATATAATCCATTGTCAGAATTGGAACACAAACGTTTGATTTCTGCATTGGGACCTGGTGGATTAAATCGTGAACGTGCTGGTATTGATGTACGTGACGTTCATCCAACACATTATGGTCGTCTGTGTCCAATTCATACACCTGAAGGTGCAAATATTGGTTTGATTAACCACTTGTCATCATATGCGCGTGTAAATCCATATGGTTTTATTGAAACACCATACTATGTTGTTGAAAATGGCCGCATTACAGACAAAATGGTATATTTGACTGCTGACGAAGAATTGGGTCATAAAATTGCCCAGGGTAACACCCCAACAACCAAAGATGGTATTTTATCAGAAGATACCGTAACTGCGCGTGTTGACGGTGAATTTACTATGGTTGCCAAAGAAGAAATTGACTTAATCGACGTTGAACCACGTCAGGTGGTATCTATTGCAACAGGTTTGATTCCATTCGTTGAAAACGACGACGCGAACCGTGCATTGATGGGTTCAAACATGCAACGTCAGGGTGTTCCATTATTGCGTGTTCAGGCGCCATTGGTCGGAACGGGTATTGAACGCGAAGTTGCGCGTGATTCCCGTACGGGTAAGGTTGCAAAACACAGTGGTATTGTTGAATCTGTTGATGCAAATCGTATTGTTGTAAAATGTATGAACAGTCGCAACGTTGTAACGGGTGTTGATATTTATAACTTGGAAAAATTTGAACGTTCCAACAGTGAAACGATTATCCACCAAAAACCATTGGTCAAGGTTGGCGATCGTATTTCTGCGGGTGACATTATCGCGGACGGTTCTTCTATGAACTATGGCGAATTGGCATTGGGTCGCAACGTATTGGTTGCATTTATGCCATGGCGCGGTTACAACTATGAAGACTCTATCGTTATATCTGAAAAGATATCACGCGATGACGTATTCACATCTGTAAAAATTGTTGAAAAAGAATTCAAGGTACGTGATACCCAGTTGGGACCAGAAGCTTTGACACGCGATATTCCAAATGTTGGTGAAGAAGCATTAAAGAATCTGGACGAATCTGGTATTATCTATGTTGGTGCACGCGTAAAACAGGGCGATATTTTGATTGGTCGTGTATCACCAAAATCCGAAACATTGCTGACCCCAGAAGAAGCATTGTTGCGTAATATCTTTGGTGAAAAAGCATTGAACGTCAAAGACACATCATTGCGTGTTGGGCCAAATGAAGAAGGTACGGTTATCGGTGTAAACGTCTTGACACGTCATGGTGTTAAAAAAGACGAACGCACCCAGATGATTGAATTGCAAAAGATTGAAAAAATTAACAAAGACCGCGAAGAAGAAATTGCAATTATCGAAAAAGGTTTCGCAGACCAAATATTCCAAATTGCGGAAAACATGGTTATCGAATCCGGTACGGGCAGTTTGAAACCATTCGTTGGTAAAAAGTTAACGGGTGAAGTCTTTGATGGCATACGTTCTGTAGATGTCAAGAAATTGGTTGTTAAAAATAAAGAAGCGCAGGCAAAGATTGATGAATTGCGTGAACAACATGTCTTGAAATTGAAATTGTTGAACGAAAAAGCCGATGCCGAAGTTGCCAAAGCAACAGAAAGCAATTCTTTGAATGCCGGTGTATTAAAAGAAGTAAAAGTATATATCGCGCATAAAATGAAATTACAGCCTGGGGATAAAATGGCGGGTCGTCATGGAAACAAGGGTATTGTATCCAAGGTTGTTCCTGTTGAAGACATGCCACACTTGGCAGACGGTACACCGGTTGACATTGTATTAAATCCATTGGGTGTGCCATCACGTATGAACATTGGTCAGATTTTGGAAACCCACCTTGGTATGGCTGCACGTACATTGGGTGCACAAATTGGTGCGGTTCTGGATGAAGTCAAGGCCAAGCGTGCGGTAACAGATGATTTGCGCAACATCATGGGCAAGGTTTATGGTAAAGAAACGGCTGAAAAACTGGAAAAAATGACAGATACAGACGTTCGTGCCCAGGCAGCATTGTTGCGTGATGGTGTTCCAATGGCAACGCCAACATTTGATGGTGCGACCCCAGAAGATATTCGCAGTATGTTGACATTGGCGGGATTACCAGAAACGGGTCAGTTTGACTTGTACGATGGTATGACGGGTGAAAAATTTGCACGTCCTGTAACCGTTGGTGTTATGTACATGTTGAAATTGCATCACTTTGTGGATGAAAAGATTCACGCACGTTCAACTGGTAACTATTCATTAGTTACACAGCAACCATTGTCTGGTAAAGCCCACATGGGTGGCCAGCGTTTGGGGGAAATGGAAGTATGGGCATTAGAAGCACATGGTGCGGCACACTTGTTGCGTGAAATGTTGACTGTGAAATCTGACGATATCACTGGCCGAAACAAGATGTATGAATCCATCATTTCTGGCAACAATGATATCCAGACCGGTACCCCAGAAGCCTTTAACGTATTCGTTCGCGAATTGCGTGGATTGGGTCTGGCGATGACACCAAAAAAAATTGATTAGTGGTTAGATTCCGAACCCTGCAATGGGTTCGGAACTGGCAACTAATACTAACCACTAACAAACTCTTTAAGCGACTGAAAGGAGCGAAATATAATGAGCAATATGTTGCAAAAGATATTCGGACAAATTGAAACCAAGGAACAATTTGATGCCTTGCGTATTACGATTGCGTCCCCCGAAGAAATTTTGTCTTGGTCACATGGCGAAGTTAAAAAACCAGAAACAATTAACTATCATTCCATGAAACCAGAAGCCGAAGGTCTGTTCTGCCAACAGATTTTTGGACCGGTCAAAGATTATGAATGTGCCTGCGGAAAATATAAAAGAATCAAATATCGTGGTGTTGTCTGTGAACGTTGCGGTGTAGAAGTTGGTTCTTCGGCTGTTCGTCGTGAACGCATGGGACATATTAAATTGGCAATGCCTGTTGCGCATACATGGTTCTTGCGCGAAGGTAAAATTGCGACATTGTTGAATAACTTGCCACAAAAGAAATTGGAACAGGTTATTTCATATGATGCATATATTGTTATCGAACCTGGATTAACAAATTTGAAACAATATGATGTCATCAGCGAAGATGAATATCAGGCTGCTGTTGAAGAATTTGGTGCAGACGCATTCCATGTTGGAATCGGTGCCGAAGGTATTCGTAGCATTATCGCAAATTTGGATATGGGCGATGAACGTACACGCCTGCGTGCAGAATTATCAGAAACAAAATCCGAAGCAAAACGCAAAGGCTTGATTAAACAATTAAAGTTGGTTGAAGCATTCTTGGATTCCAAAACAGAACCAGCATGGATGATGCCTGATATTATTCCTGTTATCCCACCAGATATGCGTCCATTGGTTACATTGGATGCGGGACATGTTGCGGCATCTGATTTGAACGATTTGTATCGTCGCGTTATTATCCGTAATAACCGTTTGAAACGTTTTATGGATATGCATGCACCTGATATCATTATCCGTAACGAAAAACGTATGTTGCAAGAAGCGGTTGATTCATTGTTCGACAACGGACACAAGGCGCGTCCAATGGTTTCACAAAACCGTCGTCCATTGAAATCATTATCTGATTCATTACGTGGTAAATCCGGTCGTTTCCGTATGAACATGTTGGGTAAACGTGTGGATTATTCTGGCCGTTCTGTTATTGTGTCTGGTCCAACACTGAAATTGCATCAGGTTGGTTTGCCAAAGACAATGGCATTGGAATTGTTCAAACCATTTGTTTTTGCGCGTTTGTTGGCTGGTGATCATGCAAACACGTTGAAAACTGCACGCAAAATGGTTGAAAATGGCGAAGATATCGTATGGGAAATGCTGGAAAAAGTTATCCATGAACATCCTGTATTGTTAAATCGTGCGCCAACTTTGCACCGTTTGTCTTTGTTGGCCTTTGAACCAGTTTTGATTGAAGGCAAGGCAATTCGTTTGCATCCATTGGTATGTAAGGGCTTTAATGCTGACTTTGACGGTGACCAGATGTCTGTTCACGTACCAATTTCATTGGAAGCACAGCTGGAAGCACGTACATTGATGCTGTCATCGAACAACGTATTGTCGCCTGCAAACGGTGAACCAATGATTGTTCCATCACAAGACATGGTATTGGGTGTTTACTACATTTCATTGATTGATGGTGAACATACCGAAAAATCACCACGTTTTGCAAATATGGACGAAGTAAAATTGGCGTTGGAAAACAAAGCAATTACATTGCATACACCAATTATTTCTCGTATCAATGGCAAGACATATAAAACAACTGCGGGTCGTATGATTTTGGGTGAATTATTGCCAAAATCAGACAAAATGCCATTTGATTTGGTAAACAAGGTTATGCCAGTAAAAGAAATCAAGGCTTTGTTGGCAACAACATACGAACGCTGTGGTGACAAAGAAACAATTTTGTTGGCTGACGCATTAAAGAACACTGGTTTTGAACAGGCTGCACGCAGTGGTATTTCCATTGGTTATGACGATATTGTTATTCCAGAAGAAAAGAAAACCATTATTGCAGAATCTGAACGCGCGGCCGAAGAAATCGAAGAACAATATCAGAACGGTTTGTTATCTGGTGGTGAACGTTATAACAAACTGGTTGATATGTGGCAGAAAACAACCGATAAATTGGGTGATATGGCGTATGCTGCGCTGGGTAAATCATCTGGCGACAACTGGAATTCTGTATATATGATGGCGTTGTCTGGGGCTCGTGGTTCCAAACGTCAGATTCAGCAGTTGGCAGGTATGCGTGGTATGATGCAGAAACCAGACGGTTCTATTATCGAAGTTCCAATTATTTCGAACTTTAAAGAAGGTCTGACCATGTCTGAATACTTTACATCCACCCACGGTGCGCGTAAAGGTATGTCGGATACGGCTTTGAAAACTGCTGACGCTGGATACTTGACACGTCGTTTGGTTGAATTGGCACAGAATACAGTTATTACAGAACATGATTGTGGTACAACAGAATATATCACTGCAAAACCTGTATATTCTGGTTCGACATTGTCTGTTGCATTGGGTGATGTTGTATTAGGACGTACAGCGGCACGTGATATTATACACCCAATCACCAAGGAATTAATTGTTCCAGCGGGCGAATTAATTACCAAGGCTGCAGCCAAGGCGATTAATGAATCTGGTTTACCATCTGTTGATGTTCGCAGTGTTCTGACATGCTGTTCAGACGGTCTGTGTGCAAAATGTTATGGTATGGATTTGTCGCGTAATGCATTGGTACATGTCGGCGAAGCGGTTGGTGTTATTGCTGGTCAGTCGATTGGTGAACCTGGTACCCAGTTGACGTTGCGTACCTTCCACATTGGTGGGGTTGCGGCTGGTGGTGCCGAAAGTCACTTTATCGAAGTACCTGTTGCAGGTAACATCAAATTGATTGACGTTAACACAATTAAAAACAGTGCTGGTCGTATCGTTGTATTAAGCCGTAATGGTAAATTGGCGGTTGTTGACAACGAAGGCAAAGAATTATTCAGCAGCAATTTGCCATATGCATCTATGTTGATTGTTAACGACGGTGATGCCGTTGAAAAGGGTACCAAGGTTGCAGAATGGGATCCATATTCAAACACAATCATCGCAGAAAAAGATGGTATCGTTAACTTTAATGACTTGATTGAAAATGTATCTTATCAGGAAGAAGTTGATTCTATGACAGGTATCGTTTCACGCAAGGTTATTAACTGGAAAACGAACACGAAAAAGGCATTAAAACCTGCTATTACATTGGTTGATTCCAAAGGCGAAGTCATCAGTTTGGGTGGTAAAAAGATTGCGGAATATCTGTTACCAATCTATTCTGTATTGAATGTTGCAAATGGCGACAGTGTTGTTGCGGGTGACGTAATTGCACGTATCCCTGTACAGGCAAAACGTACAGGCGATATTACCGGTGGTTTGCCACGTGTTAACGAATTGTTAGAAGTACGCCGTCCAACCAATCCTGCGTTATTGGCAGAAATTGACGGTACGATTGATTTGGAAGATGCAAAATCCAAGATAATTATTCGTATTGAACCAGATGATGGTACTGCGCCGGTTGAATATGCTGTGCCAAAGGGAACTAACCTGTTGGTACGCAGTGGCGATATCGTTAAAAAGGCTGATAAATTGGTTGATGGTGATCCAGTTCCACAAGATATCTTGCGCATCTTGGGTCAAAAAGCTTTGGCGACATTTATGGTTGACCAGATTCAGCAGGTTTATCGTCTGCAGGGTGTAACCATCAACGACAAGCATATTGAAATTTTGATACGTGAAATGACACGTCGTGTTGAAATCACAAATCCTGGTGACACCGGATTCTTGATGGGTCAGGTTGTTGATCGTGTTGATTTAGAAGAAGAAAATGCACGCGTGGCACGTGATGGTGGTAATGTTGCAACCGCATCCCAAGTGCTGGTTGGCTTGACACGTGCATCATTGACATCACGTTCATTTATTTCAAACGCATCGTTCCAACAGACAACCAAAGTGTTGGTTGACGCGGCAATCAGTGGTTCAACCGATAAATTGGTCGGTATTAATGAAAACTTGATTGTTGGTCGTCTGATTCCAATTGGAACAGGTGCATATGTCCGTCGTGTGCGTGAAATTGCCAAAGAAGAAGAAAAGGCAGAAAAATTGGCACGCCAAGGCAATGGCCAGCAACAATTGTTGGATATATAATACGCATGTATCTGGGGGCAATTTGTCCCCCAGATATAAAAGCAAAAGTTTTTCTTGCAAATTGTCAATATTTGAATAAAATAGGACAGTTATAAATAAAAGGATAGAAAAATGGCAACGCCAAAAAGTAAAACAAGTAAAGCACGTTCTGCACAACGTCGTTCACACGATGCATTGTCTGTAATGCCATGCGGTGTATGCAAAACATGTGGCGAAAAGAAACGTCCACATCACGTTTGCTCTGCATGTGGTGCGAAATAATTGTTTGGAATATAACCAAAAAGGAATAAAAGGCAGAAGCACGTCATACCTTGGTGTTGTTTCTGCTTTTTTTATGCATTATGTCAGAAGATAAAAAAATTATTGCTATTGATGCCATGGGGGGCGACAAGGGCCCTAATGCGGTGTTGGGTGGAATGAACCAGTATTTGTATCAAAATGGTGAAAATAATATTGCGTTTCGTCTGTTTGGCGATGAAAAGAAATTACGCAAATTAATGGCAAAGTATCCACGTGTTGCTCGTAATACAGAAGTGATTCATGCGCCAAATGTAATCAAGGGAACCGATAAAGTTATGGACGTTTTGCGTCATGCCCAAGATACGTCTATGTATATGGCAATCAAGGACGTACGCGAAGGAAATTCTGCGGCGGTTATCAGTGCGGGTAATACGGGTATTTTAATGTCATTATCAAAATTGGCGTTAAAGACAATTGATGGTATATCTCGTCCGGCTATAACAACGATGTTACCATCGGGTGCTGGGGACAGTCGTGTTGTTGTCTTGGATTTGGGGGCAAACGTTCATTGTGATGAATCTATATTATTTGATTTTGCCGTACTGGGCAGTGTTTATGCCGAAGTTGTTGGTAAAATGCCACGTCCAAAATTGGGTGTTTTGAATATCGGTTCCGAAGAAACCAAGGGTAATGATACCTTGATACA
This sequence comes from Candidatus Enterousia sp., assembly GCA_045635585.1. Lineage (GTDB taxonomy): Bacteria > Pseudomonadota > Alphaproteobacteria > Rs-D84 > Rs-D84 > Enterousia. The sequence goes on from JAZTWA010000001.1 coordinate 61,450, forward strand.
TTTGAACAAGGTGCTGACAGAAAATAAAGACAAATTGCCATATGATTATATTGGTTTTGTCGAAGCCAATGATATCAGTGCTGGTCGTGTTCAGGTTGTTGTTACAGATGGCTTTACGGGCAATATCGTGTTAAAGACGGTCGAAGGTACTGCGAAATTAATAAAACGTGTAATTGTTGAAAACTTCAAAAAGTCTATTTTGGCAATTATTGGTGCGTTTTTCTTGGTTCATGTATTTAAACGTTTGAAACATAAAATCGATCCGCGTTCATATGCGGGCGCGACATTTTTGGGGTTGCGTGGTTTTGCATTTAAAACCCATGGTAATAGTGATGCGTTGGCATTTGCGAATTCCATTCGTTATGCGGCTGATTTAACCAAGGCAAATTTGAACGGGTTAATTGAAGAACGTGCGCGTGCGCTGGCAGATGTGCGTTCTAAATTACAAGAAGATAAATAAAAAACCGCCATTTGGCGGTTTTTTATTCGTTTTCTTTGTGGTTCTTCATGAACAAGAATTTTGTTATACCCATTGACTTTAATTTGGTAATCGCCTTGTCGAATTTTGATGATTTATCCAGTTCTGGTGATTGTCCTTTATAAATATCTTGCAAATCTGGATCTTTAAATTCATATCGTGTATCTTTTAATCTTTTTACGTTATTGTTCTCTCTGTATTTCATCAATGCTAAACGCCACGCTGTCAAAGCGTCCCAGTTGCCATCGCCAACAGTTAAATCACCACTTTTTGTATGTATTTTGAATTTTGATTTTTCATAAGTTATAGAAATATCTTCACTTAGTTTTATGCTGCGTGCGGCCACCGCATTTGGATATCTGGAATCCCAATTATTAGCAACTTTATCAGGTAATCGCGGATTTTCTCCCGGTTTATTCCGGACGATTGTGTTACCTTTTACTTTGGCATCTACTGTTTCAACGATTGCGTGTTTATTTGGATCGGTCAATGCCATAACAACGTCTGATAAAATCTTTTTTTCTTTTGGTGTCAATTTAAAATCTTGTGCTTGTCCTATTGCCATATAATATCCTTTTTTATTGCGATAATTGTATCATAATTTTGCTTGCAAAACAATAATTTTACTGTAAAATTAGGGCTGACTTTGCGGGTGGGCGCATTGTCGGTCCGATTAACCCCACAAGACCTCGCATTGAAAAATAATGGCGATGGCAAACTTTGATGAATATTTTCTTATGAAAGATTTATCCAAAGATTTATTTAATCCATTATCTGGCGAAGATTTTGTCCAGATGTTTGACACAAACTATGGTTCCCAAGAAACATTACAAGGCTATGCCACCAAAGGTACTGTAAAAGATATCCGTGGTGATTTCGCAATGGTTGATGTTGGCTTGAAATCCGAAGGTCGTGTTCCATTAAAAGAATTTGGTGCATCTGTACCATCTGTTGGTGATATTATTGACGTTTTTGTTGAACGTTATGAATCCCGCGAAGGTACTGCGGTATTGTCTTATGCCAAGGCACGTGCTGAAAAAGCATGGAAAGAATTGGAAAAGACGGTTGCCGAAGGTGTTGACCCAGAAGGTACAATTATCGATGTTGTTCGTGGTGGCTTTACTGTTGATATTAACGGTGTATTCGCATTTATGCCATCGTCACAGGTTGATCATAAACCAATCCGCGATGCAAAATCTATGATTGGCTTAAAAGACAAATTCCGCGTATTAAAGATGCATGCATTGCGTACAAACGCAATCGTATCACGTCGCGCAATTCAATCTGATACAATTGCTGCTGCCCAGAAAGAAGCGATGAAAAATATCGAATTGGGTGCGGTTATCGAAGGTACAGTTAAAAACATCACTGATTATGGTGTGTTCATTGATTTGGGTGGTATTGACGGTTTGTTACATGTAACAGATTTGTCATGGAAGCGTGTAAATCATCCACGTGAATTGGTACATGTTGGCGAAAAGATCAAGGTCAAAGTTATCCAATTCGACCCAGAATCACATCGTATTTCCTTGGGTGCAAAACAATTAGAAGAAGATCCATGGGAAACAGCGTCACGTGCGTTCAACGTTGGTGATACAGTATCTGGCAAGGTTTCTTCTTTGACAGATTATGGTGCATTCATTGATTTGGGCAACAATATCGAAGGTTTGGTCCATATGTCAGAATTGTCATGGACAAACAAAAATATTCACCCAAGCAAAGTATTGCAAAATGGTCAAGAAATCAACGTTGTTGTTTTGGGTATTGACCAAGATAAACGTCGTATTTCATTGGGTTACAAGCAACTGCAACCAAATCCATGGAAACAGTTTGCTGAAACACACAATGTTGGCGATGTAATCACAGGTCCAATTAAAAATACAACTGAATTCGGTTTGTTTGTGGCCTTGACACCAGATTTGGACGGTATGGTTCATATCTCTGATTTGTCTTGGAACAAATTGGACGAAGAAGAATTGAAAAAATTCGTTCGTGGCCAAGAAGTAACAGCGAAAATTTTGGATATCAATCCAGAAAAAGAACGCGTTACATTGGGTATCAAACAATTAACTGAAAGCGCAGAAAACAATGCTGTTTCTATCAAGAAAGGCGCTGTTGTATGCGGTACAGTTTCCGAAATCACACCTGATGAATTGATTTTGTCATTACAAGGCGATGTACGTGGTGTAATCCGACGTACAGACTTGTCACGTGAAAAATCAGAACAGGATACAGGCAAATTTAACATCGGTGATTCTGTCGAAGCATCTGTTGTATCTGTCGAAGATAACACTGTTAAATTGTCTATCCGTGCATTACAGGTGACATT
>JAZTWA010000002.1:0-3727 GCA_045635585.1 Candidatus Enterousia sp.
CGACGCAATCCAGATGATGTGTATGCTGATTACTGGATTGCTTCGTTTCACTCGCAATGACAAAGGTGTGACTGGATTGCTTCGTTTCACTCGCAATGACAAAGGTGTGACTGGATTGCTTCGTTTCACTCGCAATGACAAAGGTGTGACTGGATTGCTTCGTTTCACTCGCAATGACAAGGGTGTGACTGGATTGCCGCGCTGTGTGTGCGGTGACAAAGGGGTGGTTGCGAAATAAAAAAATCCCCGGTTTGGGGATTTATTCTTGGTTATTTAATGCACGTAACATTTTAAAGATAAGTTCGCGTTGTGCGTCGGTTGGTAATCGCCAATACATATTTATTAATTCCAATGATTCTGTACGTGCCAATGGATCGTCTGATGCCTGGTCGCCAATGTTTATGCGCGGTAAACGGCCGTTACGTGGTTCGTGTTCAATGTGGCCCGGCAGACCTGCAAAGAAAAATGCAATTGGTGTTTGCATCGCAACACCTAATTCAAACAGACGTGATGCAGATATGCGATTGTCCGCACATTCATATTTCTGGATTTGCTGAAAACTGACACCGCAAATCTTTGATAAGTCTTTTTGGGATAGACCCAACATTGAACGACGCAATTGTAAACGACGACCAATATGTTCATCTGTGGGTGTGGGGGTATATGGTTTGCCACTCATGATGTATATATTCTCCTGTTAATAATATGATTATTCGTGTTTTTGTATGTTTTATATTTAACAATTTTTCTTTTATTTTTGCAATCAAAAAACAGTTATGTTAATATGGCCTTGGAAATAAAATAAGGGAGCTTTTTATGGTTAAACCACTGGTTTTGTGTATTATGGATGGCGTTGGAATTAATAATTCTGCTGAAAATAATGCGGTTGCACAGGCCCAGATGCCGTATTGGGATATGTTGTTGCAAAAATACCCACATGCAAAGCTGGATGCCAGTGGATGTGCAGTTGGATTACCTGATGGAACAATGGGAAATTCCGAAGTTGGACATATAACAATGGGCGCCGGACGTGTGGTTAATCAGTTCTTGCGCAGATTTCAAATCACAGATTGGAATAAAAATCCGGCACTGAATGTGTTTGTGGATAATGTAAAAAATGATGACGGTATCGTTCATGTCGCAGGTTTAATGTCTGATGGACGTGTGCATTCGGATATTAATGATATTATTACAATTGTTAAATATATCTTGGGGGCGGGATTGCGTGTGTGTTTGCACTTTATCGCAGATGGACGTGATACACCACCACAATCGGCCAAACATTATGTTGATTTGATTAAACAAAAATTAAAATCAGAACTGGATGATGGACGTGCTTGTTTTGGTAGTTTGTCGGGACGTTACTATGCCATGGACAGAAATCAAAATATGGACAGAACGCAATTGGCGTTTGATGCAATCGCAAAGGCCCAATCACAATATCATGCCCGAACAATTGATGATGCGTTGGCAGATGCATATGCGCGTGGCGAAACAGATGAATTTATTAAACCAACTGTTATTGATGGGGCAATGCCAATTACGCAAAATGATGGATTCTTGTTCGGTAATTATCGCAGTGATCGTGCGCGTCAGATTATGCGTGAAATATTAAAGACAAATGCACATATCTTGTGCTTTTCACAATATGGCGAAGGGTTAAATGAATTGTGCCCTGCACTGTTGCCAGATGAAGAAATTGTAAATACTTTGGGTGATGTTTTGGCAAAAAATGGTGTGTCACAACTGCGTATCGCAGAAACAGAAAAATATAATCATGTAACGTACTTTTTTGATGCAGAAAGAAATGTTGATTTTGATGGTGAAAAAAAGGTCTTGATCCCATCGCCTGATGTCGCGACCTTTGATATGAAACCTGAAATGTCGGCGGTGGAAATTACAGATGAATTGATACCATTGCTGGGGCAATATGATGTCGTAATTCTAAATTGGGCAAATGGTGATATGGTTGGACATACAGGTAATGTCGATGCGACAATCCGAGCAATGGAAATATTGGATGCACAATTGGCGCGGTTGGTGCCGGCGGTATTGGATTTGGGTGGAATGTTATTGATAACCGCAGACCATGGAAATGCAGAAAAAATGTGGGACGATGAAAATAATTTGCCTTGGACGGCGCATACGACAAATCCGGTAAATTTGGTGGTTGTTGGTGGTGGTGTGAAATCTGTTCGTGATGGTGGATTGGCCGATATTGCACCAACAATGCTGAAAATACTGGGGATAAATCAACCCGCAGATATGACAGGACATAGTTTGATATAAAGAAATACCGCCACAAATGGCGGTTCTTTATTTTTTTTGGGTGCGACGAATTGCAAAAAAATCACGTAACATTTGGGCGGATTGATCTGCATATTCGTTCATTTGATATGTGTTCGGTTTCCATAGGTGTCGATCTGTTTCAAATATACGTGCGTTTGATGTAATCCCCCCACCCTTTGGATCAGATGCTGCAAAATATATATTGCGTATGCGGGCAAAAGATATAGCTGTTGCACACATTGCGCATGGTTCCAATGTTACATAGATATCGCAATCATCTAAAAACTTTTTCCCCAGTTTTTTACATGCGCGATTAATTGCGACAATTTCAGCGTGTAATGTGGGATTTTGTTTTTTTTGAACCAGATTTTCGCCACGAGCAATAACGGTGCCGTTATGCACAATTATCGCCCCAATGGGAACGTCGTCATGATTAAATGCGCGTTTGGCGCAAACAAAGGCTTGATTCATAAAATTCATACTTTATACTTTATCGTATGGATTCAAAATTGCAAATTATTTCGGGAAAATATCATGGGCGTAAATTGCGCCTGCCACCGGATGCGCGTCCAACCCAGAATCGTGCACGTATTGCGTTGTTTAATATGATGGAATCTGGAATTGTCGATGTGGGTGCAGAATTGGTGGTGTGGGATGCCTTTGCGGGCAGTGGCGCGTTTGGTATTGAATGTTTGTCGCGATATAATGATGTTCAGGTTATGTTTACAGATGTTTCGCCATCTTCTATCAAGACAATACGCGATAATTTAGCGATCTTGGGGGTTGGAGATTATGCCCGTGTTATGCAAATGGATGCAATTGGGGCTGTTGATAAGAATGCGGGGACGATTGATTTGTTCTTTGTTGATCCTCCATATTCAGATGCAAATTTGGGGCGCGTTTTTGTGGAACGTGTTGCGCGGGTTGCAAAATCGGGGGCAATTTTGATTTGGGAACAAGAAGTTGGACATGAATTTGAACCAAATGATGCCATCTGGCAGGTCTTGCGCGATAAAAAATATGGTCGGGCGCGCTTTTTGATTTTAAAGAAAGTATAAGATTTTTACGGGTTTAATTTTGCACTTGTGTAATTTTTTTGTTTTTTCTACTATGTAAAAGAAGATATCCAAGGAAAGGAAGGTAATATCTTGATTATAGGGTGTTTTTGAATGTGGCCTGGTAAATTTTACTGGACCTGTTTTTGGTTTGTAAATTCAGGCAAAGGGGGAATATGAAGCACGTTGTGCTGGCAGTTTTTGTTGTGATGTTTTTAAGCGGGGCCACATTTGCGGATATCGCGTCTACTTCTTATGTTCAATCGAATACCAAAGATAAGGTTAGTGCAGCCCCCGAAGCGTCACAAACAATGGCGGGATCGTATACTGTTTCTGGGGTATTAATTGTTCCCACACCGCCCTTGCCGTCGGCGCAATGACGA
>JAZTWA010000003.1:0-20931 GCA_045635585.1 Candidatus Enterousia sp.
TAATTTTTTCTTCAAGGGATTTTGTTTATTTTATTCTTATTAAATAAGAAAGCATTCCTTGAATTCTAAGAATATTAGCCTATGGCATAATAATATGAATTATAACATAATATTCCGGCACGAAAACAAAGAAGGGAATATATGATTACGCATGATAGCATCTGGGGCGCCATTGATTATGTTGCGGACGAACAAAAGGTAAGTCCATCACGATTGGCAATTAACTGTGGGCTGAATGCCACAACGTTCAACAAAAGTAAAAGATGTGATGCGTATGGCAAATCGCGATTTCCATCGTTTGCAACAATTGCCAAGGTTTTAAATAAATCCAACATGTCTATGTCTGAATTTGGCAGTATTTGCGATAATTATATAAAAAATAAAAACGCCACAAAAGGTTAAATGCTTTGGAATAAAACCCAATATTGTCAACTTGTTTCTATGTATTTTTTGATTGCTGGGGCAGGTTCTTTTTTATAAAACGTATTGACTTTATTGTGTTTTTGTTTACCCTTATGTCAAAATAAAGTATGCAGACGGGTAATGCTATGACAAAACGACTTTTTTTATTTGCAGGTTACGATAAATCGGGTGTTATTGATAATACATTGGTTCATTATTTAACCGAATTATCCAAACTGGGTGACATTATTTTTGTGATGGACTGCGATATCGATGCGTCTGAATTGTCCAAGATATCTGATATTCCAAATATTTTATACAAGTCGGCATCGCGTCATGGCGAATATGATTTTGGTTCGTACAAGCGTGCATACCAGTATGCAGATGATGCTGGTATTTTACCGAATTATGATTGGGTTTACCTGGTGAATGACAGTGTTTATGGTCCGTTGTTTGATTTGACTGGTCCATTAATGGATTTGGAATCACGTGGTGTTGATTTAACAGGTATGGTTGATTACCGCAGTGAAACCAGTCCGGTTCAGGTTCAGTCATGGTTTGTTGGAATCAGTCGCGCTGTCGCAACATCGGGCTTTTTGCGTGAATTTATGAATAATATTTCACGTCAATCTGATAAAAAGGACATTGTCTTTAAATATGAAGTTGGTCTGACTCAGTTGATATTACGCAACGGATATCGCATGTCCACATTGGTTTCTGGCGAAAATGGCGATGTTTGCCACAGTGTGTATCATGCGCCACATCGTATGTTACAGGCCGGCATACCATTTATTAAAAAGAACGGTTTGGAAAATCTGCGTGGATTGCATTACTTGTATCCATATACAAGCGAAGAAATCGTTCGTGATATCCATGCGCACGCGACACGAACAAATACGCCGATTGTTCGTAATAATAACTATACCAAGATTTTTCGTATCAGTTTATTGTCAATACCGCTGTTTACATTATATTCCCAGCGTTATGTCACATCGCGTCAGGTTTGCTACAAAGGCTATTTGTTTGATATAGTGCCACTGGTCAAGATTTTTAAACGTATCTGAATATGTACAATAGGGGCTTAAAATGTGTTTCTCTGCGCGTAAACGTCATTACAAGACGGTTTTAAAGTCCAAAAAATTCGATGCCGATTGGTATCTGTCAACATACACTGATGTTGCGACATCTGGTGTTGATGCGGTATCGCATTATCTGGACTGTGGCTGGCGATATGGATATAACCCCGGCCCCGAATTTAATACAAATGCATATTTGCGAAATTATCCAGATGTTCGCGCGTATGGTCGGTGTCCGCTGTTACATTGGGAACATATTGGTGCGCGTCGCGGATATGAATGTTGTAATTATATACAAACATTGTCAGAGTTTGAACAAGAAATGCAGAAAAAGTATATTATGCGCGAACGTGTTGCCGCGCAAAATGTTTCTTTTTCAATAATCATGCCTACTTTCAATCGTGCGGATATAATCTGTCGTGCGATTGATTCCGTATTATCGCAAACATATAAAAATTTTGAATTGATTATCGTTGATGATGGCAGTACAGATGGTACCGCCGAATTAATTGCCGAACGATATAAAGATGAAATTTCCAATGGTATGGTGCGATACATATACCAAGACAATGCGGGCGTATGTTGTGCGCGTAATACGGGTTTGGCGCATGCAATCAAAGATTGGATTGCGTATTTGGATTCTGATAATATCTTGTTTGATTGTTTTTTGGAAACATTTGTCCGGCATATTGACAAAGGAACACACCGTTGCATGTACGCGCAACGCATTTTGTACAATAATGGTATGATTGATGGTCGTTCTTTTGATTTACAAAAGTTATTACGTGGGAATTATATTGATTTGGGTGTTTTTGTGCATCGTCATGATTTATATAAAGAGCTTGGCGGATTTGATGAAAATCTGACTCGTTTGGTTGATTGGGACTTAATAATTAAATATGCACGACAGTATCGTCCATTGTATATTTCGCAACCTGTTTTTTTGTATAACAATCTAAATGACCATGTTCGTATATCGAACAGTGCAAATTATGAAAAAAATTATTCGTATATTCGGGCCAAGTACTCAGATAAATGATAAAAATCGGGCATAATGCCCGATTTTTAGTTATCTTTTGGATACTTATTTTTTATTTCTGTAATTGTATTTTCCCAGATGTTTGTACCATTAATTTTATCCCAATAAATCATATCCAATTGATCTGTTATATTTGGATATTCGGCAATACGCTTCTGGACATAGCTTTGTTCTGGGGCGGATGGTGCAAATCCACGTTCCCATAAAGATCCATCATATGCTGTTTCTAGTTCTGTGTCATCACGCACGATTTCAAATTTCATTGATTTGGCGACATCTTCGAATGGTGTGTTATCGCCAATTTTGTTATTAATAATCTCTTTGATGTATATTTTCATATTATATTTCTCCTTGGGCATAAAAGAATTTACACATATTTACTTCGCCTGTACAATTTGTTTGAATTATGTACGAATGATCTTTGGCGATAGGCATTGTTAACGCACAATATCCACTACCACGTGTTGTATCTGCCGTAATCTCTTGTCCTGTTGTAGTATTTTGAATCAGCAAATACTTTGCAGTGGCACCCTGCATTATACGAATGCAGATATATCCGTTTGCGGGCGCGACACCAGACGCTAAATAGGTTGCGGATTTGTCGGTTGATATGTTTATAAATTTTGTCCCAGGCATTGCCATTTGTGCGATATTTTGCATACCTGACGCGGTCAAATTATCCGTATCAATCGATAGTTTTGTGTTCAGTGTATTTTTTATATCTGTCACATCTTCAAATCGTTTAATAGATTGTTTTATTGTATCCATTGATTCTTGAATTTCTTTTACGGATGGCATATCGATTATTTGTTTGTATTTTTCTGATAATACATCAAAGTGTTCGCCCAGGTCTTTCATTACTTCAAACAGATAATTCAAATCTTGGTTCAGGTTATTTGGGTCGATTTGTTTGGTTGGCTGATAGTCGTAAATGCGGTTCAATTGAAGCTTTCTGTAAATTGTAATAACGGTTCCAATTTGTGGTGCTGTATCAAAGGTAACAATTCCACCTGTATATGTGATGTCGGCATTTTCGCCATCGTCAAAAGCAGTTATTGTAAATTTATCTGTTTGTTGTGTGTCATTTATACGTATGATAATGTCTTTAATGTCAAAAAAAGGGAAATTAAAAACAAAATCTTTGTCTTGTCCATTTCCAATGTATTTTATTGTATTCATAATTATCCTTTATTTTGGTTTATATAAAACAAAAACCGCCAAAAAGGCGGCATAAAAAAGTGCAGGAATCTATCTGCTCCTGCTATGCTGACATTATATCATAAATGGCCCAAAAAATCAATAACTATTTGACTAAATTTTATTTCTGTTTATAATGCAGGGCAAAAACAATCTTTCAATAAACCCAAGGGAAACATGATATGTACAAAGTAAAGAATTTAATTGTTGGTGCGGGGCTGTCTGGTGCGGTCTTGGCAAATAAAATTGCAAACGAGCTACACGAAGAAGTATTGCTTATCGATACCAAGGATCATATTGCTGGTACTTGCTATGATTATCGTGATGAAAACGGCATTACTGTACATAAATATGGTCCACATATATTCAGAACGGGGTCGAAACGTGTTTGGGATTTCTTGTCTCAGTACACAGAATGGCATATTTTTATGCACCATGTTTTGGGGGTTGTTGATGGGATAGAGATACCGATTCCATTTAATTTAAATTCTTTGTATTCTGTATTTGGTCCTGAATTGGCGGCCAAATTGGAAAATAAATTGATTGAAAAATTTGGTTTCAACAAAAAGATTCCTATTTTAGAATTGCGCAAAACAGATGATCCCGATTTAAATTTTTTGGCAGAATACATTTATGAAAAAGTCTTTTTGGGTTATACATTGAAACAGTGGAATTTTACCCCAGAACAGTTGGATCCCAGTGTGACTGGTTCGGTTCCTGTTTATATCAGTCGTGACGACCGTTATTTCCAAGAAAAATATCAGGGGATTCCACGCGCGGGCTACACACGCATGTTTGAACGCATGTTGGATAATCCATTGATTACTGTTAAATTGAATACGTCATTTAATGATATCAAGAACGACATTGAATACGAACGTTTAATATTTACTGGTCCAATCGAAGAATTTTTTGATTACAAATTTGGGCCATTACCATATCGCAGTTTGGACATTAAATTTGAAACACATGATTGCGAATGGTTCCAAAATGCGCCTGTGGTAAACTATCCTGAAAACTATGACTTTACGCGTATTGCGGAATATAAATGGTTCTTGGATGAAAAGTCGGACAAAACAGTCTTGTCATTGGAATATCCAATGGACTTTGAACAGGGAAAAAACGACAGAATTTATCCGATTTTAAACCCTGTTAATCAGGCTATTTATGACAAGTATTTAGAAGAAGCAAAGAAATTACCAAACACGTATTTCTGTGGTCGTTTGGGTGCGTATCGTTATTATGATATGAACCGCACTATACAAAACGCATTTGATGTGTTTGATGAAATATCAAAAAAATAAATTTATTGTTGCATAAATAGGGGTTGTATTATGAGCAAGGATAAAAACCAATCGGAATTTAATACATTTATACAGAATAAAATACAATTCACACCTTGTGTGTCTGTAATTATTCCTGTATATAATGCGGGTCCATATTTGCGTGAATGTTTGGACAGTGTATTAGGGCAAAGTCTGCACGAAATAGAAGTAATATGTGTTGACGATGGTTCGACAGATAATTCATTGGAAATATTGTGTGAATATGCCGCCCGCGACAACCGATTGATGGTTATTGGGTGTGAAAATAATAATGCTGGGGCGGCCCGTAATGTCGGTTTATCTTTTGCCAAGGGCGAATATTTGGGGTTCATAGATGCAGATGATTTTATTTCGACAGACATGTTTAAAAAATTGTATAACAAATCAAAGAGATCTGATTTGGATATCTGCCTATGTTCGTTTCAAATGTATAATAATAAAACAAAGCAATATTCTGCTTCCATGGGATTTAACAAACATATCATGAATTTATGCAGTAAAAGCAAAGATGATGATATTATTAATCTACCACATTCACCTATTTTGCAAATAATAAATATGGGGCCCACCAATAAGATTTATAAAAGAAGCACGATTGAAAAAAATAATATTCTGTTCCAATCAATAAAAAGTACAAATGACATGGCTTTTGTTGCATTTGCTTTGGTTTGTGCGGATAAGATTGGGATAGTAGATGAAAATTTGTATTTTTATAGAACCAACACAGGCGTTTCGTTAACCGATAATAAATGTAAAGCGCCTTTATGTTTTTACGAAGCTCTAAAGGAATTGGGTGATAGGTTACGCCAAAGCGGAAAGTATGAAGATTATAAAGAAACATTTATAAATCTTGTTGTCGGGGTATGTTTGTATAATATCAAAAAAGTGAGTGTTGAAATCAAAAAACTACTTGTTGATAAGTGTTTAAATGAAATATTCCCAGAATATAGCATAACCAAAGAAAGTTTAGACATTATTTACGATAATAATTTCAAGACGCTACTTTTGCAATTATTTGATTTAAATAAAACAGCTGCTGTATCAATTGTATTGCCTATTTATAATGCGGGTCCATATTTGCGCGAATGTTTGGACAGTATTGTTAATCAAACGCTGAAAAATATTGAAATAATTTGCGTAAACGATGGTTCAACCGATAATTCAATGGATATTATCCAAGAATACGCTGGACGTGATATGCGTATATGCTATATCGATAAACCAAATGCTGGTTATGGACAGACAATGAATTGTGGTATTAATGCTGCGACTGGTGAATATATTGGTATTGTTGAACCTGATGATTATATTGCGTTGGATTCATATGAACGCATGTACGCGCGTGCAAAGCAGGGCGAATTGGATATTGTCAAGGGCAATTTGGCTATGTTTACTGGCGATAAAAAGCGTAAATTCGAAGTTGTAAAATATCTGACAAACGATAATTTTTATGATGTGGTTGACACCCCATATAATTTGCAACCATATATGGCAACGACATTTAATACATGCTCTGCAATATATCGCAAAGAATTCTTAACCAAAAATAATATAAGATACAACGAAACCCCCGGGGCGGCATATCAGGATACATCTTTTTGGTTCCAAACACATTGCCAGGCAAAAAAGATGGCTTTGTTGGATTATGAATTTTATAAATATCGTCGTGACAATCCAAATCAGTCAATTCGCAATACAAAATTGGGCGATTTCTTAATTGGCGAATATGATTTTATTCGTAATTTCTTGCAAGAAAACCAAAAATCAGAATTCTGGCCGTTGTATTTTTATCGTAAATTCAAGGGGTTTTGGTGGTATTTTAATTTGTTAACCCCAGAATTAAAACAAGGGTTCTTGCATAAAATGCATAAATCTATTAAATCAGATTTTGATTTAAAATTGGCAGACACATCACAATTTAATTCATCTGAAATATCCCAGTTGGAAAAGTTGGTATCGGATAATTACGTTAAAAATTTTGAACATTTGTTCAGAAAATTTTCTGTTATTGTGCCTGTTTATAATACGGAAAAATATTTGGCGGAATGCTTGGATTCGATTATTAATCAAACCATTAAAAATATTGAAATTATATGCATTGACGATGGATCAACAGATGAATCTGCCAAGCTTTTACGTGAATACGCCACCCGCGACAATCGTATAAAAATTATATCACAAACTAACCAAGGGTTAAGTGTGGCGCGTAATAATGCTATAAAAATTGCGTGTGGCGAATATTTATGTTTTGTGGACAGCGATGATTATCTGGTGCCAAACGCATTGGAAACATTGTATGAACATATAACAAAGCATGATTTAGATATGTTATCATACAGCGGTAAAAATTTCCAAGATGGTACAAAAAACTTTGAATCAAACGAATATTGGAACTTTAATTATTTGCCTGATGGGTTTGATACAACATGCTTTGCATGGCGCGATTGTTCCGATTTTGCGCATAAAATGGCAGTCTCTTCTTGTTTGACAATTTATAAAAATTCCTTTGTTAAAATCAAAGAATTAAAATTCCCAGCAGGATTATGCTTTGAAGATAATATTTTCTTCCATCATGCGTTGTTTAATGCGACAAAATGTGGCATATTGGATGAAAAACTGTACATGCGTCGAATTCATTCGGCATCCATTACCCAGAACCGTGACAAGCATGTAGTGGACATTGTCAAAATTATTGATATGTTGTTGGAATTCCTTAAATCGAACAAAGTAAACAACAGCGTATTAGAAAACTTTGTTAATACATATTGCGGAACAATTTGGTGGACTTGGGTAAAGTTACCACAAAAAACAAAAAAGAAACATTACAAGTCAATCAGATGTTTGTTTGAAAAGTGGAACTTTTTCCGCACAGAAGAATTGAAAAAATCATTCGTTATGCGATTTGGGATAACTAAACACAAAGAAAAATACCATGCGATATATTTCTTTGGCAAACGTATTTCAACACGTGGAATTGTGCGTGTTGTTAACAGTGTTACATATCCAATTACGCATTTGGTACACGTGTTGAACAAACGTTCTTTTTCACAAAAGCGTAAATTTATTTCTGATAAATTTGACAGATTGGATAAGGCGGTGGCGAAACTTGCTGACTTGTCGGAATCTTCCGCTGTGGCAACCCAAGAAAAAATTAGAACTTTGGGCCAGCAGGTTGATTATCTGTTGAAAAAAATGGATACGATTTCCAAGAATTCTGTACATGCACAAAACTCAATTGAAAAAATACCAGAAATCATTAAACAAAATGTCGTATTAACTTCTGAACCATATTGGGCCAATGTTTATCACGACACGATTATTAACAGTGCGTGGCTGAAAAACAAAAGTGTTTCACCTGGTCGTTGGGCGGTATCTTATATTGTGTTATATGTTTTGTATCGCGTTTTGGATGAATTTAAACCAAAATCCATTTTGGAATGTGGGTTGGGACAGTCATCAAAACTAACGATGCAATATGCAGATGCATACAATGCGGACTTAATCGTATGCGAAAATAATCCTGAATGGGTCAAATTCTTTTTGTTGCAAATGCCGTCCGCAGAAAAATATGTTAAAATGCATGATTTAGATATGGTCGAAATTGTCGCACCACATAAATCACGTACATACGCAAACTTTGCGGATACTGTTCGTGACAAAAAGTTTAACCTTGTGGTAATTGACGGCCCATTGGGCAGTGCACACTATTCACGTCCAGAAATATTAGATGTTGTAGATTCTTTGGACACGTCCTTTGTTATAATGCTGGACGATATGAACAGAATAGGAGAGCAAGAAATATGGGATCTGTTGAAAAAACGTCTAACAGATTGTGGAATCAAATTTGTTGAAAATATTTATTCCAGCGATAAATCTGTTGGCTTGTTGTGCAGCCCAGACTTGGACTTTTTGACCAGTTTATAGTCAACTATATGAAAATAGTTTCTTATTGACATGTATAAATCGGTTTGACTATTGGTTATTAAAGTGATAGTGTAGCCACAGTACATAGGTAATAAAATAATGTTTGAAAAAATAAAACAAAGAATTGCAAAAAATTCGTTTGTTATGAACTATAGGCGTATGTGGCCGTATGTTAAATCATACTGGTTTCGCGCATTAATGTCTGTTTTATTGGCGGCCCCAATTGGTATGTTGGACGGGGTTATTGCGATGTCGCTGCGTCCATATATGGACCTTGTTATGGTTGAAAAGTCGTTACAAACTGCATGGTATATTCCGATTGCAATTGTATTATTTACAACTGTCCAAGGCGCATTAACATACGGGGCACAATATTTGAATACATGGGTTGGGGTTAAAATTACAAATCTGTTAAAATTGGATTTGTATAAAAAGATGTTGTGCTTTGAAACAGAATTTTTTAATAAAAAGAATTCTGGTGACGTTATCTATATGTTTAATAATAATGCGGATTTGGCATGTTCGGGTCTTTTGAATAATTTAAAGAATTTTGTTCAAAAGTTCTTTACGGCAATTTCTCTGATATTTGTGTTGTTTTATAATTCATGGCAGTTGGCATTGGTTTGTGTTGCGATATTGGTTGGTGCGTTTATGCCAATGATGTCATTAAAAAAGAAAATCCAATCGGTTATGAATAAATCGATAAAGGCAGATTCAGAGTTGTTAACGGTATATAATGAATCATACGCGGGTAACAAGACAATCACATCATATAATTTGTCTGAATATCAAAAGACAAAATTTGACGGCGTATTAGATAACGTATTCAAATTACGTATCAAGATGATGCAACGTACCCGTTGGTTAACACCTGTGATGCACGTTATTTTGTCGTGTGGTATTGGTGTCGCGATATGGTATGGTTCATATCTGATATTAAATGGTACGATTACCAGTGGTGGTTTTGTATCATTCTTGACGGCATTAATTATGTTATATACCCCAATGAAAAGTATCGGGTCGAATTATAATTCCGTTTTGATGTCATTTATGGCAATTGATCGTGTGTTTAATATATTAAATTCATGTCCTGCAATTACTGACAAGCCAGATGCACGCGCAATGCCACGCGAACATAAAAAAATTGAATTTCGTAATCTGAACTTTGAATATATCAAGGGGCGCCCTGTGCTAAAAGACATAAATTTATCTGTGTCCCAGGGGCAAACAATTGCATTGGTTGGTAATTCTGGGGGGGGAAAAACAACATTGGTCAGTTTGTTGCCGCGTTTTTATGATGCAACATCTGGCGGAATATATGTTGATGGTATTGATGTCCGCGACTTTACATTATCGTCATTGCGTGACAATATTGCGGTTGTATTCCAAGATAATTTCTTATTTGCCGGTACAATTCGTGAAAATATATTGCTGGGCAATCAAAATGCCACACCGGAACAATTAGAAACGGCGCTTGAAATGGCGTGCTTAACCGATTTTATTGCGACATTAAAAGATGGTATTGACACTCAAATTGGTGAACGTGGTATATTGTTATCTGGTGGTCAAAAGCAACGTATTGCGATTGCGCGTGCGTTTTTGAAAGATGCACCAATTCTGATTTTGGACGAAGCGACATCCGCATTGGATAATAAATCCGAAGCGGTCGTACAAAAAGCAATTGAAAACCTGATGCAGGATAAGACAGTATTTGTAATTGCACATCGTTTGTCGACAATTCGTAATGCGTCCAAGATTATTGTTATCAATCATGGTGAAATGGTTGAATCTGGCACACACGAAGAACTGGTTCAAATTGATGGTGGTGCATATAAAACCCTTTATGATATGCAGTTTAAAAAGCAAAGTGCGAATTAATAACTGTTTATTTACTTATTGATATGCCACCAAAATGGTGGTATATTTTTTATGTCCAATAAAATAATGATAACAAGGGATTTTATAATGTTATTAAAAGGAAAAAAGATTTTAATTACTGGTGTTGCCAATGATTGGTCAATGGCATGGGCGATTGCCAAACGTGCACACGAAATGGGGGCGGAAATTGCGATGCCATACGCGATGCCTGCATTGGAAAAACGTGTTCGTCCATTGGCGGAATCTATTGGTGCAAAATTTGTCCAAGAATGCAATGTTCAAAACGATGAACAGATGGATGCATTGTTTAACGCAATCGAAGCGGAATGGGGGCATCTGGATGGTATGTTGCATGCAATCGCATTTTCAGATAAAAATGAATTAACCGGTCGTTATGCCGATACAACGCGTGAAAACTTTAAAAATACAATGGATATATCGGTATATTCGTTGGTTGATTTGACACGTCGTGCATCCAAATTGATGACAGATGGTGGTTCGATTGTGACGCTGACATATTTTGGCGGGGAAAAGTCTGTACCAAATTATAATGTTATGGGTGTTGCAAAATCCGCCTTGGACAGCAGTGTTCGGTATCTGGCGTCAGACTTGGGACGTGATGGTATTCGTATTAATGCAATCAGTGCGGGGCCAATTATGACATTGGCATCCAGTGGTGTTGGCGGTTTCAAGGCAATGTTGCGTCTGAACGCTGAAACAACGCCATTACGTCGCAATATGACGTTGGATGATGTGTCCGGTGCGGCAACATATTTGTTCAGTGATTTGTCATCGGGTGTAACTGGTGAAGTACATCATGTTGATTGTGGTTATTCTAGTACGGGTATGATGCCAAACGAAATCAAAGAAATATTATTAAATAACCTAGATTAAAAAAAACAGAACCCGCAATTTTTGCGGGTTCTTAAAACATGTTATGCAAAAATACTTTGATGCACATTGTCATGTTCTTGTCGCGCCAAACATTGGCGCAATTTGCAATTCAGCACATCAAAAAGAATGGGAACGGGTGGCACGTCTATCGAATCCAGCAAAAAATATTTATTCTGCAATTGGAATTCATCCATGGTACATAAATGAACTGACAGATAATTGGCGGTCAGAATTACGTGATATATTGCTGGGCGATCCAAGTTTATTAATTGGCGAAATCGGATTAGATAAACATCATCCTGATATCATGGGGCAGGTCGATGTGTTTGTTAATCAACTTGAATTGGCACACGAACTGCAACGTGGTGTATGTTTGCATTGTGTTGGTGTATGGGAACGTGTTATTCAGATTCTAAATTCTTTCGGGAACAAGTTGCCGCCATTTATCGTTGCGCATGAATATAGTGGTCCAATAGATGTGATTAAAAAGTATGCACAGAAATATAATATGTACTTTTCGTATGGACCACGTTCGTTAAAAAATACATCGCGTATTTTATGTACTCCAATTGAACGTATTTTGTCAGAAACAGACTCTGATATACCAGATGACGTGATAGATATTGTTGCGAAAATGTCTGCAATATTGAATGTTGACCACGAAAAAATGGCCGATATAATATACAATAATACACAACGGATGTTGGAACAATGAACAGATTACATAGAACACATTTGTTATTCGGTGATGACGGTATTCACAAGTTACGTAATTCAACCGTAATGGTTGTTGGTTGTGGTGCTGTTGGTTCCTTTGCGATTGAAGCGTTGGCACGTACTGGGGTGGGGCATATTGCTGTGGTTGATTTTGATACGGTTGATGTGTCGAATATTAATCGTCAGTTATTTGCGTTGGAATCAACAATTGGCGTAAAAAAGGTCGATGTTGCGGCAATGCGTATTCGTGATATAAATCCAGATACGCGTGTTACGAAATACGATATGTTTTTTGATGTGAATTCAAAAATTGATATCCGTCCTGATTTTATAATTGATGCAATTGATACTGTCGAATCCAAGATAGCGCTGTATAATTATGCGCATAGAAATAATATTCCATTTATATCCAGTATGGGTGCCGCGTCAAAAACAGATATTTCTGCCATACGTATTGCGCGTATTTCTAAAACATCTGTATGTCCATTGGCATCGCGTATTCGTAAAATGGTTCGTGATACAGATTTACCCGATTTTCCGGTTGTTTATTCGACACAGACACCCGCGCCCGTAATTGGTCATGCCAAGAACCTTGGTTCGATTATAACTGTTACCGGCACATTTGGTTTAATGTTGGCGAATTATGTGATTGATGAAATCATTCATAGCAAATAACTTTTGACATTGTTTGTGTAATTGTTGTATCTTGTTAAAAACAAGATACGAGGGGGATGTGAAATACATATTTCAATTTTGTGTATTAATGATATATGTTGTTCTGGGCGAACTGTTGGCCCACTATATTCCATTACCTATTGCAGGCAGTATTTATGGTTTGATTTTGCTGTTTTTATCGTTGGTTTTTGGTGTTGTAAAACTATCGTGGGTTTGTGATATTGCGGATTGGATGCACTGCGTAATGGCATTGTTTTTTGTTGCGCCTGCGGTTGCGATAATTGATGTCTGGGCAGATATTTCTGATATATGGTGGGTGTTATTAATATTGTTGGTTGTGGTATATCTGGTTACAATGATAACTACTGGTGTAACCGCGGACGCATTAATTCGTCGATCAGAATCCAAGAAAGCAGATGGGGGCGCAAATGATTGATTTTCTGTCTGCATCATCTTATTTTGGATTAACGTTAACGTTGGTGGCATTTCTGTTGATGTTCGCACTAAATCGTCGTTGGCCATCGCCATTTACAACACCGCTGTTTTCTGCAACAATATTGGTAATATTGGTATTGTATATGTTTGATATATCATATTCTGAATATAATGCCAGTGCTGGGTATTTAACATATTTCTTGGTTCCATTGACGGTCAGTTTTGCGGTTCCTATGTACAGACATTTACCATTGTTGCGCAGACACATTTTTCCAATATTATTATCCGTATTAATTGGTGTTGTATGTTCTGTTTTGTCTGTGTCAATAATATGTATTTTCTTTGGTTTAGGTGATATTATTGCGCGTTCTTTGGTGTCAATATCTGTAACAACAGCAATTGCGATTGGTATCACCGAAAGTTTGAACGGTATTGTTGCGTTGACTGTATCGTCGGTAATCATAACTGGTATACTTGGTGCATCGGTCAGCGATGTTGTGTGTCGTTTAATGGGGCTGCGCAGTCCTGTTGCCTGTGGGTTGGCGATTGGGAATGCGTCCCATGTTGCTGGTACGGCCAAGGCGATGCAAATGGGGCCGGTTACGGGCGCATTAAGTAGTCTAGCAATTGTTTTGTCTGGATTGTTTACGGCATTTGTTGCGCCATTTGCGATTTGGATTTTGTTTGGATAAAATAAGTCAAAAGGGGAAAGCATATGAAAATATCACAAAAAATTAAATCAATATCTGGAATATGGCTATCTGTATTGGCATTGGGTGTTGCAGCCGGTGGGTATTTTATTGGCGACGGGATATATCGTGCGATGTCTGGTCGTACGGTTACTGTCAAGGGGCTGGCGGAACGCGATGTTGTTGCGGATACTGCGGTATGGAACATCAAGATAAATGGTGTTGGGGGCGACTTGGCGCAATTGCAACATGAAATCGATACGGATATTTCAGAAATTCACAGTTTTTTAATTGATGCGGGTTTTTCGTCTTCTGATATTCAAAATTTACGTGTCCAGGTTCGTGATAAATACGCGGGCTATTCTGATGCAGAACTGAAAAATCAAAACAATGATGGTCGCTATGTCATCGAAACGGGTGTAATGGTTCGTTCGAATAATGTATTTTTGGTTGATGCGGTATCTCGTCGCATGGGTGAATTGGTTCGTCGTGGCATCACTGTTACCGAAGATTATTCGGGGCCAATATATATATTTAATGGCTTAAATGATATCAAGATACCAATGATTGCCGAAGCGACCGAAAACGCAACCGCTGCGGGTCAGCAGTTTGCCCATGATGCAGATGCGCGTTTGGGCAAGATAAAAACCGCGAATCAAGGTGTGTTCAGTATTGAATCTCGTGATCCAACGGACAGTTGGTCGTCAAACGAACGTCAGTCTATAAATAAGAAAGTTCGTGTTGTTGCAACAATAACATTTTATCTGAAATAAAAAAATCCCCATTTGGGGATTTTTTTAAAATTCAAATCGTAATCCAATCATTACATTTGCGTATATCAAGTTTTCTGCACTGAACCACTCGCGATGTTTGGTTTCTTCGGCATTGGTTAATTCCCATTTTACCTTTGGTAAATATGCCAGACGTGCACCAATATCAACAAACATTGTTTCGTTTATTCCATACGATAAGCCTAATGCTAATAAACCTGCGACGTTTGATGTGGTGCGTTCTGATTTATAGAATTGAACAACACCGTAATCATCTGCTTCGCCATATTGTTGTAATTCAACTTGTGAAGACAAATCGCCATATGGATCTGCCAGATTCAGCACTGTTTTCGTATCCGCAAAGCCAATTCCAAAACCAATATATGGGATTGCCTGATTAATTGGTTTCCTGATTCCATCAAAGAAATCATGAAATGCCATCAAACTGATGATATCTGTTGTAACTTTGGATGTAACAGTTGCGCTTTCTACATCAATTGCGATGTCACCCGCATCGCCCCCGGTCAAATTTAGTTTTCCTTGGAACATTGGTGATGAATTATATTCGCTTTCCGCAATATGGTCCCATCCTGCCTCTATCCGCCATTGTGGAAAGTTTGGTATTGTCCAGCCCAAACTGGCCCCTGCTGCGAATGAAAAACTACTATAATCTTCTGTTGCAGGCAATTCTTGCATGTTACCATAGCCGGCATAAATATAATCGCCACATCCGCCTTTGTCGACACAGGAATAGTAATATGTTTCTGATACGACGGTACTACCATCTGGGGTCATAAAGTATCCATTTGATATTGCGCCAACCTCGTTTTTAATAGACGCCATACCAAACGATGCACCACCACGCAAAGACATCACAAAGCGTGTCCCGTCATCTTCAAACCAACCATCGCGTACATATGTTCCTGGATATTGCCAATTTGCCATCGATGGCATTGTCGCCATGCACGACAAAATACTTAAAATACAAAGATTTCTTTTTCTCATAATCTACATTATATCATAAAATGTGTTTTGAAAAAAATGAAATATGCGATTTTATTGATATTTTATACAAAATAATATTCCTATCGGTAAAAAATAAAAGTCCCCGGATTTTGGGGACTTTTATCTTATTGTTGTGCTTCTGGTTGTGTTTCTTGGACCACAGGTTTTGCCGGCCTTTTAAATTTGTTTTCCGGGCGTTTAAACATTTTTCTACGTGCAATACGATATTCTTCGTGTGTGATGCATCCGTTTTTGTCGGCGTCCATTTCTGGTGCCATTTTGGCCATTTTTTGAGATTTTACAATCAAGCAACCGTTACTGAATTCTGGTTTTGGCATTGGTATGTGTGGTTTTTTGTTGCAACATGTAACTTTTGCAGATGCAAAGCCCAGTGCAAAAATAACCAGAACTAAAATTAACTTTTTGAACCAACCACGTTTGTGACATTTGCAGTGTTTGTGTTCTGCGCAATTTCCGCCGCATGCACAATCCGCATTGCAGCCGCATGGGAATTTGTCTGTAACAGGTGCGTTTGCTACAGCTGCTTTTTTAACTGTTTTTTTTGTTGTTTTTTTTGTTGTTGATTTTATTGTTGCCATTTATGTCCTTCCTTTGTTTGTTCGACATTTTGATTGTATTAGATAAAAATGTGTATGTAAAGACTTTTTTGAAAAACAAAAAAGTCCCAATTTTGGGACTTCTTTGTAACGAAAAAAATTTTTTTTTAGTTCAAAGCTTCTTTCAATGCTTTACCTGGTTTGAACTTAGGCTGTGTAGAAGCAGGAATTTTGATTGCTTCGCCTGTTTGTGGGTTGCGACCTGTTGTTGCTTTACGTTTTGCAGATGCGAATGTACCAAAGCCAACCAAGCGAACTTCACCCTTCTTTTTCAAAACTTTTGTAACTGTATTGATAAATGCGTCCAAGCATGCAGCAGCAGTTGCTTTTGTAACATCAACTTCGTTTGCGATTGCTTCAATCAATTGTTGTTTGTTCATATGTTTCTCCTTTCATAGAAATTTTATCAATGTGTTCCGCAGTTTCCAGGACAATGTCTTTGAAAACGTGTGTGTTATTTAATTTTCAAGGACATTGCCTGTACTGCTTGTTCGAATCGTAGAGAATTCTGCGCTTTAAGTCAAGTGTATAATTAAAAAAAACGCAAAAAATCACATATTTTACGTGCTTTTGTGTTACCTGTGTACTGCGTTTTCGGGCACTGCGCGTGCATTTGGTGTGTTGTTGTCGCATAAAACCCACTGACCGTTCAGCCCATCTACACTGACACTGCGAAAATAATTTGGAGTTTTCATCATTAATAATATCATCACAGTTGCCATCAGTAAAATTCTTGTAAATCCCCATGGTTTTTTGAATTCGTCGCGGACAAATTTATCTTTTAATAGATTTTGATATAAGGCCCAACCCCAAAAAAACATAGAAACAATTACCATGAAAAAGAAAATAATAATCAATGGTTTTTTAAATAAAGAAAAACCTTGTGCGATTTGGTCCCATATTTCGCTGGCGGCGGGACAAACATATAATGTGTTTGGTGATGCGATGGGGCTAATTGCGATTGTTTCGTTTGGTCCAATTGAAATGTCAAATACCACCATTAATACAATTGCAGTTATCATTAATAATGTATACAGCATGGTTGGTTTCATTTCTTTGTCCTTATTAATATGAATTACATATATCATTATATCATAAACAACTATATGATTGCAATTTATCAAAGATTTATTTAATATCTAAAATATGTTATCGCGAAAGTCACGTATTATTGTTGGTTTAACAACGTATGATAATGAGTTGTTGGCATTATCTGTGGGGGCTTTGTCGCGTATTTCTGAAAAATTTACATTGGTTGTTTATAATGATAATCCTGCGACCAGTGTTACTCGTACGCAAATACGTAATTTGGGATATCGTGGTCCTTTGTATATTATCAATGGTGAATATAATAATGGGTTATTGGCGGCACGCATGGCGATTGTTAATTTTATTTCTGCATCCAAGATTAACCCAGAATGGTTTATATTTGTTGATGACGATGATATTTTATTAAATTTATCAATACCCGATGTTGGTGATAATGTGTTTGCCATCATTCAGAATCGTGCGGTTGTTCGTAATCGATTGGTTGATGTTTTTCGTGCTGCACTACATTCACCAAATTTGCGATTTGATGATGAAAATATATCTGTTATTCGGCCGTATTTGGGACTGTCTGGTATGTTGGTTCGCTTTGATGCATTGTTGGAAACTGTCGGGGTTTTGGCGCATGCGCATTCGGAAATATCTGATATTGATATGTCGTTGACGTTTTTACCACCGGTTGACCGGATGATGTGGTCTGCGCTGAATATTGTTGCGCGTAATATGTCGTGTCCAATGCTGCCGATATACATGGATTCGATTAATTATGTTGCCACTGATATGGATTCTGGTAATATGAAATATGGTATGCCGTCGCGTCCATCGCGCAATTGTGTCGAACAGATTGAACGCGCAATTGCCCGCTATGATGCGGTAATTTGTGCGCACGTTGCATCCGATTGTGCGGATGCGGCCCCCATGGGGCAGGATTGATTATTTGTAATAAAATTTCAAAAACATTAAATATATTGATTGCAAGTGGTGCATAATATTTATACAATGCGCCTGATAAAAAAGGAAAGTACAATGACATATGATGAAATCAGAAAAGTTTTTTTAGATTATTTTGAATCGCGTGGCCATAAAATTGTGCCGTCTGCATCATTGGTACCCGATGATCCAACATTGTTGTTTACCGTTGCTGGGATGGTGCCATGGAAGGGTATATTACAGGGTACAGAACCTGCGTTTGCGCCACGTGTTGCCGACGTTCAAAAATGTATTCGTGCGGGTGGTAAACATAATGATCTTGAAGATGTTGGCTTTGACGGCCGTCATCATACTTTTTTTGAAATGTTAGGCAATTGGTCATTTGGCGATTATTTCAAAGAAGGCGCGATTGAAATGTCGTGGGAACTGTTGACTCGTGTTATTGGTTTGGATCCAGACAGAATTGTCGTTACAACACATTATAGCGATGACGAAGCGATTAAAATCTGGAAAAAAGTTGCTGGCAAAGATGCGATTTTGTTGGGAGATAAGGATAATTGGTGGTCTGCGGGTGAGACGGGGCCTTGTGGTCCATGTACGGAAATGCATTATGATATGGGTGCTGATTTACCTGGTGGATTGCCTGGCTCGCCTGATGAAGATGGTGGTCGTTTTGTTGAAATATGGAACGATGTGTTTATGCAATATGATAAAGATGCCAATGGTAATTTAAATCCATTGCCTAAACAGAACGTTGATACGGGCGCCGGTTTGGAACGTTGGGCGGCGGTATTGCAAAATAAAACAGATAATTATGATACGGATTTATTTGTAAATTTAAAGCGCGCGGTCAGCGATGTTACCGGTGTGTCTGAAACTGCTGAAAATGTATCCAGTTTCAAGGTAATAACTGATCATTTGCGCAGTGTTGGTTTTGCAATTGCGGACGGTGTTATTCCATCTAATACCGACAGGGGGTATGTAATTCGTCGCATTTTGCGTCGTGCGATGCGTCATGGTCAGATTTTGGGGCATCGTGGTGCATTGCTTTCAAAATTATATCCTGCATTGATAACAGAAATGGGTGCGGCATATCCTGAATTGGCACGCGAAGAGAAGCGTGTTGTTGAAATCTTGCAGAACGAAGAAAATGCATTTGCTGATATGTTGCAAAATGGTATGAAACTGTTGGAAAGTGAATTGCCAAAATTAAATAATAATGTTTTGCCTGGTGATGTTGCGTTCAAATTATTTGACACATACGGATTTCCATTGGATTTAACCCAGATGATTTTGCGTGATAGAAATATTGATGTTGATGTCGCAGGATTTGAAAAATCCATGACGGAACAAAAAGAACGTTCGCGTGCAGACACCAAAGGAACACGTGTTTTGTGGGAATCACAGACGCAATTGTCGGCCACTGATGATACGGCAAAATATGCACCATCTGAAATGTCGTCAACGGTATTGTCGATATTGCGCGATGGTGAATTTGTAGATGCGGCGCACGCAGGAGATACTGTTGAAGTTGCATTGGATAAAACAACATTTTATGGCACCCAGGGTGGTCAGGTTGGGGATAGTGGTGAATTAAAGCGTGATTCTGAAACCGTTATGACTGTTACCGAAGCAGGGCGCGTTGATAACGTTGTTATACACAAGGGTGTGTTGACATCTGACTTACAGGTTGGCGATGTTGTATGTCCGGTTATTAATGTCGCGGTGCGCCAACAAACGGCACGTGCCCATACTGCAACCCATTTGTTACAGGCTGCTTTGCGTGCGGTTTTAAACGAAGATGTAGAACAACGTGGATCCAAGGTTTCGCCGGATTCTGTCCGTTTTGATTTTCGTTTTGGACGTGCGATGACGGCCGAAGAAAAACAGGCGGTCGAAGATTTAATAAACAAATGGATTGCGGCCGATATGCCTGTTTTGCACGAAGAAATGTCAATGGATGATGCGGTAAAAAAAGGCGCAATGGCATTGTTTGGTGAAAAATATGGCGATTTAGTCAAGGTTATTACGGCGGGCGATGTTTCGTGTGAATTGTGTGGCGGAACCCATATTAATCATACGGGTGAAATATTAAAGGCACGTATAAACAAAGAAAAATCTATCAGCAGTGGTATTCGTCGAATTACAATGTCTGTTGGTACATTGGCTGAATAAAATAATATCGTTTAATACAGCAAAAACCTGTCAAAAACAGCAGAAAAACACACAGATTTCTGATATATGACAGGTTTTTTGTTATTCATTCTATTTTAGATGTTTAAACGCTTTTTATAGTGTTTTTATAGTTTTA
>JAZTWA010000004.1:0-19067 GCA_045635585.1 Candidatus Enterousia sp.
AAGTCGTAGTTATTTCGGGAAAATACAAAGGCGTCAAAGGTAAAGTGCTGGAAGCGCGCCCAACAGAAGAACGTGTTGTGGTCGAAGGTGTCAATCGTCGTAAATGGCACATTAAACCAACACAGGAACAGCCAGGTCATATTATTGACCGCGAAGCGCCAATTCATGTATCCAATGTTGCATTGGTTGATCCAAAAACTAAAAAAGCAACACGTGTTGGTTACAAAATGAATGATGGTAAAAAAGTTCGCGTTGCAAAAAAATCTGGTGCGGAAATATAATTTAAGGTAAAATTGTTGCCCGCTGTTACGGGGACACAACATAAGGAAAAAAGAAATGCAAAGCAGATTGCGTGAAATTTATGAAAAAAACATTGTGCCAGAATTGGTAAAAGAATTTGGCTATGAAAATACATTGGCGGTTCCAAAACTGACCAAGATTGTTTTGAATATGGGTGTTGGCGAAGCCGTTTCTGATAAAAAGAAATTGGATGCAGCTGTTACAGATTTGACAGCAATTGCAGCACAGAAAGCGGTTGTTACACGTGCAAAAAAATCTATTGCAACATATCGTTTGCGTGAAGGCCAGCCAATTGGTACAAAAGTTACATTGCGTGG
This sequence comes from Candidatus Enterousia sp., assembly GCA_045635585.1. Classification (GTDB taxonomy): domain Bacteria; phylum Pseudomonadota; class Alphaproteobacteria; order Rs-D84; family Rs-D84; genus Enterousia. The sequence continues at coordinate 618 of JAZTWA010000004.1, forward strand.
TAAAAGAATGTATGATTTCTTGGATAAACTGATTACAGTTGCATTGCCACGTGTAAAAGACTTTCGCGGTTTGTCAAAATCAAAATTCGATGGTCGTGGAAACTATGCGTTTGGTATCAAAGAACATTTAATCTTCCCAGAAATTTCTGTTGATAAGATTGATGCGATTCGTGGTATGGATGTTGTTATTGCAACAACCGCAAAAACGGATGATGAAGCACGTGCATTGCTGACTAAAATCGGCTTGCCATTGGTTTTGAAATAATTAAAAAAGGTAAATAAAGATGGCTAAATTAGCGTTAATTAATAAACAACACAGACGTGAAAAGTTGGTTGCGCAGTATGCAAAAAAGCGTGAAACAATTAAAGCAAAAATGTCTGTAAACGCAACACCAGAAGAACGTATTGATGCAATGAAAAAGTTGGCAAAGTTGCCACGTAATGCAAACCCAACACGTTTGCGTAATCGTTGCAGTGTAACAGGTCGTTCACGTGGATTTTCACGTTTGTTCGGTCTGTGTCGTCAGCAGCTTCGTACAATGGCCAGTGAAGGTAAACTGCCAGGTGTAAGAAAGTCAAGCTGGTAAATTAAACAAATCCAACTGTGGACAATGCAGTTGTAGAAAACAGTGCAGGGCATGGGGCCTTGTAACGTTAAGGAGTAAAAAAGATGTCACTATCACACCCAGTTGGCGATATGGTTACCCGCATTCGTAATGGACAAAATGCAGGTAAGGAATCTATCGTCGTACCAAACAGCAAATTGCGTGCAGCAGTTTTGTCTGTATTAAAAGAAGAAGGTTTTATTGCTGATTTCCGTAAAGAACAAATTGATGAACATCGTTCTAATTTGGTCGTAGATTTGAAATATGTTGGCGGAAATGGCGCAATCCAAGAAATTACAGTTGTATCTAAGCCAGGACGTCGTGTATATTCAGGCAGTGCAAAAATGCCACGTGTTTTGAATGGTTTGGGTATCGCAATCGTATCAACACCAAATGGCGTTATGACTGATCACAAAGCGCGCTTGATGAATGTCGGTGGCGAAGTATTGTGCAAGGTTATATAATAGGAAGTGAGGATTAAGTTATGTCTCGTGCAGGAAAATATCCAGTTAAATTAGCAGAAGGCGTTAGTGTCGCGATTGTGGATGACGTCTTGGTTGTTAAAGGTCCAAAAGGTGAATTGAAATTAGCCTTGGATACAAAAAATGCTGGCTTGGCAAATATCGCTATTGAAGAAGGTCAGGTTGTTGTTACACCAAAAGATGCAGAAGAAAAAGCATCCCGCGCAATGTGGGGTACAATGGCACGCAATATCCGCTGTGCAGTAGAAGGTGTATCCAAAGGTTTTGAAAAGCCAATGTATATGAAAGGGGTTGGTTACAAAGCATCTGTAAAAGGTAATCAATTGGTTTTGGTTGCGGGTTATTCACATGATGTTGTCATGGATATCCCAGCAGGCTTGACAGTTGTTATGGGTGAAACACCAACAGAATTTACAGTGAAAGGTACTGATAAGTGTTTGGTTGGTCAGTTTGCTGATAAAATTCATAAGGTACGTAAGGCTGATCCATATAAGGGTAAAGGTATCTTCTATAAGGGTGAAAAGATTCGCCGCAAAGAAGGTAAGAAGAAATAATAATTAACTTTGATTTCCGCTGTTACGGAAATCGGAAAAAAGGGAAAAGAAAATGTTGAAACATTTGTCTACAGAAGAAAGACGCACTTTGGCAAATCGTGGTGCGTTGAAAAGAAAAAATCCTGGCAAGATTCGTTTGTCAGTTTTCCGTTCTGGACGTCATATTGAAGTTCAGGCAATTGATGACACCAAGGGGCATACCATTTGTGCAGCATCATCCAAAGAAAAAGGTTTTGCAGGTAATGGTTGGAATGTTGCCGGTGCCGAATTGGTTGGTAAAGCATTTGCAGAACGTGTTGTTGCCGCAAAAATTGCCGACAATTGTTATTTTGATCGTGGTGGTTATCGCTATCATGGTCGTGTAAAAGCACTGTGTGAAGCGATTCGCGCGGGTGGCGTTAGAATATAATTTGAATAAGACGGAGTATTATAATGGCACGTTTTGATGATAAAAAATTACAGACGGATAACTTGGTAGATAAATTGGTTTCTATCAATCGCGTATCCAAGACTGTTAAAGGTGGTCGTAATATGTCTTTCTCGGCCTTGGTTGTGGTCGGTGACAAGGCAGGTCGCGTTGGATTTGGTAAAGGTAAAGCATTAGAAGTTCAAAGCGCAGTGCAAAAAGCAACAAAAGCAGCAAAAGCAAAAATGATTCGCGTTCCTTTGAAAGAAGGTCGTACATTGCATCATGATAGTGCTGCAAAATATGGCGCCAGTAAATTGGTTGTTCGCAGTGCTGTTCCTGGTACTGGTATAATTGCTGGTGGTGCGTTGCGTGCGGTATTTGAATGCTTGGGTGTGCAGGACGTTGTTGTTAAATCACAAGGTTCTAATAATCCAAACAATATGATCCGTGCGGCATTTTCTGCATTTGATAAAATGAATTCTCCAAAGACAGTGGCAGCACGTCGTGGTAAAACAGTTGCAGAAATTATCGCAGGTCGCGATGGTAAAAAATTAGAAGTTGCAACAGAAGATAAATAATCTGGGCAAAAGATAAATAGGAGTTTTAATTATGGCTAAAATAGTTGTAAAACAAGTTAAAAGCACTATCGGTCGCCCAGAAGCACAAGTCAAAATTGTAAAAGCGTTGGGCTTGGGTCGTATTGGTAAAACCAAAGAAATCACAGATTCTGAATCTGTACGTGGCATGATTGCCAAGGTTTCTCATTTGGTTGAAGTTGTTGCTTAAGAAAAATATTAACCGAGTATGAAAATAATCACTTGTTTTCATGCGACAAAGAACTACTTAAAGGGTAGTTATAGGATAAAAGGAAAAAAAATGAAATTAAATGCATTGATGGATAATTTTGGTGCACGCGTAAGCGCAACACGCGTTGGTCGTGGTATCGGTTCTGGTTGTGGTAAAACAGCTGGTCGTGGTCACAAAGGTCAAAAGGCACGCAGTGGATCACGTAAGCAGGCGACATTCCAAGGTGGACAGATGCCAATTTTGCGTCGCTTTCCAAAGTTTGGTTTCAATAACCCATTTGCAAAAGAATATGTAACAATTAACTTGGGCGATATTGAAAAGTTTATCGCATCAGGTAAGATTGATGCATCTGCACCAATTACAATTGATTCTTTGTTGGCTGCAAAAGTTATCAACCGTAAATTAGATGGTTTGAAAGTTTTGGCCAAGGGTGAAATCAAGACAGCAGTTAATGTTGTTGCGGACAAATGGTCAAAGTCAGCAGAAGAAGCCATTGTCAAAGTTGGTGGCACAATTAAAAACAATTAATATAATTCATCATGGGCACCCAATTTCTTTTGGGTGCCTATAAACGGTTAAAATTCATAATCATGAAATTCTTGAAAGGCTTTTTGGGGAACCTGACAAGTTTACAGAAACGAATTCTGTTTACGTTGGGTGCGTTGATTGTTTATCGTATTGGTTCTTTTATTCCATTGCCGGGGGTTAATGCATCAGCTGTTTTGCATTTGTTCCAAGGTGATAATGGAATGATGGGCATGTTCGATATGTTTACGGGTGGTTCTTTGTCACGTATGTCTGTGTTGGCATTGAATATTTTTCCATATATCTCGGCTTCAATTGTTTTGCAATTGTTAACTGCAACCAGCAAGTCTTTGAATGAATTGCGTAAAGAAGGTGAATCTGGTCGCGTTAAAATTAACCAATATACACGTTATTTGGCTGTTTTGTTGGCGGTTGTCCAAGGATGGGCTGTGGTGCGTGGATTGGAAATTATGGCGCCGGTTAATGGTGTGCCTGCAGTTGTAAATCCGGGATTTGCATTCGAAATGTCTGCAATTATTGCGTTGGTTGGTGGTACGGTCTTTGTTATGTGGTTGGCCGAACAGATTACCGCACGTGGTATTGGACAGGGTGCGTCTTTGTTGATTTTTGCAGGTATTATCGCAGAAGTTCCAGGTGGTATCGCACAATTGATTTCTTTGGGGTCGGTTGGACAGATTTCACCAGCGATGATTGCATTAATTGTTGCTTTTGTTGTGGGAATTATCGCGTTGATTGCATTCTTTGAACAGGCACAACGTCGTATCCAGATTTTGTATCCACGTCAAGTTATGGCAAATGGTGTTGTTAATACTAACGCATCCTATTTACCGATTAAGATTAATATGTCTGGGGTTATGGGACCGGTATTTGCATCAAGTATTATGATGTTGCCCGCGTTTGTACAACGTTTTGTTCAAAGTGATAATTTGACAGTGCAGACAATTATGGGATTCTTTACGTATGGCGCATGGTCGTATATCATTATGTTTACGGTATTGATTGCGTTCTTTGCATATTTTCAAACAGCTGTTATCTTTAATTCTGAAGAAACCAGTAATAATTTGAAAAATGCGGGTGGTTATATCCCAGGTGTTCGCCCAGGTGAACAGACAATTTCATATTTGGATAATGTTGTATCACGTACAACGGCAATTGGTGTTGCATATCTGATTGTTGTTTGCGTATTGCCAATTATCTTGAATACACATATGGGTATGCCGTTGATGATTGGTGGAACAAGTGTTTTAATCGTTGCAGGTGTTGTTTTGGATACTATGAATCAGGTTCAGTCCTATTTGGTGGCAAAACAGTATAGCGGTGTTATTAAAAAGACACAAAAGAAAGGGCGTTTTCGTGGTTAATTTGCCGCGAAAGCAAAACAAGATTTGACTTTTGCGTGGATTATTATAAAATTATCCGGCAAAATAAAATAGCCCATTAAAAAAATTATGGGTTTTGGGTGTGAAATACAGGTGGACTTGTATTTCAAAGTTAAATAAAAAGGAAAATGAAAAATGGCACGTATAGCAGGTGTTAACATTCCGACAGAAAAACGCATTGAAGTTGCGTTGCAATATATTCATGGTATTGGGCCAGCAAAAGCAGCTCAGATCTGTGAAGCGTTGAAATTAAAAGACGGTTTGCGCGCAAAAGATTTGACAGACGCGGATGTTATCAAAATTTCTAATTATATCGAAGAAAACTTTAAAGTAGAAGGTGATGTTCGTCGCGAAGTTGCAATGAACATTAAACGTTTACAAGATTTAAAAGCATACCGTGGTATTCGCCATCGTAACCGTTTGCCGGTTCGTGGTCAGCGTACTCAGACAAATGCACGTACACGTAAGGGTAAACGTGTTGTTGTTGCGGGTTCTGCAACCAAGGGTAAATAAATTTAATATAACATCACATCTGCTTGTTGTTGGCTCGTTTATGTAATATATGTACACTACATTCGCCAACAACGGTGCATCTGTAATGTTCTTTTAAGTTTAACAATAAGGTAGAGATTAACACCATAGTTAATTGAAGACATCGAAAAAGGATTTATAAAAATGGCAGTTACAAAAGCTAAGAAAAAAGTCGTAAAAAAAGTATCGCATGGTATTGCACATGTTGTTGCGACAAATAACAATACACGTATTACAATTACAGACCAGTCAGGTGCCGTATTGACATGGGCAACCGCTGGGGCAAATAACTTTAAGGGTGCGAAAAAGTCCACACCATATGCAGCAACAATCGTTGCAGATGCAGTTGGTAAAAAAGTCGCAGAAATGGGTATGAAAACAGTTGATGTTTTGATGCGTGGTATTGGTCAAGGTCGTGAATCTGCTGTACGTGGATTGGCAAATGCTGGTCTGATTGTGCAGTCCATTACAGATACAACACGTATTCCACATAATGGATGCCGTCCAAAGAAAGTACGTCGCGTATAAATTAAGTTAATTGATTTATATACATATGGTTCCGATAACGTAGTGTACAAAAGTTACATAGGTTATCGGGACTTTTTTGTTTAATGTCTTATTTTTATTTAATTTTTATAGACTTTGTAAAAATTGTTGATATGATTGTCCATAATTTATGGGGTGTAGAGAATGTTCATATAAAATACAGGAATAAAAAAATGAAGAAAATTTTATTGTTTGTTATCTTTGGGTTGGTTGGTACATTTAACGCATTTGCCGATGTTAATTTTTCAGAAACAGAAACAATTACAACATGGGAAAATGTTACAGTTGTATCGGATGCAGGACCAGTTCGTTATCGTTCCAGTCGTGATGTTGCTATGCCACATCGTCCATGTATGCATGCTGCATCAAATCAACCAGTACGTATAAAAACACATTCCGAAGTTGTTGATTATTATCAGGTTTATCAGCCTGTTACTGTGTATCAACCAATGGGTGTTCAAGTTGAACGTCGTTTTGTGCCGGCGCACAGATGCAATAAATGTGCATTTTAATTTTTGTGTGCATAGGTTTATTGGCCCACATTTTTGTGGGTCTTTTTATTAATAATAACTGGACAGATATAAATTATGTGTGTTATAATTTGTACCCTTATCGTTTGCAAAAAGGAGTAGTATAAATGAGTGATATGGAATATAAAGGTAGTAATGCTTTTGCAACATTAAATTTGAAACCAAATGTTAAAACGGTTGCAGCACCTGTGGTTAAAGTGGAAAATGCGGTTGTGGCACCACAAAAAGAAATTTTAACAGATGGTAAAATGCGTGAATTGTTTGGTGACAATTTTGCACGAATTACATATTATAATTTAGATGCGAATAAATGGTTTGGTAATGGTGTTTCATCTTTTAATGAACGCGCGTCTAAATGTGGGGCAAACAATATGCGAAATATTAAGACGCTGATGGAATCTGATGTTGTATTTCGTGATTTGGAAATGGTGGCCGGTGTTACAATGATTGTAGATGATAGATTGTTCCCAGGTTGGGCCGAAACGGTCAGAAATCCAATGTCATGTGTGTTCGGCAAGTCTGTATTGGCGACATTGGTTTGCCGTGATAAGCGTACAGGCAAGATTTTACCAGTGCCGGTGTCATGGGTTGGTGTAAATAAATTTGCATGTTCGACAACTGCGGAAAGTCAGGGGGCGTTGTTCTTTACCCAAAATGGTGTGGGCAGTCACCAATTCAGACGTGCATTGGCGCATCAGCATGTAAAACAAAAGTAAAAAATGCCCGATTGGGCATTTTTTTTTTAAATTTAATGTTTTTTTATGGTATAATGTACGAAAAAGGGAAGGGGAAAATATGTTCAAATTTTTGTTAACGACATTGATGTCGTTGTCTGTGACGGTGTCTGCAATGGCATCGATTACAGCTGCGCCAAAGGGCATGGCGGTTGATTCCGGTGATATGGAAAAGATTCAAACAATTTCTACGTTGGAAAAAGATATTGAAATCTTGGATGCTGAAATTGCCAAGTGTAATAAGCAGAAAAAAGGTTGGATTGCGGGTACGGTGATTGGTTCGGTTGGTGTTGCGGCGACGGCAATTGCAGCCGGTGTTCAAGGCGCCCAGATTAACAAGAAAAAGAATGAATTGATGGGGCATAATGCTGATATCGAAGATAGACAGCAAGAATTGGATAGTCTTAGATAAAGGTGGTGTGATATGAAAAAAATACTGGGTTTATGTGTGGCATTGTGTCCGATGATTGCAAATGCGGATACGTTGGATAATAGAATTGCATCACTGATTGCGGAAAAAAATGCAAAAATTGCAGAGCTGGAAAAATGTCAAAAGGCCACTGGTAATTTGAAAATTGCCGGTATCACTACATTGGGGGTCAGTGCGATTGGGGTCGCGGTTAATATTGGTGAAGCGGTTTCGTTAAATAAATTAGATGACAAGATTGATGCGGCACAGGCCCAGAAAGCAGATCTGGATCAACAGATTGGTGATGCGCGTGCGGCCAAGTTGGCGGCGGAACGTGCGGCCAAAGAAGCAGAACAAAAGGCGCGTGAAGAATTGTTGGCGGTACGGGCAGAAGATAATACATGTGGACCAGATAGCGAGCAAGATATTGATGTTAATATTAAGAATAGCTTGAATGCGTCACAGGCTGTTTTTGTTAATGGTGTGTGGGTGGCATCAATATGTGCAGACGGATATGAACGCAAGAATGTTGAGACATGTACACGTGATGGTCGGGTTATAGAATATGCCGATGTGTGTGAAGCGGTGGTTGAAGAAGATGTGGCTGATTCTGCAGAAGAAGTAAATGAAGAGATAAAAGAGGAAGAAGAATTGCATGATGATTCTGGGGAATCGGTGGTAACGTCACAGGACAGAAAATATCATGATCTTTGTACGCCGGAAGAAACTGCAAAAATTGCATATGCGGCGGAATCGTGGTGGTATAATGGCAAATGTGTTGTAAAATCATGCCAAGATGGTGCATATTTGATTGTGAAAAATGGTGTATCCCAGGGATATTGTTCAAAATCTTGTTCGGGTCAGATATCGGATTGGGCACAGAGGGGCAAGGCATGTGATATTGCAAAGAAATCAGAACAACAGCAACCAGAACAAAAGAAAGAACCAAAGAAAGAAGAAAATAAATCGAATGAATTAGATTGGTATTATTTTTCTGAAGGTGGCAATTGTAATTGTTATCTGGTTGTTGATGAACAACGGTTCAACTCGAAAGTCGTTGGTGGTAATTGTGGGTATAAAGAACAGCTGGCGACATGCAGACAATATTTGATAAATCAATCTCATAGAAAAAATTTGAAGCAAACAGGTATCAGTAAAGATGCGAAATCGCCATCGGTTGGGGATGTAAAGCCGGTGAATGCTGGGGTGGCAGAGCAGAAAAATGATACCACAACCGTTGCAAAACCGAATTTTGTAGATGTACAACAGATGGTAAGTCGGCCGCAATATTGTAAAGAATATTCGGTTCCAACAAGTAATATGATATCGGGAAATTGTAAAACAGAATGTAATACTACGTTAAAGCAAATGTGTGGTTCCAATAAAGAAATTGTATCACAAGTCCAGAATGATCGTTGCAATTGTAAGCCGGTGGATATAATTCAAGCAAGTAAACCAAAGTGTGAACGTAGAGTAGTTTATGATATGATTGGAACAAATGAATCTTGTTTAATATCGTGTAAAAATGCAAATCAAAAATGTGAAATAACTGAAGCGGGAATTTATAAAGGACAGTGTGTATGTAATCCAAATGCGGATGATAAAAAGGTATTAAGTGCATGTGATTTTAAGTTTGTACATGCATCTACTGATAGGGAATGTAAGGCAGAATGTGATATGTATGCAAAATACACAGGATGTTCAATAAATGAGACGAAATTTCTTTATGTGAATGGAAATTATATGTGTGTTTGCAATCCAACATCAGAGCAAAAATCTGCGGACGAAGCTTATCGTGCTTCGTCTGGGGCGGCATCGTCGAGTCAGGTAAGCGCGAGTGCTGCGATGAATACATATTATGATGCCATGGGTAGTTCAGGATTGTTGTCAATTAAATAAATCTTTTGATTTTAAAATTAAAGGCGCGGGGCGCCTTTAATTATTGACTTTGTGGAATTCTTGATATAAAATACGCGGGCGCGTATGTGAATATGCGGTGCCGTTTGGCGAAAATGATAAACTAAGCTAAAAGGAAATATAAATGATTGAAAAAAATTGGATGACTTTGATCAAGCCAAAAAAGTTGACAGTCAAGGTCGATGAACATAATCCAAATATCGCAACTTTAATCGCAGAACCTTTGGAAAAGGGTTTTGGTTTGACATTGGGTACGGCATTGCGTCGCGTGTTGCTGTCTTCGTTACAGGGATGTGCACCAATCTATATCAAAATTGATGGTGTGCAACACGAATTTTCCAGTATTTCGGGTGTACGCGAAGATGTAACAGATATTATCTTGAATTTAAAAGGTGTTTACTTTAAGGCATTGACCGAAGGTCAACACAAAGTATATTTGAAAGTCAAAGGTCCAGCCGTTGTTACAGCAGGTATGATTGAAACAACAGGTGGTGTCGAAGTTATGAACAAAGATGCAGAAATTTGTACATTGGATAAAGGCGCATCTTTGGATATGGAAATTACATTGGGTACAGGTCGTGGTTATGTGCCTGCATCGCAACATGCAGATGGTTTGCCATTGGGTGTTATGCCGGTGGATTCAATCTTTTCGCCAATCTTGAATGTTGCAACAGAAGTTTTGCCAACACGTGTTGGTCAATCAACTGATTTTGATAAATTGGAATTGACAGTTAAAACAAATGGTTCTGTTTCGCCAGAAGATGCAATCGCATATGCTGCACGTATTTTGACAGATCAATTGGTTGTCTTTATCAATTTCGAAGATCCAATGCAGATTGGTTCCGCATCTGATGAAGAAAAAACAAAAGATGCATTGCCATTTGATCCAAAGTTGTTAAAGCATGTCGATGAATTGGAATTGTCTGTTCGTGCAAATAACTGCTTGAAAAATGACAAAATCAATTGGTTGGGTGAATTGGTTCAAAAGACCGAAGCAGATATGTTGAAAACACCAAACTTTGGCCGTAAATCATTGAATGAAATCAAAGTTCAATTAGAAGCCATGGGATTGGGATTGGGTATGGAAGTTCCTGGTTGGCCACCAGAAAATATCGCAGAATTGGCCAAGAAATACGAAGACCCATATAAATAAGTTGATTTCTGTGAACGTCGTCAGACGTTCACAGATTTAATGTAATGCTTTATTTTCTTGCTTTTTGTGGGAATTAATATAAAATAAAGCAGGTTTTTAATTCCATGGTTCTGGAATAAATATTTTTCAGGCTGTGGCGTCTCGGAAAAATCCCGTCCCAGATGTGGGGCAGGGCAGAAACAAAAAGGAGTAATCGATGAGACATATGAAAGCAGGTCGTACATTCAATCGCGACACAAATGCACGCAAAGCCTTGTTTATTGGTTTGGCGAAAAACTTGATTGAAAAAGAACAGATTAAGACAACCTTGCCAAAGGCAAAAGATTTACGCAGTGTCGTTGAAAAATTGATTACTCGCGCAAAGGTTGATTCAGTTGCAAATCGTCGTTTGACTGCATCTGAATTGGGTAATTCATCTGCGGCAACAGTTAAAAAGTTGTTTGACGTTTTGGGTAAACGTTATGCAAATCGCCCAGGTGGTTACACACGCGTTTTAAAAGCGGGCTTTCGTTATGGTGACGCGGCACCAATGGCAATTATCGAATTGGTTGATCGTGATGTAAATGCAAAAAAAGCAAATGCGCCGGTTGTTGCAGAAGAAAAAGTTGAAGCTGAAACAACAGACGAAGCAGCAAAATAAGTTTTGGTTGTATGATAAAAAAAAACGCCCGTTTGGGCGTTTTTTTTATCGTGATATTTGCTTTTGTCTTTGTGGTAATTTTGCTTTTTCTTTTCGATATCTGTTACGGATACAATAAATTAAAAATGAACGCATGCCAAATGCAAGTATGCATGATTGGATGTTGTGTTGAAATGTACCGGTCCAATTTTTAGGTTGTGTCATTATTTTTCCGGTTTGGTTATTACGGAATACTACTGTTCCGGCCACAGCGGTGCCACGTGGATCAAATTTTGGATCTGTTATATTAACGCCGGGCCCGCGATATGTTTTGTCATTTATTGTCATTACCGCAACCGCAATGGGGGTAATGGTGTCAGGTATATTGCCACCAAATGCATATTGAATCAGTTTTGTATCAACATGTTGGTCGTGAATTTTTTTACCCAAATATGTATCGGTATTCCATTTCTGGGATTCCATATTATAATACAATAAACCTTTATGGTTTTCACCAAACAACATACGCATATCATTATCTGTTAATATTTGTTTCATAATTATAATACCTTTGGTTTAGGTATATTTAAATAGCACTGATTTTGATGATTGTCAAAAAAAATCCCATCGCTTGATGGGATTTTAAAGTATTTTTCATCAGAAAAATTATTCTGCATCTGTTGTTTCAACAGTTTCTGTGGCAACAGTTTCTTCTGATGCAATTTCTTCTGTTGTTTCAGCAGGTGTTTCTTCAACTTCTTCTTCGACTTTTTTGGTGCCGAATGTCAAAACTTTACCTGCAATCAATGCATCAATTTCGTCCTGGGATTGTGCAACAAAGATTTTCACAGGAACGATAACGTCTGGGTGTAATGCAATTTGTGTTTCAAATACACCAACAGACTTGATTGGTGCACCCAACATAACTTGGGCGGATTCAACAGAAACATTTGCAACGTCTTTCAACATACGTGCAATGTCACGTGTTGATACAGAACCATACAATTGACCTGTGTCACCAGCCTGGCGAATCATATGCAGTTTTGCGTTTTTAACCGCGTCAACATTTGATTCAGCAGCTTTTTTAGCCGCTTCTTGACGTGCAGTCAATTCGGCTTTTTTCGCTTCGAATAAAGCAACGTTTTCACGTGTGAAACGCATTGCCTTGCCGTTTGGTAACAGATAGTTACGTGCAAAACCTGTTTTTACTTCGACTGTATCGCCGATGTTGCCCAGTTTTGTGATTTTTTCTGTTAAAATAACTTTCATAATCTGTCCTTATGGTTTGATAAGTTAGGGATTAACCCAAATTGTTACGAACGAATGGCATCAAGCCCAAATGACGTGCGCGTTTAATAGCAGTTGCCAATGCACGTTGATCTTTTTGGGAAACACCACTGATACGAGATGGTACGATTTTACCACGTTCTGTGATATAATGTGCCAATGTTTTAACGTCCTTGTAATCAATAACCTTGCCCTTTAAAGGGTTTGATTTTTTACGATAAATTGCTGCGCGAACTGCCATTATTCTGCCTCCTCGTTGTTCTTTTTCATCATGATAGAAGGTGTTGTCGCCAATTCGTCAACACGAACGTTCAAGAAACGGATAACGTCTTCGTCAATGCGTGAACGACGTTCCAATTCTGTGATTTGTGAACCATCAAGTTCAATGTTCAGCATCACATAGTGTGCCTTGCGATTTTTACGAATGATGTATGCCAAATTTTTCAAGCCCCAGAATTCTGTGGATTTAACATCACCACCCAGTTCTTTGATGATTTCGCTGAATTTAGCCGCTTTTTCTTTAACCTGCGGTTCGGTCAGGTCCTGGCGGAAAACCAAGACACTTTCATAGTAAGCCATTTTATTTCCTTTGGTTTAGCAGCCGATAACACCATTGTTATCAGCAGGAACGTCGATAATTATTACATTTTTTGTATTAAAATCAAGTCTTTTTATGTTTTTATTTGTGTGAATAATCCCTATTGACAAGATTTGTGAAATTTTACTAATATAGGCATATATGATAGATGTTTAGGTGAGAGATGAAAACACAAATGACAAAACATTTTCATGGGGCGTTAAATCGTATGGCCTTATTTGTTGCGGTGCTGGCGGCGGGGTTGATATATTTTTACCCCGAATTTATGCAGGTTGCATCGGCAAATATTTGGCTGAACGGTGTTATTATTGGAACGACCTTGTTTGGAATTGGTTTGTGTTTTGTTCAGATTTTTCAATTGTTACCTGAATATAGATGGCTTTATGGGTTCGTTCGTGGGGTGCGGTCTTTGGCGTTGCCACCACGGTTGTTGCGTTCGGTTGCAATGTTGTTGGGGGGGCGTCCGCGTCAAATTTCATCGCGTACATTAAATGGCTTGCTGGAAATGGTACTGATTCGTTTTGACGATGCACGTGAATCTGTACGATATATTACAAATACTTTGATTTTCTTGGGACTGTTGGGAACGTTTTGGGGATTGGTTTTGACAGTCGGTGGTTTTGCAGAATTAATCGCAGGTTTGAATTTTTCAGATGAAGCGGTATTACAATCAATGCAGGTTGGTTTGTCGCGTCCGTTGGCGGGTATGGCAACCGCATTTACTAGTTCTTTGTTGGGATTAGGGGGCAGTTTGGCGGTTGGGTTTTTGGCGCTGCAGGTTCAGGCGGCACAAAACGCGATATATCGTGAAATAGAAGATTACTTGGCGGCGCATACACGTGTGGCGTCTGGTGATACGGTTTCGCGTGTCTTGCCACAAATAAATTCTGCAACCCAAGAATTAACAAAAAGTGTTCAAAGATTAGAAGAAAATTTTTCTGATATTTGATATTTTGATAAAAAAAGAGAGAGAAAAACAATGATGAACGTTCGATATCGTAATCAGACAAGTGCATGGCCAGGATTTGTGGATTTGTTTTCAAATCTGGTGATTATTTTGATTTTCTTGTTAATTGTATTTGTGTTTTTGTGGACCACAACCAGTGTGTTTAATAAAACATCGGGTGCCAAGGCTGTGGCAGAATTGAAACAGGTAAACGCAGAACAGGCAGAAAAAATCGAATTTATGACAACAAATGAACAAGAAGCAAAACGTTTGCTGATTATGGCGCGTGATGAATTGTTAAATTTGGAACAAGATAATATTGATTTGAATAATGAATTGGTTGAAATTGATGCCAGTGTCGAAGATTTGATTGGTGCGTATGAAAATAAAATTGCAGAACTGCAACAGCAGGGTGAAGAAATGCAACTTGCGATGGCGGAATTAACAGAACAATTAAATCAGGCGACTTTGGACAAGGAAAAGGTTGTCGAACTGGAACAAGAACGCAAGGCATTACAAGACGAAATGTCGCAACAAAGGGCGGAATTGGCGGAACAGTTGGCGCAATTACAGGCGGCTTTGGATGCGGCACAAGAAAAATCGCATGAACAAGAAGTGCAGTATATTGAAATGTCAAATCGTTTGAATCAGGCGTTGGCAGACAAGGTGGCAGAATTAAATGATGTGGCAAAATATCAATCTGATTTTTACCGTGCGATAAAAAATGCGCTTGGGGATGTTACATCTTTAAAGGCCGACGGTGACAGATTTATCATCAATAGTGATATTTTGTTTAAAAGTGGTTCTTATACATTGTCAAATGCGGGCAAGCAACAATTGAAATTGATTGCAGACGTGATTAAGGATATGGAAACAAAAATACCGTCTGATGTTGATTGGATTATTCGTGTTGATGGTCATACTGATAACAAGGCAGTTATTGCGGGTACGCGTGGCTATCGTAACAATATGCAATTGTCATTATTACGTGCAACGGCGGTAACAAAAGAATTAGAAAAGTATGGTGTGTCAAGATTGCGTTTGTTGCCAACGGGATTTGGAGATATGTATCCGGTTGCAACAGGTACAGACAAGGCCAGTTTGCAAAAGAACAGACGTATAGAGTTACAATTAACAAATAGATAATACAACACCCCATTCGGGGTGTTTTTTTTGGTGATGGTAGATTGGGTTGGTGGTTTGGATTTTTTTATGTTACAGCACACGCAGTGCGGCAATCCAGTCGTTCCTTTGTCATTGCGAGCATAGCGTGGCAATCCAGTCATTCCCTTGTCATTGCGAGCGAAGCGTGGCAATCCAGTAATCAGCCACATCATCTGGATTGCGTCGGTCGTTACACTCCCATCGCAATGACAAAAGAAAAATGTTTTGTCCCATCCTTTGTCATTGCGAGTGCAGCGTGGCAATCCAGAAAGAAAATCCCGCGGTTGCGGGATTGTATTTCTTAAAATTGAATATCACGACATTCGGGTTCAGATTCATCACCCCATTTTTTACAATGTTTTTGACCAAACCATGGATTTGCAACTTCTTCGCACTTTTGTGTAACAGAGCACTTTTCACATTTTAATGTATCCCATTCAAAATCTGTTGTTACGGTTTCGCGATAGTTAAACTGTTCTAATTTAAATTCGCCATGTAATTCCAGTGCAACACCTTCTGTATGTGCTGCATCATTTCTTGTTGTTACACCTGCTGCGATTCCTGTGCCAAGTGCGGCAGCAGCACCAGCAGCCCCAACACCAATTGCAACGGCGGCACTTGTCGCAGCAGCTGCGGCGGCAGCTGCGGCGGCGGTTGCGGAAGCGGTAGCAGTAAGAGCTGATACAGCTGTAGACATAACGGCTGCAGATAATGGTACGGCGGTAATAGCAGTTCCAATAGTTCCAATTGTAGCAGTGGCTGCGGCAGCTGTAGCAGTGGCTGCGGTAGCAGTGGCAGTGGCAGTGGCGGTAGCTGCGGCAGCTGTGGCAGATGCCGCTGCGCTGGCAGCGGCTGTCGCACCCGCCGTAGCACCCGCTGCTACCCCGGTGGCCCCAAATGTAAATATCGATGCGACAACAACCGCAATAACAATTATTGCCCCAACAATAATCATTCCCGCCATGTTCTTTGGTGGTGCTGGGGATTTTGGCAGCGATGATTGTTCTGCCAATGCAACACATGATTGACGTGCGACTTCACGACGGGCATCACGGCCGTTGGCGCCACGAATTTCCGCCTGACGTTCCGCCATGGTAACATAATCAGCCATCATACGTTTTTGGTTTTCATCGTAATGTTTATAATAATTTTTACGTGTCGCATCCAATGCCGCATTTGCAATCAATAATCGTGTTTGCTGGCTCAGGTTCGGAAAACGTGGAACAACATCACCATCGGTAAACTTTTTAAAACCTGGGACATCACGCCCGGTCATACAATATTGAACCGTTGGATCGGATTCAATTGCAGATATTACAGAATCTATATTCGTTTGTAATGTATCTATTTCATGTCGAATACGATCAACTGATTTTGCAGATATTCCATCTGTTCCAACAATTTTAAAATATTCATCCGATGTCGTTATTTTGCCATTGGCATCAGCATTTATTTCATTCCAATATATTGCACCATCCATAACACCCATTAATGGACGTATGGGGCCCAATTCGTTATTTTTTGCTCCCTCAACACGTCCTAAATCAGTATCAGATATTTGGGAAACGTCTGTTAAACATACATCAAAGTTTATTGCGAACACTTGATCTGGCACATATATATATTCGCAAATTTTATATTCCAATGATTTTGTGCCCGATGCGTATTTATCAATGATTATTGAATTACAATTTTCCAAATTGCCACAAACATTAATCATTGAATTGTTTAATGCATTTTGACAGTGTTCCAATGCGCGATTATCGATATTAACCATAATACCACTTACCATTGTGGACAATTCGTCATATACAGATTCACCCAATATTTCGCGACCTTGGTACACCTGTTGACAGCCGGTCAATTTATCATATGGACACATACGAATAATTGTATCTGTATCCAAACCAATACACTGGGAATAATCGGGGCCACATCTGTTTTGGTCGGTTAAACATTCGCGCACTTCGCGTGTGCATGCATCAACACGCATCGCGGCAAGTCTGGCCACCACAAAATCCCAAATCTTTGATTCGGACGCAGTATCGACATTTGTTGCATCAACACCGCATTTTTCCATTTGGACACGACATACGTTCAACATAGTTCCTGGACGTGTTAAACACATGTTGTAAGATCCATCAGGGTCATTTGGATCCATATTATCTTTACAAGCCTTTTGGAAACAGTTAGAAATATTACCGATACAGTTTTGTCTTGCGTTGTCTTCTGCGATTAATTCCGCAGATTTTAATTGTGGTGCAACTTCTTTTAAGAAAGTATCCCAAACTTGATTTGCAACCTTGGTACAAGATTTAGTAACAGATTCACAAAGCGGCTTTTTAGACATTAACATATCATAAGTAGAAGCAGAAATTTCAATAGTAGTGGCCGCACCTTGGATTTGATAATTCTTTGCCCCCTTGGATGTAGATTTACGTGTATTAGTAGCATCCAAAGCCGCCATCACAGCGCAAGACGAAAAGTCATTGCCACATCCCGCGGTTGTTTGCATACATTTTTTAAATTCAATGGTACACTGTCCTAAATCATACTTGTTTGATTCTTGCAATTCTGTTAAAGCAGCTTTTTGCAATGCAGAACGAGCCGCATTTAATTTTGTTAAAGATTCAGCTTGCATTTTCTTTAATTCGTTTTCGTATGCAACACAATCTGATGAGATTTGACGCGAATATAGCATCTTTAACACATTAAAATCAGACTTACATTCTGGAATTTGTCCAGTGCATAAATTAAAAGCATCGTTAAATACTTTTGGACCTTTGTCTATTTGAGTTATTTCGATATCTTCATCTATAGTGTCGTTTGTTTCAAATAAAGATGATATTTTATTATCTAATATCGCAGCATCTTCACCCATTTCGATACGTTCAACACCTGCTGTCGCCATTTTATATGAATCAGCATCTTTTTTTTGAATTTCATCATATAATTTATCCAGTTCAAAAATCTTTTTGTTGCATAAACAACGACCACCAGTATCGTTGTCCAACATACAAAAAGAATCCATACAGCCTTCGAATTTGGCACGACATTCTTCACTGACCACAATATTTTGTGCCGCCGCTGTAACCTTGGTACCGGAACCTACAACTTTTTGCGTCTGGGCTGCACGTGCCGAAACCACCGGTGCGCCAGTTTTTTGCCCCCCCCCCGATGTCTTGGCCGCAGTTGTACCGCCACGCACCGCCGCACGTGCCGATGTTGTTCCGC
>JAZTWA010000005.1:0-105219 GCA_045635585.1 Candidatus Enterousia sp.
TTGGTGATAACGGGCGAAGGCAAGAGCGATCGTCAAACATTGATGGGCAAAGTGCCCATGGGCGTCTTAAAAGCCGCTCAAAAATACGATGTGCCCGTTGTATTGATGTCTGGAATCGTAGAAGAAAAAGTCGCAATGATCAAAGCCGGTTTTCGTCAGGCATTCGGTATCAAACCGGAAAAGCAGTCGGTTGAAGACGCGATGAAAGCGGGATTTGCGAAACACAATCTTCGAAACGCCGTCAAAATCCTTTTTGAACAAAGCTGAGCTACAAAGCAAAAGACCCCCGATTCTTTCGAATCGAGGGTCTTTTAAGGGGTAAGCCAAGCAATGTCCTACTTTCACTGGAAATACAACCAACTATCATCGGCGCTAAGGCGTTTCACTGTCCTGTTCGGAATGGGAAGGAGTGGGACCACCTTGCTATGGTCGCTTGGCTAAGCTTGTTGTTAAAAAGCTCTTCGCTTTCTAACGAATTCTTTACGGTTAACAAAGCTTGGATTGTGTAGCTTCTTCGATATTGGTCTTGAACCCCGAATCAGCAACAAGCTGTACGGTTATAGGATCAAGCCTAACGAGCAATTAGTATCAGTTAGCTTAACGTCTTACAACGCTTCCACACCTGACCTATCAACGTCCTGGTCTCGAACGACTCTTTATGGAGGTTATACCTCCGGGAAGACTTATCTTCAGGCAAGTTTCCCGCTTAGATGCTTTCAGCGGTTATCTGTTCCGAACATAGCTACCCTGCGGTGCCGCTGGCGCGACAACAGGTACACCAGAGGTTCGTTCGACCCGGTCCTCTCGTACTAAGGTCAAGTTCGCTCAAATATCCAACGCCCACAGTAGATAGGGACCTAACTGTCTCACGACGTTATTAACCCAACTCACGTACCGCTTTAAATGGCGAACAGCCATACCCTTGGGACCTGCTCCAGCCCCAGGATGCGATGAGTCGACATCGAGGTGCCAAACACTACCGTCGCTATGGACGCTTGGGTAGCATCAGCCTGTTATCCCTAGAGTAGCTTTTATCCGTGTGCGATGGCCCTTCCATGTGGAGCCACCGGGTCACTATGACCGACTTTCGTCTCTGCTCGGAGTGTCCTCCTTGCAGTCAGGCTTGCTTTTGCCATTGCACTCACCGGCTGATTTCCGACCAGCCTGAGCAAACCTTCGCGCGCCTCCGGTACGATTTGGGAGGCGACCACCCCAGTCAAACTGCCCATCACGCACTGTCCCCCGCCCTGCTTCAAGAACGCGGGTTAGACACTAAAACACATCAGGGTGGTATTTCACCAACCGCTCCAGGCGAACCAAAATCCGCCCTTCATAGCGTCCCACCTATCCTACGCAAATGAGTCCTAGTGCCAGTACGAAACTGCAGTAAAGCTTCATAGGGTCTTTCCGTCTAGCTGCGGGTACCCGGCATTTTCACCGAGAATTCAATTTCGCTGAGTCTATGTTGGAGACAGTGTGGAGATCGTTACGCCATTCATGCGGGTCGGAACTTACCCGACAAGGAATTTCGCTACCTTAGGACCGTTAGAGTTACGGCCGCCGTTTACTGGGGCTTCACATCAATGCTTGCACACCTCTGCTTAACCTTCCAGCACTGGGCAGGCGTCAGTCCCTATACATCATCTTATACGATTTAGCAGAGACCTGGGTTTTAAGTAAACAGTCGCCCCCACCTGGTTTGTGTCACCTGATTAAAGTTGCCTTGAAACAGGTCATCCTTATCCCGAAGTTACGGATGCATTTTGCCTAGTTCCTTCAACATAGTTCTCTCAACCGCCTTAGTCTACTCGACTCGAGCACCTGTGTTGGTTCTGGGTACGATCTATACGCTGGGGCTATTTCCTGGAACTGCTTCACTGCATCACCAATCCAATAAGGTAAAACAATATACGCAATTCGTCACTCACCAGCAGGTCACGGAATATTAACCGTGTTCCCATCGACTACGCCTTTCGGCCTCGCCTTAGGGGTCGACTCACCCTACCCTGATTAACATTGGATAGGAACCCTTGCTCTTACGGCGTCAAGGTTTCTCACCTTGATTAGCTGCTACTCATGCCAACATTCGCGCTTCTGATACCTCCAGGTCGCCTCACGGCTTGCCCTTCACAGGCTTACAGAATGCTCCGCTACCGCACGTCTTACGACGCACCCGCAACTTCGGTAGATGATTTTAGCCCCGTTACATTTTCGTTGCCGAAACTCTAATAGACCAGTGAGCTATTACGCTTTCTTTAAACGATGGCTGCTTCCAAGCCAACATCCTGGTTGTTTTGGAATCTCGACTCACTTTCCCACTTAATCATCATTTGGGGACCTTAGTTGGCGGTCTGGGCTGTTGCCCTCTCGTCCATCGACCTTAGCACCGATGGACTGTTTCCCATGCTATTTATTTGTTGGTATTCAGAGTTTGATATGGGTTGGTAAGATTTTACTCCCCCTAGCCATTTCAGTGCTTTACCCCCAACAACGAACACATGAGACACTACCTCTATAGTTTTCGCGGAGAACCAGCTATAACGGGGTTCGATTGGCTTTTCACCCCTAGACACAGGTCATCGCCTAGTGTTGCCATACTAGTGCGTTCGGCCCTCCAGCGACTGTTACGCCGCCTTCAGCCTGCCCATACCTAGATCACCCCGCTTCGGGTCTATTACTGCATACTAAATTCGCCCTATTCAGACTCGGTTTCCCTACGCTTACATCTAACGACTTAGGCTTGCATGCAATAATAACTCGTTGGCTCATTATACAAAAGGTACGCCATCACCGGAAAACCGGCTCTGACAGCTTGTAGGTATTCAGTTTCAGTGTCTATTTCACTCCCCCTTCGGGGTTCTTTTCACCTTTCCCTCACGGTACTTGTTCACTATCGGTCAATCAGGAGTATTTAGCCTTAGGAGAAGGTCCTCCTATATTCAAACCGGATTTCACGTGTCCGGCTCTACTCTTGAACCAAGAAACTAGTTTTCGCATACAGGGCTATCACCTATTATTGCTGTGCTTTCCATCACATTTTGCTAACTAAAATCTCGGCTACTGGGCTGGTCCCGTTTCGCTCGCCACTACTAAGGGAATCGCTGTTGCTTTCTTTTCCTGCAGGTACTGAGATGTTTCACTTCTCTGCGTTTGCTTCTTTAACCTATGTATTCAGTTAAAGATAATCCATACGGATTGGGTTTCCCCATTCGGAAATCCCGGGGTCAAAGGATATTGACGCCTCACCCGGGCTTATCGCAGTCTTTCACGTCCTTCATCGCCTCTGATTGCCAAGGCATCCACTAAACACCCTTTGTTACTTTTTATCTATGCTTGAAGAGAATGTCTTCAAACTTAAAAAGAAACTTAAATGAGTTTTTTAAGCATTAGTTGATTCTTGTCTTTGAATTGAATTGTCATTTCTGACTATCCATATAGAAAGATTTTTGAGATTACGATGTTCAACAAATCAAAAACATATTTCTATGCCTTTAACTTGCGACATTAAAAACCGATTAACAATGTATTGCTTATAAAAGCAGATTCCGAAGATATTCATTCAGAACATCTGGAATCAAAAATGATTTAATCATTTCTGATTCCAACCTCATCAAATAAAATGGTGGGTCAGGAAGAACTCGAATCTTCGACCTTCGCTGTATCAGAGCGACATTCTAACCAACTGAACTACTGACCCAATCTTGTTTCTGATTTCGGCACATTAGTTCTGCTGATACCAGAATCATTTTCAAAAAGAGATATTCAGACAGTCGACTTGGGTGACCGTTTTCGTGAAAACGGTTTTCTCTATAAAGGAGGTGATCCAGCCGCACCTTCCGGTACTGCTACCTTGTTATGACTTAACCCCAATCACCAACCCCACCGTAGGCGCCGTCCTCTTGCGTTAAACTAGCGACTTCGGGTGAAATCGACTCTCATGGTTTGACAGGCGGTGTGTACAAGACCCGGGAACGTATTCACCGCTGCATTCTGATCAGCGATTACTAGCGATTCCAGCTTCATGCCCTCGAGTTGCAGAGGACAATCCGAACTGAGATGGTTTTTAAGGATTGGCTTTGCCTTGCAGCATTGCGACCCATTGTTACCACCATTGTAGTACGTTTGTAGCCCGACCCGTAAGAACCATGATGACTTGACGTCATCCACACCTTCCTCCCGCTTGACGCGGGCAGTCCCCTAAGAGTTCCCGGCATTACCCGCTGGCAACATAGGGCGTGGGTTGCGCTCGTTGCAGGACTTAACCTAACATCTCACGACACGAGCTGACGACAGCCATGCAGCATCTGTCTTTGGTCCAACCGAATTGAAGAAATCCATCTCTGGAAATCGCGACCAAGATGTCAAGGGTCGGTAAGGTTTCTCGCGTAGCATCGAATTAAACAACATACTCCACCGCTTGTGCGGGTCCCCGTCAATTCCTTTAAGTTTTAATCTTGCGATCGTACTCCCCAGGCGGCATGCTTAACGCGTTAGCTACGTCACTGATATCCCGAAGGAAACCAACAACAAGCATGCATCGTTTAGGGCGTGGACTACCAGAGTATCTAATTCTGTTTGCTACCCACGCTTTCGTCCCTCAGTGTCAGCAATGATCCAGAAGACTGCCTTCGCCATTGGTGTTCCATCTGATATCTACGGATTTCACCCCTACACCAGATATTCCATCTTCCTCTATCACGCTCCAGCTTGCCAGTATCAAAGGCAGTTCCAGGGTTGGGCCCTGGGATTTCACCCCTGACTTAACAAACCACCTACGGACGCTTTACGCCCAGTAAATCCGAACAACGCTTGCACCCTTCGTATTACCGCGGCTGCTGGCACGAAGTTAGCCGGTGCTTTTTCTGTAGCTACTGTCATCATCTTCACTACTAAAAGAACTTTACAACCCGAAGGCCTTCTTCATTCACGCGGCATGGCTGGGTCAGAGTTTCCTCCATTGCCCAATATTCTTAGCTGCTGCCTCCCGTAGGAGTCTGGACCGTGTCTCAGTTCCAGCGTGGCTGATCGTCCTCTCAGACCAGCTATGGATCATCGCCTTGGTAGGCCGTTACCCCACCAACAAGCTAATCCAACGCGGGCACATCCACCACCGATAAATCTTTCCCGTTTCCGGCGTATGCGGTATTAGCGTTCGTTTCCAAACGTTATTCCCCAGTGATGGGCAGTTTCCCACGCGTTACTCACTCGTGCGCCACTAGATCCACAAGTGCAAGCACCTGCTTCACCCGTTCGACTTGCATGCCTAAGACCTGCCGCCAGCGTTCGTTCTGAGCCAGGATCAAACTCTCAAGTTTTAAATAACCTGTTAGTAAGCCCTGTGCATATAAACAAAAGCCGACTATTTAATAATCAGTTCGTCTTTACATATATAATTATTCGCAAGACAAGTTTTTTTAACGAGGTTTAATATGTAAACCTACTACCTGTCTAGGATATGCACATTTGACTTAGTCAAAGTTTGGATTTTTCCAAATTCAACTGTCTGCACATCCCTTCTTGAATTTTTTGATGAGCTGCTTTTATTCACAATGTTTGCGTGTTTTACGAGAACCCTTTTCATACCGTTTGTTCCGTAAACCGCAGAATTTCAGGGGTTGAGTTTCTTTTTTGTTTTGTTGTCTCAACTTGAAAGCCCGCTTAGTATGCGCAGAAACTTTCAAAAAGTCAAGAGGAATTTAAAAAAAAATTAAAAAAAATTTAACTTTTCTTACAAAACCCCAGATTTCCGCCATTTTTTGTATTTAATTTTTTTTCATTTTTTTCTTTTATCTTTGCAAAATAGCATAAAAATGATTCGTGTTTCATACATTTTATGATTCGTATTGCGTTACGAATCATCTTTTTTATCAAAAACGATAGCCGAAACCCATTTTTATTATTGGAAAAAACTTAAAATTGGCCAAATCACGATTCGCTTCATCACGTGCAAGCTGAACATCTTGATCCAATTTAGGTATTGTTACCGGCGACCACACACCCGAATCCTTATTATATAAGTATAGATTTTCATGCGGGATATCCAAATCAAACGTCGCAGTCCGATTCGTAAACACCACACCCGCATCTATGTACAAATGAAAACCGCAAAATACACCAATATCAAACCCCGTCCCCAAATACGGCCCATTATAATTCCAGTCAATATTTGTTACACCATTAAACGTATTCCCATTGTAATAGTAGTGGTCACCAGCCAAATAAAAATAAAACCGATGGGCCGGCGCATTTTCCACCGTACCAAAAATAGACGCATCTAAACGAGCACCACCCCACACATAACCCGCCGTTAAGCGCCAATTACCCGCAAATGGGTAATAATCCATTAATAAACCACCATGCCACGCATCCAGTTTTCCATCATCAATTCTGACACCATCACCAACATCCACACCGTCACCCATAAACGATTCGATAGCAGAATCCAGCGCAGACTTTAACGGGTCAGTTGTAGCCAAATCGATTCGAAATCCAAAATGACGCAACCAATACGATTCGAAATCATTATTATAATAACCAATAAATAAATTCAGACCACTGGTCGCAGAAACGCCAACACCTGATTCAAGCCCACGCGGAAACCTCGTCAAAGCTTCGTCCGAAGCATTTGCCACAGAACAAAAAACACACCCCAACAAAACAAATAAATCTTTTTTCATTTCAAGACAAATTATATTGAAATACACCAGATATAACAATTAGCATAAATTCCAAACAACAAACGGGGCGCCAATAAACGCCCCGCACAGATAAACATTAAGAACGATTTAATTAAAAGCGATACATAAATCCAACTTTGACCATCGGATAAAACTTAAAATCATCCAATTCAGATTGAGCATCCGACAATGCATCCACAACAACCTTATCAACAACAGCCTGCAGATTATTATCAACAACGTTTTCCCAACCAGAACCACAATTTATTTCCAAATTATCAAACGGAACATCTAAATCCAATGTTGCAGCACGATTCGTAAATACCACACCCGCATCAAGATAGATTTTTAAACCCGCCAACAAACCAAAGTCAAAACCAGTACCAACATACGGACCACGATATTTCCAATCAAGAGCCGCCGTACCATTTACAGTATTTCCCAAGTAACGAAATTGTGTATCCATCAATTCAAATTCTTGGTACCCCGATGCCAGCCCGTCTATCGTTCCCGCCAACAATGCATCAGCATGCATTTCACCCATATAATAACCACCAGTTAAACGCCAACCACCCAAAAACCAAGTGTTGCCAAACGGATAAAAATCCAACATGGCCGCATAATGATGTGCATCCAGTTTTGCATCTGCAATCGTTATATTATCACCAATATCAACCCCATCACCAATTACACTATCAAGCAATTTATTTACAGATGAACGAATCGGTTTTGTCGTTGCAAAATCAAAACGAACCCCAAAACGTTTTGCCCAAAAAGAATCAAATTCTTTATTTGCATATCCAATAAACGCATTCAAACCACCGGTCCCTGAAACACCAACGCCAATTTGCAGACCATTTGGAAAAGATGCCGCACTTTTTTCAACCACAGTGTCAGCAAAATCATCTGCAGCATCAGATGCGTCTGTCAATGAATCTTTGACAGCATCCGCAACATTGTTTTTTGCGTCTTCAACGGTCACCTGAACAGATTCAGACGCAGCCGTAACCGCTTCTTCCGCCACAACCTTGACATCCGCAGACACAACACTATCAGAATCTTCGGCAAACACAGGACACGCCAATATACTTAATAATGCAACAACCGATATTTTTTTCATATCTTCCCCCATGGTTTATTGATTTTATTCCTATACACAAACTATAAACACAATCTGACAGCATTACCATAACAAATATAACAAATACGAAAAACCTGTTTTAAACCAATCAAAAATATGGTATAATCATAGGCATGAAAACCAAGATATTTATTTTATCGTCCATAGTTAGCCTTTGTGGGGCGATACCGGCCATCGCGTCTGATTGTACGGGGTCGGGATGTGATATTAAGCCAATAACATTTGAAGAATTTGAATGGATTCAAGAAACAGAACAGCCAAACACGATTGTTGTTGCTGTACCACAAACTGAACCAGCAGTGGTGATGCAACCCACATGGATGGATTCTGATCCAAATGTTGCAGAAATGCCAACCGCACAGGAATACGTTCAACCAATTGTTGTACAAACACAACCAAAGATGCAAAGTGTAAAACTGTTAAGCATCAAACCTGTTGAAGAAGACGGACGCCCACCACTGTGGGACGGCCTAAACACCGAATATACTGGAACAACACAAGACAAGACCGTCGATTGGCATAACGGTGTACCAATCTGGGACGAATCGATTTCAAATTACAAATATAAAGATTTTAGCGACTGGTACCTGGAAGCCAGCCCAGAAATTTACCTACGCGAAGTAATCGAAACAAGCGATACGTCCGGTGTGGATCCACTGGCATTATACTTGCAAAACATGGACGATGCCGCCGCAACACGCGCACGTGTCGAAGAATTGTTGGCACCACGCAAGCCATCAGGAAATTTATGGTTCGAAAACACACAAAGCGAATCGGAACTAACACTGACGAAACAGTTGGACAATACCGAACAAAAAAACAAAGAAAACACTGTTATCGAAACAAAAGAAACAGTTGTACAAACACCACAAGAAACTGTCATTGCAAAAAAATCTGTGATATTTGCGACAGACGGGTGTCCATTTGAAACACAAACAGAATGCGAAATATGGCGCAGAAAGCCAATTATTCGCGAAACCGTTTCACCACGCAGTTCAAAAATCCGACCTGCAAACCTGAACGAATTTTTACACGCCGCAGATTGCAACAAGGACATTACTGCAAATAATCCTGTGGCCGCACCGTTGTTAGACAGATATAAAATGCTGATGCGCAGCGCACGCGCATGCTGTACAGACGGTATGGCATACGAATTAAAACAAGCTGGCGCCAGTGATGCATTGGTTTACAAATTCTTGTCGGACGATGCAAACTTTTATGGATTAGGGGCACGCTGTCTGATGATGACAGATCACGATTTGGATACACAATATCCAAACACCGCAACCGCAGTTGTTGCCGCAGACGTACGTAACGGTTGTTTATGTCGCAGCCGTCAATGGTTCCAGGCAATGTTGGCACCATTCCAACAAGTTTATGACGCTATGCCGGAATTCAAGGACACTCAATTTAACTATACATACAAAGACGGGTTGCAACGCGAAATAACCGTATCAATAAATAATGATGTTCAAAATGTTTTAAAACAATTGGCACAGTGCCCATAACAAGTAAAAAAAATCCCCAAACGGGGATTTTTTTATTTATTTGGAATAATCTTAATTTCAACACGACGGTTTTGTGCGCGACCTTCTGCAGTTGAATTTGATGCAATCGGATTCGAAGAACCCATACCCATCACTTCAAAACGTGATGACTTTACACCCTGACCTTGCAAGTATGCGGCAACAGATTGCGCACGTGATTTCGACAAATCTAAATTATAATCCGCAGAACCTGTACTGTCTGTATGCCCTGAAACCAATACTGTCGAATTGCTATACTTATTCAATACCTTGGCCACAGAATTTAATACAGAATAAAATGATGCATTTATATCTGCTGAATCTGTTTTGAATGTAATATTACCCGGCATAATCAGACGAATATTATCATCTGATTCGACAACTTGAACGCCAGTTGATACCAATTCTGCACGCAATTCTGCCGCTTGGGCATCTAAATAATATCCAACACCACCACCAACGGCCGCACCAGCCAAGCCACCGATTAATGCGCCTGTACTGCTTTTTGTACTGCCAATCAGGGCACCAGATGCCGCACCAATCGCAGTTCCCCACGTCGATTTAGACGTCTGTGTCTGACCTGTATATGGATTAACCGTTGTACAACCAGCAATTAATGCAGTTATCGCACATAATGATATTATTTTTTTCATCATTTCTCCTTTTAATTATCTAACATGCACGAACGTTATCATAAAACATTATTTTACAAAACACAAAAAAAACCGTCATAAACGACGATTTTATTTTTCTTTTACCTGTGATTGAAGAATTTTCTGCTGAATCATATTTGTTGTATCATTTTTCAGCGTTTCTGTTTTTGTTTTGGTAATTGGTTCTAATGTTTTCTTTTCTTCACCAGACAACACATGATTTAACGACAATGCAAATGCAATTGTAACACCAACCAATATCAGTTCTTTACCCCAATCTTTTAATTCTTCTTTTGTTTCTTTATTCATCATTCACCTTTTTTTCAATAAAAAATCCGCCATAACGGCGGAAAAAACTTGGTGGGTGTTGAGGGACTCAAACCCCCGACCCTCTCGGTGTAAACGAGATGCTCTAATCAACTGAGCTAAACACCCAAAGCCTTAACAGCGGGGTAATAATATAATATATTTTTCCTTTTGTCCAGTATTTTTTTATTTAATTTCATTTCCTGATGAAATATCGATATGTTGACGCCCAACAACAATGCCATCAGAAGAATATATTGGGGCAACTTGCTTATCAATCGCAGTACGCCAATATACATCACCAGATTCCAAACGAATCGCATACAAATAATCGTCTGTACCAACAACAAAAGCGTAATTACCCGCAATCACAAATGGCACGCCAACACCAATATTTAAACACCAAGTTTTAATTCCAGACGTAGATGAAACACGACAAAAAGCATCGCCCAAACCACCCACATAAACATATTTTCCATTTGGTACAATTGGCGCAACAATATCAACCATTGACGAACCGCCAGTCAAATTTGTTGAACGATATATATCCGCAATCCAAACAATTTGACGATTCGACGGATTTATTTTAACCAATTCGCCCGTTGTTAATCCCGCATAAACATATCGGCCATCACAAATTGGCTGAACATTTCCAGACACAGAATTATTTGTTGGAAAACCACTGAATATTTTACGCGAACCATCCCACACAACATTTGATGAATCTTGGGTATATTTACAAGACGAATTATCAAATACATATGATGTATCTGGAACATCAGATATCGTCTTGTTTAAAACACGAACCTTGGCATCATCAAATATTGA
This sequence comes from Candidatus Enterousia sp., assembly GCA_045635585.1. Classification (GTDB taxonomy): domain Bacteria; phylum Pseudomonadota; class Alphaproteobacteria; order Rs-D84; family Rs-D84; genus Enterousia. Next base: position 11,132 of record JAZTWA010000005.1, read on the forward strand.
TGTGCGAACACCCGGTAATATCGGATCATGTTTATCACATGCACCCAATATCCCAAGTCCGCAAATAATCAACAACAGTTTACGCATTTGACGCACCCCAACCTATCGTAATGTTTGTGCAGTACCAGATACAGCAGATGGTGCGTTTTTATCGTCAATAATTTTATCCAACCATTTGTTTGCAGCATCATGATTACCATCGGCCAAATACTTTTGTGCAACCATTAAACGCGATGTATAATAAAATGGTGAACTTTTTGTATTCAAATCAGATAAATATTTTTCAACTTCAACCGCCGACATTTTATCACCACGAATACCAACAATATGCATTTTTGCCAAATCACGAAAATCCGGTGTATTGCCATCTTTGGCCAAACGTTCTAACTTTGCAACGTCTTTATCCAAAACATACGACTGAAACAGTGCCAAATCCGCAGTCGCACCAGATGCATCAGATGCCAATGCCGCCAATGCATTTGCATCAACGTTTTCAACCGCCGTTTCATACGCAACCGCAGTGGCAATTTTATTTGCGTGGTATGTACGAACACCAATCTGAAAAGCCGTCGCAACAATTAAAATCGATATTGCAGTGGCCATAATATGACGCGAATATTTTTTGATAAAACGCAATGTTTTTTCATTATTAACTTCTTCCCATACTTCACGATATAATGCATCTTCGGCATGTTCAGCGTATGTTTTCTTTGGTGCTTTGATATTTTTATTTCTTTCCAGCATGTTTGCCATTTGATATTCTCCTATGCTTGATAATTATTAATTTATGGTATACTATAAAAGTTATGAAAAAAGAAATCAAGAGCGCTTTGCCAACGGTAAAAAATAATAGCATCGTCGATGCGCGTGGCGTTAATGACGAATCTAGTTTGGCACAATATATACAAACCGTACAGAAAATACCAGTATTGACCGCAGAACAAGAATATGAATATGCAATACAATGGGCAAAAAATCAGGATTCTTTTGCTGCAGAAAAGCTGGTAGCCAGTCATTTACGATTGGTCGTGTCGGTGGCATACGACTATAAAAACTATGGCATACCGGTGTCAGAATTGATTGCCAGCGGAAATATGGGACTGATGCAGGCACTGCAGAAATTTGACCCTGAAAAAGGATTCAGATTTTCAACATATGCAATGTTTTGGATCAAGGCAGAAATTTATGAAACAATTTTAAATAATTGGTCTATCGTTCGAATCGGAACATCCGCAAATCAAAAGCGCGTATTCTTTAATCTATCACGCGCAAAACGCGCGCTGGGGATTATGGATAATAATTTGACCGATGAACAAACGGCACAAATTGCAAAATATCTGGACGTGCCTGAAAAAGATGTCCAACGCATGTCAACACGCGTTGCAGCGCGCGATGTATCTTTGAATGCGCCAATCAGTTCCGAAGACGGAACAACAGATATACTGTCTAATATGCCCGAAGAACGCGATACAATACAAGAAACATTGGAACAAATCGAATTCAGACGTCGTGGTTATGAACTATTAAAAAAACATTTAGAAAAAATGTCTGAGCGTGATCGTGAAATTTTAACTGCACGTCGTTTGCGCCAGCCGGTGGCAACACTGGAATCTTTGTCACAAAAATACGGAATATCGCGTGAACGCGTTCGCCAAATCGAAGAACGCGCATATAATAAACTGCGTGATGCAATATTAAAAGAAACCCAAGGACAATAGATATGCCAAAAATTTATAAAATCGCAATGGGTGCATTTGTATTGGCCACATTGCCACATTATGCCATGGCATTGCAATACGATACAGGAAAATATTCTTTTAAGGTAACAGGATACGCAACGGGCGGTGTTATCAATCCAGATATCGAATCACCATTATTCATTGGGGATTGGCGCGGACGCATTCAAACAACATACAATGCAAATAATGAATATAAATTTGGTTTAACATATGCATTGGACCAAGCGGCAGTTGATAAAGGTAAATGGACACGTGAAGCCTTTGGGTACATCGAATCAAAAACATATGGCCGATTGGAATTCGGATTTACAGATTCTGTGGCACGAAAATTAGGTGTTGGATTACCCGATGTTGGGGGACTGCGTATAAATGACCGACCGCTGTTTAATGAAAAAATTATACCAGACGGCCCAGTTATTGCTGACACAACGTTAACAACAGGTCGTAGCGCATTAAGAATTAATACGGTCAGCGCACCAACAAATGGTGTACAATACGGCCTGTCGGTTGCAGGAATAACTGATGATTATGATTGGGCAATGGATGCGGGATTAAAAATACGAAAACCTGTGGGCAAGATAAAAACCGCATATTCTGTTGGTGCATCTTTTATGTCGCACCCAGATAACTTTGATAACGAAGTTTATACGCCAGGGGTTACCGCCGATTGGCGCGCGCAATTATCTGCCGGTATGAATTTACAGTACAACAGCTGGATATGGGGGTTAACTGCGCGCGTTATTTATGACCAGAATCCTGTTGGACCGATTTCTGATGGATTTGTTGCAGGCACAGGTATCAGTTACGATTTATTAAAATACAGCGTATCTTTGACATACATGTTTTCTGATACAGGAATTTGGCAAAATGATGTTACAGACTTTCAAGACAACATGTTAATTGCATCTTTTAGATATAAGTATAGCGAATTTGTTGATGGTTGGATGTCGGGTGGCGTTACATCAAAAACTCCGTTTATATCCGCAGGACTGCGCGTAACGTTTTAGTAAAAAACCGCCATTGGCGGTTTTATTTTATCGTGTCTTGATTGTGTGTGTTTTTGGTAACATACGCCACAATTCCGTTACATCTGGATACAAAGGATCACCTTTATGAAATTCTTTTTTATTTATAATCTTTACTATTCGATATTGTGGCACAAAAATCAAATCCATTGGTCCATAAATTCTAGGTTCTTCGGGATAAATACTGATACGAACATTATCCAATTGAACAAAATTATATCCAACAGTTATGCTATATTTTTCAAAATTATCTTTTAGGTATTTGATATTTTTTGCAAGTGTAGCATTAGATAATTTCGACCAATCATCTGGAAATTTTCTTTTATCAAAATTAAATACGTTTTGCCAATCCATATCAAATACCCACACTTTATATTACTTGGAACGTTTTTTTATTATCTGCATTTGAACAATTCCAAAGATATTTGACACCGTCCAATACAGAACCAAACCTGCAGGCATCCACGCAAACATTACCGTAAACAATAATGGCATCCACAACATCATCTTTTGTGTTTGAGCAACCATATCATTACCAGAAGTATTTTTATTAGACGCTGATTGCAAGCGCTGTTGTAACCACATTGTTATACCCATTAATACAGGCAGAATAAATGTTGGGTCCATTGCAGACAAATCAGACACCCACAAAAAGTGCGCGTTTCGCATTTGCACAGAAACCAATAACGCCTTGTACAACGCAAAGAAAATCGGAATCTGAATCAACATTGGTAAACAGCCAGACATTGGCGATGTTTTGTGTGTTTGATACAGTTTCATCATTTCCATCTGAAGACGCATTTTATCATTCGCATATAATTTTTGAATACGCTGCATTTCTGGTTGCATCTTTTGCATTGCGACCATCGATGTATATGATTTGCGTGTCAATGGCCACATCAACATGCGCAATAATATTGTCATGATAATAATCGCGACACCATAATTCATAACAAATGCATGAATCATATTTAACAACCACAACATTGGACGTGCCAAAAATCCAAACCAACCATAATCAATTGTATCTGCGATGCCTGCAATTTTACTTTCTGCAACATCTAATACACCTTGTTCACGCGGTCCCGCAAACACATTTGTTGTGATTGTACGACTTGCATTCGGTGCAATTGATACGGCACCCGCTGCAACATCTGCCGTATATTTATCACCAGTTTTTTTCATACGAATTGTTTGATCCGCACTGTCCACAGAAACAATCGTTTCCCAATACTGGTCCGCAAAACCAGTAAAACCATTTATCGTCGAATACGCATATGATTTTTTATCTAGTTTTGACCATGCTTGTTCTTCAATATCCGAATTCACATACGCAATTGCACCATTGTTTACACCCGCCGCAGACTTTACATTATTATCACGAACAATTCGCGCGTATGGCGCAAAAGCAATATCATGATTTGTCGTATTCTTAATTGTATCTGTTATTGTTAATACATATCCATCCGCAGTGATTGCACGTGTAAATTCAACACCGTCTGGATTACGCCACACATATGCACCATTTGATTCGCGCCATATCGTATTTGCAACAGGCGCCGCAGATCCTGTTGACATCAAACCAACTTCGACAAAATTATTATCTGCATCCAACAAGGTAACAACTTCTTCTGATTCAGGCGAAACATTGTATTTAGATAATTTAATATCTGATATACGCAACCCCTGAACAGACGCATCAATAACATCAGACGAAACATGGGATACAGGAACAGATGACACATCAATTATACCCGTCGTTTCTGCAACAGTCTGTGTCTGATTTTTCGGTCCCATAATAAAGCCAATTGCCCACCATGCCGCCAAAAACAAAACAACCCACCATAAAAAACCAGAAAATGTAGGCTTTTTCTGAGACGCATTTTTATTCGCATTCCACATATTAAACCCAGAATTTTTATCCATATACTGAACCATATTTATTTACCACCCTTTATGTTTTTTATACATGCACGACGTGCACAATACCAATTCAATAGATATAAACCAACACCAACAACAATGCAAATATCTGCAACATTAAATGCCGGCCAATGGTATCCGCCAATATGAAAATCCAAGAAATCAACAACCGCACCAAAACGTATTCTATCAATCAGATTACCAATTGCACCACCCGCAATCAATGCCAATGGCACACGTTCATAACGCGCGGCACGTACAAACAGGTAATACAAGATACAACCAATAACCGCACCCGTCGCAGTAACAATAACCAACGGTGCAGATTCACCCAATGCACGAAACAAGGAAAATGACGCACCAGGATTCCATGTGAATACAATATTAAAACAATCCAGCACATGTGTCATCAAATATGGCACAGGCACAACTTCCCATGCGGCCCCAAACAATGGCACAGTTCCGGTTATCAAGTATAACAATATAGATTTAGTTATTTGGTCAAACAGAATCGAACCAAATATGATTGATAAAATTAATGTGGTCTTTTTCATTTTGTCTTTCCCATGGATAGACTGTTAATATAACAATACATAAAAATAAAAGCAAATAAAATGTCCCCAAAATGAGGACGATTATTAATCACGTTTATCAGAAATTACAGTTGCCAATGCAGCATAATTATCGGCGCGCATTTCCGATAACAAATCTTCAACATCGTGATCTGGAACACCCAAACAAGACAAAACAGCATACCCCAAAAAGAAAGATGATTCTATGGTTTCTGGCATTGATGCATTTATTCCTTCGCGCAGTAACATCTGAGAATCGGCCAAATTACGCGCACGTGCAAAAATCTTGACGCGTGGCGCAATAGACTTTATCGCCAATATCGATTTACGTGCCGTATTGGCATTGTCCAGCGCAACAACAACAGCACGATTTTTTCGTGGACGAACACCAAATTCATACAAAACATCACGATTTGTTGAATCACCATAAACAACATTAAAGCCTTGTTCGCGCCCCATCATTACCGTATTAACATCCATATCAATTGCAACATACGATATATTTTGCGCATCCAGCATTTGACATATAATTTGACCAACACGACCAAATCCACAGACGACAACATCTGTTGGTTTGCGCGATTCCGACTTTTCCATCGCCTTTGTCATACGCTGGGACATCAACCAACCATGTTTACGCATAAAATCATATACACACAACAAAAGTGGCGTCATCATAATAGATAAAACGATTATCGCCGTTAAAATTTCTTCGTGCCCCGATGGTATTGCGCGAATACCAGACGTCTTCATTGTCTGTAACATTAACAATGCAAATTCACCGCCTTGGGCCAACAACAACGCAATTATAGCAGATTCAGGTGCGGATATACCGCGAACACGTGCAACCATAAATATTGCGGCAAACTTTATTACTATTAACCCGACAACACCCGCCAACACAAAATACCAATTATCCATCAGTAATGGTAAATTTAATCCCATGCCCAACGATATAAAGAACATCGCCAAGAACAATATAGAATATGGCATAATTTCAGCCGTAATCTGGTGACGATAAATCGTTTCAGACATTAACATACCAGCCAAGAATGCACCTAATCCCGCCGGCAATCCCATAAAATTCAACAATACCGCCCAGATAACGATATTCAACATAATCGCCAACAAAAAAGCTTCTTTGGATTTTACCTTTGCAACAAAACGCAATAACGGCGTCATAATAAAACGACCAACCAATATCACAGAAAGAATTAGCGCCACAGATATAACCACAACATCTATTGCGGTTGCGCCCAAATTAAAACTTTTTCCGGCAAATACAGGTAACATCGCCAATAACGGAATTGATAATAAATCTTGGAATAATAAAATCGAAAATGTCTGACGACCCATTTCGGTATTTAACTGATTCCGGTCGGTCAATAGTTGCATATCCGCAGACGTACTGGACATTGCTAACATTAACGACACCATTATACAACCCATAATTGACCAGCCTGTAAAACCAAACAACAATGGGAACAACATCATGACAACCATCATTACCTGGGCTGCACCAAAACCAAAAATATTATGCTTCATACGCCACAGACGTTTGATATTTATTTCCAGACCAATTGTGAACCACAAAAACATTATTCCCAAATCGCCCAAAAACGTCCATGTATCGGTCAATTTGAACAAATCAAATACATATGGGCCAGATAATACACCCGCCAACAAAAACGCAACCAATGCACCAATACGCGCAGTACGCATTATATAAACCAAAACAAATACGACGGCAAAAAATGCCAATAATGACATGGACATATGTATTCTCTCTCTTGCTGTATGTATACAGTTTTATTATAACAAATTTTCCGCCAATAACGCAAACATTTCTGGAGATAAATTTTCGGCGCGTTCCGTACCCGTTAATCCAAAGCACGCCCAATCAACATTCGGTATAATACCACGTATCATTTTACGGCGCATCCCAAACAAGCGGGCCGTTATTTGTTCAATTTTTTCCAGACTTTTTATTTGCGATATTTTTTCAGGATTTGGAATTATTTGAACAACCGCAGACTGGACACGTGGTCGTGGAAAGAATGCAGTATTTGGCACATCAAACAAAATACGCGAATCCGTCAGCAAAGATACCAAAACCGCCAAGCGACCATACTGGGCATCACCACAACGTGCGGTTATGCGTTCGGCAACTTCGCGTTGAAACATTAATGTTAATGATTTTATCTGTTCACCATGTGCAATTTTTTGCAACCATGATATTAACAATTCTGTACCAACATTATATGGCAGATTTGCACATATCGAATATTCATCGAATCCCAATTCGGAAAAGTTTACACGCAACGCATCATCATAAATTACCGTCAAACGACCATCAGATGCATCAACGACGCGCGATAAAATCGGTTCTGTTGTTTTGTCTTTTTCAATTGCAACAACACGTTTTGCACCCGCCATCAACAGCGCACGCGTCAATCCCGCAGGCCCAGGACCAACTTCGACCACAGGAATCGTATCAATATTGGGAACACTGTGTGCGATGCGACCCGTCAGATTCAAGTCAAACAAGAAATTTTGTCCGAACTGTTTTTTGGGTTCCAACCCACATTCACGCATCATTGCGGATACAGGTGGCAAATTTGCAATCATATCTGTCATAATGTTTTACGCCCCCCAAACGCCAATGTTAATGTACCATCATCCAAATAATCTAAATCACCACCCAATGGTACACCAGATGCCAATTCCGAAAAGAGAATATCTGATTTACCAATCATAGACATAATATAATGCTGGGTTGTTTTGCCTTCGACCGTATTGGGCAGTGCGAAAATGATTTCAGATACAGATTCTGAATCTATGCGATCGCGCAATGTACTTAAATTCAAATCTTGGGGCAATGTGCCGGTTGCACCAGACAACAAACCACCAATTATATGATATCGACCATGGAAAACAGATGATTTTTCCAACACCCAAACATCGGACAAATCACGCACAATACACAATTGACCATTTGCACGATTTACATCACGACAAAATTCACATGCACATCCACGTGCCGTTAAAACACCACAATTGGTACATGGGGCAATATTTTCGACCGCATCGCTTATTGCATCGGCCAATGCCATTGCACGTCCTGTTTTATCCTGTAATAATGCCAGTGCAATACGTTGTCCGCCACGCGAACCAACACGTGGCAATTTTGCAAACAACTTTATTAATTTTTCAATCTTTGGATTCATAGTTTTAATAAAATACTAGTGAAAAACGTAACTGTCAATACCGTTTGATGTAGCGGCAGATTTTATTTGCTGGGCCGCGGTTTCAGTTAACCCATATGCACGAACACGATACAATCCATTTCCCGTTGGTTCAACAGTCGCAACCACACCCAATTTTGATTTTATATTTGCAGCGTGTCTGTTGGCGGCATCAATTGAACCAAAGGCCCCAAACTGAACCCCCGCATTGCCAGATGACGTTTTTGGTGTGGTATTGTATGTGGGCGCCACATTCTGTTGTGCAACCGCCCCCGTTGCCGCGTTATACGCCGCAGAAAATGTTGTTGGCGCGTTATCATTCACAACGGGTGCAGAACCCGCCCCCACAACCGGCGGCACAGGTGTATTCTTTACCACAGGTGCAGAACCCGAGTTTAACATTTCAAAACCACGATTTAACATTTGAACAGAAACATTTGCGCGCACATCTTTGGATTCGGCACCCAAAACAACCGACATCAAACGTTTATCCCCACGGTGCGCTGTTGCAACCAATGAATATTTTGATTTTTTTGTATATCCTGTTTTCATACCATCACAGCCATTATATGACGTCAGCAATCGATTCCCATTTGTATATGTTTTTCCATCATAGACCCATGATTTAATCCCAAAAAAGTGCCAATATTGTGGAAAATGTTTATAAACCGCCATGGATAACAATGCAATATCACGTGCAGTTGACATATGGTCATCATTTGGCAGACCAGACGAATTTTCAAAATTTGTATTCGTTAAACCAATTTCACGCGCAACACGTGTCATCAAATCGGCAAAAGTTTCTTCTTGGCCCCCTTTTAGGTTTTCAGCCAACACGCGTGCAACGTCATTTGCACTGTACACCGCCAATGCCTTTATTGCATCTTCGACGCGAATTTTTGAACCCGCTGCCAATCCCAACTTTACCGGTTCGGCATTGGCCGCCGCGCGCGAAACAATCAAATAATCATTTAATGTTAAACGCCCATGTTCCAACGCATCAAACGTCAGATATAGTGTCATTATTTTTGTTAAACTGGCCGGATAATTGGGTTCATTTGCGTTTTCTTGGTACAGGACACGCCCCGTTTCCATATCCGCGACCAATGCCGCACGATATTGTGCCGCGAATAGATTTGAAGATATTAATATTGTAAATAAAAATGAAAAAATCCGTCCCATATGTGAAATGATAATAAAAAAACACACATCTGGTCAATAGTTAATAAAAATAAAAAATCCCCCGTTTGGGGGATTTTTTTAATCCAATGTAATCGTGAAGACTCCGCCATATGTTCCGACGGGTTCGCCACCAACATAACATTCGATTTTGGAACCGACGTTATCCATAAATTCTTGGATGGCTTCTTGTTCGGCTTTATCCAATTCGGCGTCTTGAACAGCCTTGGTTATACCGTAACCCAATCCAGCACCGGCACCAGCACTGATAACACCGCCCAACAGTTTACCACCGTTTTTATCCCACCATTCGCCAGCCTGTGACTTTTCTTTTTCAATAGACTGGGCATTTTCATACATTTCTGTGGTCAAATCATCACATTGTGTTTTCATATCTTCAATTTGCTCAAAGAATGCGCTTGCAGTATTAGTATTAGTATTAGTATTATAGTTTGCACGTGCCGAATCATATGCGGATGTTGTTACGACATCGAATTTTTCAAATATCTTTAACACACGATTTTCGTATTTTTGGTATCCGGCTTCTTTCGGCGTTGCGCTACTTTTAAATAAATTCGCAAAAGCATCAACCATTTTATTACACTGATTTTTTTGTGCCTTTAATTCCGTATTTGACATAACGGCGGTGTTTTTCTTTTGATTCAAGCCACCCAATACGCCATCACCTTTATTCTTGGAACCATTTTGGATATAATCACCCAAGAATACGCCACCGGTCCCCAGACCCAATGCACCAACCGCGGCCATCCAACCAGCAATCTTTGGCTGTGATGCTTCTTTGGTGTCGCGTGCGTCTTGACCCGCCTTTTCTGACAATTCTTTTAATTTATCAGATGGAATCCATGAACCACATACGAATGCGTCACCAACCGCAAAGTATGTTGTCGCCCAATCTGCACCCGCATTGATTGCATCTTGGATATATTTATCATCGGAATGCAACGTTACACGTGCACGACAGAAGGAACCATACAAATCGTTACTGGCCACCATTTGATTTGCTTTTAATCCGTTTCCAGTATATCCATTTGGAACCTTGTTCGATTTCAATTTTACCCACATATATGTTGAACCATTATCTTTGGCCCCCATGATGCCGCCATTGTTCATGGCAAAGCAACGATTTTGTTCTTGGGTTAATTTTGCATTATATTTCGCCTGGGCTTCGATTTCCAAATCGTAAATCAGGTCGCGGAACAATGTGCTGGCCGCCTGGGTTTCGGCATATGTCGTATATGAAATCATAACAGGTTTATCATATACTGCACCATTTGCATCAACATTGAAACATACCCCTTGGTCGCCAGACGCATTTGAACACAGCTGATTACCATATTCATCTGTTGCCTGAACTTCTTCGGTTGTGGCGGTCATCTTGGACGCACCACCCGCATCAATCCATCCACCACGTACCGTTGTGGAATTACCCCAACTGGACGCACCGACACTCTTGTCTTGGATTTTCATTTTATTTGTTTCGATTGCCAAGTGTTCTTCACAAACAGATGCGTTTTTAACCGTATCAACACACAATCCCAATACGATTGTATAATCCAAAACACCACCAACCTTGTTCATTGATTTATCAAACGATGCATCACCACTGTTGGTTAATGTTGAATACATATCTGTACGATTGCGATAGCAATTTACATAATCTGTACCACACAATGACTTAACACAAGATGTCGCAACAGATTGACATTGTTTCTTCATCTGGGCAATTGCGGCATCACTATAATTTGTTGCCAATGATGCATTTAATGATGCAATTACACCAATTGGGTCCGCTTCTGCGCCAGAATCATATTCTGGGAACAATGTATCAAATGCATCACCCATATTAAATGAATATGTGTATGTACCCGTTGCATTTGGATTTTGGGCCGCATATTTACAATTCGCGTCGGTATTTACAATAGATGCACAACCCGTTCTGATTTCTTCACGTGTGTATTCGTTGTTAATTGTTTTGTCGCCATTACCAAAAACCTGGGAATAACATGCCGCACCAGAACCAGAACCACAAACACGCATTGCACATGACGATAATGTTTGCGCACATTTTTCTTTGGCACGCGTATCAAACTTTTCAACCAATTCGGTTACACGCGCCTTCATGCCAGAATTGTAACGCGCACTGTATGCCGCATCAAAGATTTCTTCTTGGTTATCTTCGTCACGCAACTGGGACGCGGTTGGCATCATGCCATCGCCCAAGAATGTTGCATAACAATATTTGTTTGAACCAATTGTATCCAAACATGAATTCTTGATATAGGCAGATATATTTGATTTATCGACCGTCGTCATCGTTTCCGCCAATTCTGTGACTGATGTACCGTTATTAATAGCATCAACCAAACTGATTGTGCCAGCAGTTGCATTTTCATAACATTTGTATGGATTGGCCGTACATGCACCCAAGAAACATTGGTCAACAACCTTGTAACATGTGGATACCGCGTTTACCGCCGCCAATGCGCCACCTTCGGCAATTAATTCACCAACACGACTGGACGCGGTTGGATTTGCCGTCAAAGATGATGAACCCAACAATTCTGTTACACCTTCGCCCTGACAACGCGCCAAGGTAGAATCACAATAAACGCGCTGTTTCTTGAATTCAGCATTCGTTGTACATAATTCAAATTCAGAACCACAAACACTGTCTTTTTTCAAGCATGATGTATAACGTTTTACACATGTCGATGTATCGTATTTGTTCGAAATCGCCGCCGCAGTAATCAATTGTTCCAGAACACTGCCAGTCGCAGGATATTTATAACTGGCCACTTCGCCATAAGAATTTGTTGTCGCAACATCAGACAACGCCGCAACGTTAGATGTACCAAACAAACTTTTTATACCATCAGATGAACACTGGGCCAATGTGGACAAACATTGTGGCATTTTTGCGTGAAACAAGATACCAGTTGTACATTCTTCGAAATTTGGCCCACAGATGTCCGCACCCTTGATACATTCGGAATATGCATCAATACAGTCAGTATTATTCAACAAAGACGATGTAGATGTCGTTGCCGCCGCAGCCACAGATGCAGTTGCAGTTCCGCCCTTGGCCCCAGTGACGTATGACGTCATAGTTGGCATACGACGAACCGCACCATTTGCAGACATCGCGGTCGCAGTGTTCATAACACTGGGGCGCGCAGTAACCGCATAGGCCGCAGGTATCACACTGAACAAAGCAATAAAACTTACCGTATTTTTGAGAAAAGACATCCCCTGACTCCATTTTTTATTACTTTATTCTATCATATTTTCAGGGGATTGAAAAGTGAAAAAATATACTTTTCGCAGTTTTATACGTTATACATATTCCAAAATTTCTTTCAGTTCCATCATGTCATCTGGCAAACGTGATTTAAAGTGCATCTTTTGCCCAGTTACAGGATGAACAAAGTCCAAAACCGCCGCGTGTAACATCTGGCCATCATGGGCGCGCAAAAATTCCAATAATTCCGGATCACGCACACTGCCCAAACGGGTGGTACCACGACCATACAAAGGATCACACAGAACCGGAAAACCATGCGCCGATAAATGCACACGTATCTGGTGCGTACGACCAGTAAACAATGTACAACGCATTTGAGATACACCCGCACGCGACCAGGCGTTCATAACCGCCACTTCGGTATGCGATGGTTTACCACCGGTTTTTACCATTGTCATTTTCTGGCGATTACGCGATGAACGCGCAATATTACCGGTGATATCTGCAACTTCCCAATTTGGAACACCCCAAACAAACGCAATATATTGACGGGTCAAATCATGTTCCGAAAAGATTTTCACCAACCCACGAAATGCCGCATCAGATTTTGCAAATACCATTACACCACTGGTATCCTTGTCCAGACGATGAACAACCCCAGGACGCGTATCACCACCCAATGCAGACAAATGTGTATGCGCCAAAATATTCTGGACCAATGTGCCAGTCTTGTTACCCGCAGATGGATACATCACGACACCACGTGGTTTATTTACAACGATTATATCGTCATCTTCGAACAAAATTTCCAAATCAAAATCAGATGATATATTTTCGGTCGCAACATCTGTTTGAGGCACAGGAACAATAACACGAAAGACATCACCAGAACGTATCTTTTCCGAAAACTTTACCGATGAACCATCAGCACGCGTTACGTCAAAACGTTGAATCTCGCTGCGTGAAAATTCAGGCATCTGGGCCGACAAATACTTATCAATACGAACAACTTCGTCTGTATCATTAACAATAAATTCACGAATATCTTGCATAACAAAAAACCTATTTATAATCTTGCCAATCTGGGCCAACAGTACAATCAGACAAATCAATCTTTAATTCGCGACCAGAATCAGATACCGGACATGTCAATAATCCCGTTGTTGTTGCCTGGTCTGCGTCACGCGTTGCATTACGATACGCAAAATGTATTTCACGCGGCGCCGCAACACACGCAATTCGCAAATGTTCATGATTTTGACCATTTGGACCAATCCAAACGCGAACACCATCACCCAAACCATAACATGGAAAGCCATCCAAATAATACAAAACCAGACCACGACCAACCAAGCGCGCATCTGGGATAAACGTTCCGCGATATTCAGATAAATTTAATCCTGTTACAGCCTGCCAATCTGTGCTGGTGGAAAAAATACTAATCCTTGGGGCGGGCGCAGATGAATCTGCAGCATTCGCAACAGACGTTATCAAGAACAAAAACAATGCAATTATTTTTTTCATTTATCCCCCTGTGGCACATCTAAATCAGCCAACTTTGCAACAATCTTGGTTACACCTTTGGGCAACGGCGCCAAAACATGACTGAAATCCACACTAGCCCCAGCATCAAGTAGCGTCGCAGACGGCATAAACTTTTGACGCGCCAAAATGTTATTTCTATCGTCCAACGAAACAATTATTAAATCAGGAACGCCATATATATCCGATGAAATATTTGAAATCGTACCAGACACAATATAACGAACCGCCCCCGTATCATCAGTTGTCGTTTCAACCCCAGAAACAGACGCAACCAATGGTCCCACAGGGCGATGTGAAGCCTGATGATGCGTAATAACCGCAATCGCAAAAACAACCGCAGACAACAACGCACAAACAGACGCAAAAAACATCAACCATGTATTCTTGCGGGGACGTGCAGGAACACGCCATACATGACCACAAACCGCACACTTAACAGGACATGTTGGCATAGAAGACAAAGCATATTCTGTTTTACAAAAATCACATTTCGTTTTCATATTTTTATATATACCACAAATTATTCTAAATTCAACTGGCGATATTTGGCACGAACACGTGTCTGAATTTCGGATATCGCATTCATATAATCTGCAACTGTCGCATTCTTGTTTGCAGAAACAGCCGCAAAAATACGACCAGATTCTGTCGCAGAATCACCATAATGATATGTCGCCAATGACGCCATACGATTTAACTCAACAAAAGATGCGTCTGCAAAATTCGCCACCTTGTTTGACAAGTCCCAATAATAATCCGATTGCTGTGAATCCGCAATTTTCTTTGATACAGCCAGACGTGGCGTCATGGACCCCGTAAAACCAACGGTTACAAACATTGCACTGATACGACCCGCAGTCATGTCCAGCGACTGATTTATCTTTAGAAAAGAAAAATTATCTTCGGTACTAATCGACAAACCGCCCAGAGTCAAATTTGATACCCACAAATTCTGTGCGGTTACCGATGAAAACTTGCCCAACTCGGACAATAATAAACCACGCGACACTTCCATGGACTTTGCATCCGACGACATCATACCAGAAACCGTTGCTGATGCAACTTTGAATGCATTATCAATAGTTGTGCGATTTTGAAAAATCAAATCATTTGTCGCAATCTGTAATGCTTTTAGCCCTTCGGTAAATTCGGCAAATTCTGCATTCACAAATGCCGAATTCACAATATCATGCCCACCAAGATTTAATGCAGACATCATTTTTGCATCATCTGCATTCCCAGAAGGCACACGCCATAAATACAGTGAACTATCGCGATTTACATTCGTCGTTTCAACAATTGCATTTTTTACATCAATCCCCAAATCAACACTGTCTGTATGCCAAACACCAAAGGTACCGTACGCATGTTTATCTTCGACAAAGCCCATCGTACCACCAGACAAATTTACAATTTCACGTGTACGTAATGGCGATATATCATCAGATACGCGTATAACCACACCCTGTAATGTTGAATGCCCTGCGGCATCACTGGACTTTAAAATACGCAACTGGTACAAATCTGCATCTGATTCCAATATCGCATCCGGAATTCCATATTCAACCAACTGAGCCAACTTTACGCGGGTAATATTTTTACCAACCGTCTTTAATAAATCTTCACGATGCGCAACAATGTATCGTTCCAGCGCAGATTGAATAATAGACATTTGATTTGTTATGGCGATATTTTGTGCACGTGTAACCGACCCTTGTTGTAAACGAAATGCAAACGGTATAACAATCGCCGCCAATGCAACACACAACAGCAATTCAACCAGCATGTTTCCACGCATTTCATTTTTTCGCCCAAATAGTTTTATATATTTTTTCATCTTAGTTTATCGTAAATATTTGTGGTTGTATTGATCCCTGCCATCCGTCACGCATCAAAGAATCAAATTCTGATACGACTGGTGCATCCGGTAATTTAGCGCGCGACAAATTAAATTCCGAAAATGCAGGCGGTCGATTTGATGGGAATGTCCATGCACCTAATTTTAACGGAGGTGTTGTTGACATCAATAATTCACCAGATACCGTCAGACCAAAATTATTATAAAACATCATTTCATCAGCAGAAACAAATGGCGTTACAACCGAACTGGCACTGATACCGGTAAAACCACTGATTGTACGAGTAGAATCTGATTTCAAAACGAATTTGTTACCGATATTTATATCGCCCAATATCTTGATTCTGTCCGCAATTATATGTCCAGTTGTTGTAAAACCACGACCATTTATATTGTCTGCAAATACATTACGAAATCCCGACACGTCACCAGATACACGAATATTACCAATCGACACATCTTGACCGTCCATATTCGCACCAGATTTAAAATAAACACTGCGCGCAGAAAGATTTGGCGCTTCGACAAAGGTTACATTTGCATTGCGGGCCCGCAAGGACTTTCCCGACAATGTCGCAACATTATACACATTATGATATGCCATATTCAAATCACGCTCCATGACATTCAAATTATCTTCACCAGATGTGGCGCGATGCAAAAAACGCGATGTGTCTTGCCCAGAAAATTCACGCGATATGCGATATATCAAATCCCCCGTTACAAAATCAGGCGCCATAACCGCCCATGTTGAACCATACGCAACACCATCTGCACCAACAACCGCAGCATCACCACCAATATGTCGCGCAATTTTGTTTGTACGTAATTCATTGTCGTTCGACGAAAATGCCAAATATACATCTGTTACCATTGCGCCATTTATTGCATATTTATCAATAAAACCCGCCACCGCATCGGGTGATATAGACGACAATTCTTCGGGGGTTAATTGTATCTGAACAATATCAGGCCATTTATCTTGATTCATACGAACAAAATTCAACACACCATCACGCGAAGAAATTATCTTGCGCGAAACAGCAATATCATGAATTGTATGATTTGTTTGGGCAATTTGATTATAAACAAACGGCGTTGCCATACCAACAATCGCCAGTGCCAGTAACACTTCGACAACACTGGCACCCGACATAGAATTTGAAAAAAATTTGTTATTTAACACAGTCACTGCCACCCGCCATTAAACATTTTTTTATATCGATTCTTTTTTCTAGATTTTGCCAAAACAAATACTGACAAATCAAATATTGGGACAAAGATTGTTTGTTATAAACACCTTCGAATTCTTCAATTATTTTTTTACATGCAATTGTTTTTTTATCATCAGACTTTGCATCTTCAATAATACTAAAAACATCATTATTAATTCCTGCAACTAGGGCATCTGGCAACATTGATGTTCCCGCCGGACGAATATCCAAAATAACCGCACCAGACGCACCCTGATTTAATGCAATTGATGTCTGGTCACGAAGCGTTATATTTGACGTATAAATAACACCCGTTTCAATCCCAGATTTAGTACTATAATCCAATGTCTCTTCATCAATATAAACATCTTGACCACGTGTCGCACTTAGATACGAAGATATATCCAAACGTTCAACACTGAATGATACATTGTCCGACATCAGATTACCATGAACCGTCCATGACGCCCCACCCGTAAATGACGTACGACCCGCAGTCATTGACATATCATAGATAGACACATCGTTTGCTTCGATATTACCTGTATCACCAAACATAGACACCGTTCGAAAATTTGCGCTATCCACAAACAACGTTCCGCGATTTAACGACAAGGCCGCTTCACCAGTCGCACTTTGAAACACCGCCTTTTCCGCAGAAATATCTTCGATTTTATTTCTGACCTTGCGCCCAGATTCAAGCCCTGTTATAGACAAGGTTGTAAACTGGGCCGTATCAAATTCGCCACGAACACCAAATAAATTCCCAACATTATTCAAGACAAACCTTCCCATATCCAAGTCTGTCAAAAAGCCACTATTATCAATATCAGGCTCATCACGTCGAACAATATCCGAATACACATCTTGTAATTCAATACCAATATTTACCCCAACATCAGTATACGTTGCATAAAAACCAATTCGACGTGCCAATTCAGCACGTTCAACTTCACTTAAATCGCCACCCAACAATTCCAAATACGCAGACACAGCCATGGGCGTTTTATGTATAACTAATGATATATTTTGCCCCAATGCCGTTCGCGGCACATACCCCAACGGCAAACCATATGGTTCCAACAAGTCAACAAAATCATCCCCAGAAACAACGGTTGTGTTATACATTAAATTTTTTGCGTTTTCGCGTATAAAAATTCGCGCGGCCGTTTGGGCTGTTTCAACCTGATGAGTGGTCGCATACATCCTAGAATCTGTATTACGGCGCGCCATTTGACGCGACAGAAACGGGATAAAAGCAAACATCAATCCCATTGCCAACAATGCTTGTAATAAAAAACTGCCACGTTGCTGATGCAAAAAAATCCCCCTACTTGACATCATCAGCATAGCAATACAAAAAAAATATTGCAATTGCTTTTAAGATGTTTTAGTATCCTTTTTGTTAAACATAGACAACAATGTTTTGTTGCATGGGATAAATTCCTGATATACATATTTAAAAAAAGAAATAATTATGCAAAATAAAAAAAATCAATCAAACGTAACTCAGATGATTCAACGTTGCCATAAATGGCGCCAAAAAAGAAAACAACTGATTGACCAGGCACGACAAATATCAGACGAAATTGAACGCGAACGTGTCTTGCAAACCGCAGAACACTATGGTCGAATTGTTAATAGCGAACAAATCAAAATCGATTCTATGCGCGACCCAAAAGATAAAAACACAACACCAGAAGTCGTGGCGGATACAAACGAAACAAACGACACATCTGAAACATCAGAAACAACCGATGATGACGAAGTAAGTTTTCCTGACTTTATTACGAATTTAAATTAATAAAAACGCGCCAAACTGGCGCGTTTTATTTGTTGAAATTTCACACTGTTTTGCTATGCTGGGGCAAAAGGAAGTTTACATTATGAATAACAACTATACTGTTTTGGCACGCAAATATCGCAGTCAGGATTTCAAAACACTTATTGGCCAAGATGTTCTGGTAAAAACATTGACCACCGCAATTAATACATCACGTATTGCACATGCATATATTTTCACCGGTATTCGTGGAACAGGAAAAACCAGTACGGCACGTATATTGGCCAAGGCATTAAACTGTCAGTCATGTGAAAACGCAACACCAAATCCATGTGGGGTTTGCGAAAACTGTCGTGCAATTGCAGCCGGTCAACATATTGACGTTATGGAAATTGACGCGGCGTCACATACAGGCGTGGACAACATGCGTGATATTATGGATGCGGCACAATATCGCCCAACAAATGGTCGATACAAGGTTTATATAATTGACGAAGTTCATATGCTATCTACTTCGGCATTTAATGCGTTGTTAAAAACACTGGAAGAACCGCCTGCACATGTTATATTTATTTTGGCAACAACAGAAATTCGCAAGGTTCCTGTTACTATTTTATCACGATGCCAAAGATTTGATTTGGTTCGTGTGCCGGTTGACACACTAAAAAAACATTTCGCATGGATTGCAGAACAGGAAAACATTCAATTATCCGATGAAGCAAATGAATTATTGGCACGTGCGGCCGATGGTTCTGTGCGCGACGGACTATCATTACTAGACCAAGCCATCGCGCAAACCGGCGGAAACGTTACTGCGGATGCGGTTTTGGATATGTTAAAACGTGCGGACCGCGGCGTGGTTGTTGACTTTATGAAAACATTATTATCCGGCGATACCGCCGCAGCATTGGACAAAGTTGATACAATTTATAACAACGGTGCCGATCTTGCGATGTTGTTGACCGATATGATGGAATGGACACACTGGGCCACCAGAATGCACCCTGCACTGCGTGCAGGCGAAACACAAAATTCACCATATACCGCCGACCAACGCGATCAAATACACGACATTAATTCGCGTATATCTGTAAACACTTTATCACGCATATGGCAGGTTATGGTTGCCGCTGTTCCTGAAATGCAGGCCGCAGGGAATCAAAAACAATGCTTTGATATGCTGGTCATTCGTATGATGCACATCGCAGATATGCCATCTGTTCCCGAAATATTAAAACAACAAGAATCCGAAAATCGGGTACGTGATGTAAAAAACATCTTGGCCGACAGAATGGCAAAGTCAACTGATGAAAAAACAGAATCAAAACCACAATTCAAAAATATCACAAGTGCATCAGAATTGGCAGAAACACTGCAAGAAACCAAAGAAATACTGTTGTATTCATATTATAGCAACAATATAGAAATCACAGAATTTTCGGACGGAAATATAAAATACTTTGACCGCAAAGGAGATGCCGATTTTGCACATAAATTATCGAAATGGTTAATGGACAAAACGGGTCATGCATGGACACTGGTACGCGAAACCCAATCAGCAAACACACAAACAATATCTGAACAAAAACAAGAAGAATTAGAGGCAGACCCATTGGTTGCCAGTGCAATGAGTTTATTTGAAAATGCAGAAATCGTAGGAGTAAAATAATGAAAATGGAATCTGGACGTTCTTTGATTGAAGTTATTGGCGTAATGGCAATTGCAGGATTAATGACGATATCCGCATTAGGTGCGTATAAAATGATACGCGCAAATCAGACACGAAATATCGCAGACGCCGAATTAAAACAAATTGTACAGAATGTAAAAATACTGATGGAAATGCGCGGTTCGTACGAAGGGGTCAGCGTTGATTATTTAATCAAGGCAGGCGCTTTACAATCCAATCGCGCGCCAATTGGTGGTGAAAACTGGTCTATTTATGCAAGCGCGGATGGCAAATCTTTTTCAATTAATTTAATTGATTTAACAAACGGCGAATGTGAATACTTTGCAAACAAAAAGCACAATTGGGCATCCGCAATGTTAATCAACGGATTTGAATCAGGGTTAACCAACAACTGTTTCGATTCTGATACAAATCAGATTTCTTTTATTGTTGAATAATGAATGTATTAAAAAATATATTTTTATTATCTTTTTGCTGCGCATTTGTTTCGGGATGCGCAACATATACCAGCCCAGAACGAAGCACATGGTTTTCATATTTGAACGGCGCCAGCTTTACAGACATGACCGAAATGTCGCGTGTCGCAAAACGTCCCGTATATTTGGGCGCAGCCGGCAAACTGATAAACAATGCGGTTAGTACACCTGATTCAATGGAATACGGAAACAAGGTTGAAAATGACAACATTATTGCCAAACAATATATGTCACAATTGGAATACGAACTGTATGATGCATTGCGCAAACCTGGGATATCCGTTCAACGCGCAGGAACAGATGTTGTTATAATCCTTGTGCGTGATGCAATTATGGAAATGAACGTTGCAGATATTTCACAAACTGGTGATGACACATTAAAAACAATTGAAAAAATCTTAAACAAGTATAACGCTACTTTTATTGAAATCGCGGGCTATACAGATGCGATGCGTAATACAGATGCGGCATCGGCACTATCTTTGGACATGGCACAACGTGTCGGTGTACATATGGCCCAACACAAGATAAATACTGCACGTTTATTTATTGTGGGACGCGGCGCAACACGACCAATTGCCGCACAAGATGATATCGGCCGTTTAACTAACAGACGCGTTGAAATTCGTCTTAGTCCCGCCAGATAACTTTCCCTTTTCATTTTAATTTTTTGTTGTTATAGTGTGGGCATAACAAGCAAAAAAAAGGAAGAAAACATGGTTAAAAAATCATCTGAAAATTCAGTTGTAAAAAACTATAAAAAAACTGGCTTGGTTGCGGCGGCGGTTGTTGCTGTGGCTGTATTGGGGGCAATGGCAGTTTCTGCATTGAATTCAAATAACACAACGTCTGTTCAAGATGCAATGGAAGTCGTTACAACAGATGCCGCAAATGGCGCACAATTGCGTATCGCAGTTGTTCGTATGGATGAAATCCAAGGCGAAGCCGTTGCATTAAAAAAATTGCGTGAACAAAAAGAATCTTATGAAACAAAATTGCGCGACGAATTGACCAAAGAACAAAAAGATTTGGAAAAAGAAAAAGCAGAAATTGAAAAATCACAAGATGTTTTATCACGTGAAGCTTTGCAACGTCGTGTTGTCGATTATCAAAACAAAGTTACAAAATTACAACGCGATTTGACAGAACGTGCACAAAGTATCGAAATGGCATACCAAAAAGCATTAAATGATGTTCAAACAAAACATTTGGACCCAATTATCGAAGGTATTATCGACAAGAAAAACTTGTCATTGGTTATCGACGGACGTATGGCACGCACAGGCAAAAATGTCGAAGGTTTAGACATCACAAACGAAGTTGTTCAAGCACTGAACAAAAAAGTTTCGAATGTAAAAATGGATAAACCAATGGGTTTCTAAAAACAAAACACTAACAACAAAAAAATCCCCAAAACGGGGATTTTTTTATTTACGCAGACCCAATTTTTTAATCAGTTCTTCGTAGTCAGCAACATTACGTTTTTTGATGTATGCCAACAATTTTTTACGGCGATTAACCATCATCAACAAACCACGTTTTGAATGTTGGTCTTTGTGATTGTTTTTCATGTGTTCTGTCAAATTACGGATACGTTCTGTTAAAACAGCAACCTGTGATTCAACGGAACCACCATTATCTTTGTCAGATGATTTATATGCCTGAATTAATTCAGTCTTTTTTGCCTTTGTAATGGACATTGTTTTCCCTTTTGGTTTTTATATTGTTCGTTTTGGGCGCAGCACACCATCTGATACGCATCCAATACCAATGAAATTTTCACCAGTATAAACACGATACAAACCATCCGCCACACCAATCCGGATAAAACCACCGTTTTTATAATATTCGGCATCTTTATCCGCCAGATTATGAACCGGAATGTCCCCCAGTCCAAAATCAACAGGTTTTAGATATTCACCAAAACCACCTGTATTATTAAACAGATTTTCCAAAAAATCAAGTTGTACAGCATTTTTTATATCAAATCCATTTGTAAACGTGCGACGTATCATATCAACCGTCGCAATCGCACCACACTGTTTTGCAATATCACGCCCCAGCGAACGTACGTATGTACCACGTCCGCAACGCGTACGAAAATGCCATGAATTATCGCGCACACCAAGAAATTCTAATTCATAAATATCAACCGGTCTGGGTAACATTTCAATCGCGATGCCACGACGTGCCACATCATATGCACGCGCACCCGCAACATGAACCGCAGAATAAATTGGCGGAATCTGTTCAATCTTGCCAATTAAATTTGGCAAAACAGATACAACATCAGAAACTTCTGGGACAAAATTATTTCGTGCAATTTCACGCCCTGTGATATCCAATGTGTCTGTTTCAAAGCCAAACTGTAATGAAAACAAATATTCTTTCAGATTGTCGTTCTGGTCTTCTATGAATGGTATCATCTTTGTTGCATCACCAATTGCAATCGGCAAAACCCCAGATGCCATCGGATCCAATGTACCAATATGTCCAAACTTTTTTGTCCCCAACATACGTGCAATACGACCACCCGCCGTTCGTGAGAACAGACCACTGGATTTATCCAAAATAACCCAACCAGATTTCATTTACTTTACTTTTTCAATTTTATATACAGACTGTTTTACCTGATTTATGCAACGTTCAAATTCTGAAACTGAACCATTATGTGGTGGATAAACCTGAACCAGTTTTTCATTATCAAAAACTTTCAAATCCTTGGAATCAAAACGCTGTCTGAATTTATCATATTGTTTTGCACGATATGGTGTCGCCATTTCTGGCATATCAATTTCAAATACACCATCAGGTAATTCAGACACAGAACGACCAACGTAAAATTTTGGCCCCCATAATACATTTGACTGGACCATAAAATCATCAATATTAAAGGCAATTCTGTGCCCCAACCTGAAATACTTTTTATCCGCATCCAAAGAAAGACCCGTTCTGGCATCGCGTCTGAAATCATACTTTTTTAAATAATTCAACAATTCCACATCCGTAGAACATTCAAACGTATCATAAAACGTATCCAAAATATAGGTTGTTTTTATAATCATATATTAACCTTTTATTTATCCAAATAAATTTAACTGGGGCGCATCACCATCACATACAACCGTCTTTTTGCGTGGTGTGGCGCGGTGCGATTGAACAGGTGCCGCCACTTCATTAGATTCCAATGCGTTTAATACACATTCTGCACGCGCAATCACAGTTGATGGCATTCCAGCCATTTTCGCAACATGGATACCATAGGACCGATTTGCAACACCTGCAACAATTTTGTGCATAAAGATTATTTCATTATTATGTTCGCGAACATCAATCGTTAAACACGATACATTTGATAATCCACTGTCCCCAACTAAACGTGTCAATTCATGATAATGCGTTGCAAACAAAGTACGCGAATGTAACCCATCAAGATATTCTAAAACAGCCTGGGCAATGGCCATACCATCATATGTCGCAGTACCACGACCGATTTCATCAAATATAATAAATGAATGGCATGTTGCACGATTTAAAATGTTTGCCGTTTCGGACATTTCAACCATAAATGTCGATTGACCCGCCGCCAGATTATCCGATGCACCAACACGACTGAACAATTGATCACATATACCAATCGTGGCAGATGTTGCCGGAACAAAAGAACCCAAATGCGCCAAAACCACAATTAATGCATTCTGACGCAGATATGTCGATTTACCCGCCATATTTGGACCGGTCAATAACGCAATTGCGTGCGTATTTAAATCACAATCATTTTTTACAAAATTGTCCCCACGCGAACGTAAAACAGATTCAATCACAGGATGACGACCACCAACAACATTAAAGGCGCAATCAGATGTTATTAATGGGCATACCCATGAATACTTTTGTGCAACATTTGATAAAGACACCCAAACATCAGCATCCGCCAACAAATCTGCCGTCAATAATAAATCATCCGCAATATCACGAATTTCAGATATAAAGCGTTCGATTATTTCTGCTTCGATTGCAGCGGCCTTTTCGGCAGCACTGCGCACATCGTTATCCAAGTCAATTAAACGAGATGTGGTAAAACGCATATTACCAGACATTGTTTGGCGATGTATAAAGCCTGATTCCGGTTGTAATAATGCATCTGCGCGTGCACTGGGGATTTCGATAAAGTATCCCAACATATTGTTATATTTTATTTTCAGTGTATTAACACCCGTTTGAGAAACATATTCTGATTGTAATGCGGCAATTGTTTCGCGCGCACCATGTGATAATCCACGCATATTATCCAATGCCAAATCAAACCCATCACGAATTACACCACCATCACGAAAGAACGTTGGTAATTCATCAGCCATCGCACGCGACAATGACGAATACAAGTCAGAATGCATATGAATATTTTCAAACAATGGTGCAAAACCAGAATCCAAATATGATGACATCATCTGGGCACGTGGCAAAATGGACAAGAATTCACAAATATGACGCATATCACGTGGTGTGCCACGTCCAGATAACAAACGCGACAAACAACGACCAACATCCGGCACAGATGATAAAAGCATCGATACAGATGACATTACATCGGGATGTGCCGTAAAATGCATCACATGCCTTTGACGCGATTGAATTTCTGCAATATCAGACGACAAATTACGCAAATAAGAACGCAACTTGCGCGCACCTGCCGCAGTTACCGTTTCGTCCAAAACATCCATTAAACATGTTCCACCATCGTTAATTGGTGCATCTATTTCCAAACTTTTCCATGTGGCAGAATCAATCAACAATTGTCGGCCAGACTTAAAATTGTATGGCGCACGAAATGTGATTTTTGCATCACGTTGGGTATTAAACAAATAACCCGCAAGTAAACAAATCGCATTATCTGTATCAAACGCAACAGATGTCGAATCAACTGCCCCACCAAAAACACGCGATACAACCATGTCAATATCTGTACGATGATATAACTTTTCATAAACAGGGGTTGATTTGAACAATCCACGCAATGTCATGATTGTTTTTTCTTCGGCAGATGAAAAAGGAAATATTACTTCGGCCGGATTTATTTGAACCAAATCATCAACAATATTTTTTGTATTGCCAACAAAAAATTCACCAGTCGATATATCACAACCTGCAATATCGTATTTACCACCACCCATCGGACATACAGCAATCAAAAAATTTGAATTTTTAGGCGTTAATAAATTTTCATCTGTTAATGTGCCAGGTGTTAAAACACGAACAACCTGACGATCAATATATTTATGACCACGTTCTTTGGCCTGGGCCGGTGTTTCCATTTGTTCGACCAGTGCAACCTTATGCCCAGAACGAACAAGCCGTCCAAAATAATTATCAGCTGCATGCCATGGGATACCGCACATCGGAATACTGTTTCCATCACCGTCAGTACCACGTGCGGTCAAGACCAATCCCAACGTAGAACTGATAACTTTGGCATCTTCAAAAAATGATTCATAAAAATCCCCCAAACGAAACATCAACAGCGCATCTGGATTTTCTGATTTCATATCCACATACTGTTGCATCACAGGTGTTAATTTACTTTTGTCTGCCACGATAAATCCATTTTATTTTTAATTATTATGCGCCAATTTTTAATGTTTCAATTTTCAATTCGGCTTCTTTTAATAATTGTTCACAATATGCCTTTAATTTTATTCCCTGTTCATAGGCCGCAACAGAATCCGCCAAAGGTAATTGTCCAGATTCCATTTTTTTTACCAATTCTGTTAATTGTTTATATGCTTCTTCAAAGGATAATTTTTGTTCTTCCATGTGTTTCCCCTGTTATAAAAATTGCAAATTTACGATACAAAATTAATTTCTTATTTTCAATTAAAAATCCCCCAATATGGGGATTTTTTATCGCATATTCTGATGACGTTCCCAATCCAGCGCATTTTGAATATACTGACGCGCACGCGATATATCAAATATACGTGTTTTCGGATACATTAAATTATATTCTGCATCAATCCACGTACTATAGTCATGGGGTAACAATTGCGAAATTTCATTTAAATCAAACCACACATATCGGGGTGATATACCACCTGCATACCCCATTGGATGTGTATCATAAACAGGCAATTGCCAACGTTCAGGATGCACCCCATATCCACCAGATGCATCATACAATAATGAAAAAGGCGCACCTGTTTCGTGCACAGATGAAACACGTTCACAAACACGTGCGTTATACGGCAAGATAAATTCATGTTCGGGATATTGGGATATTAATCGCGCAACAGAATCTGCATCAAAGTCAGTTGTACTATTGCCAATATTTAATTGCCATCTACGAATAGCAGGACCTGTATTCTTATAATTTCGCATATCCAGCCAGCCTGCAATTTCAATCGGCAAATTTTTATTTTGTTTACTGCACAGAATATTACACCACTGGTAATTAACATGCAGCGCAACATTTAATGGCATATCTATATTGGTTATGAAATTCATTAAATTATTAAACCAAATATTCCGTGAATCACCATTTTTCATATTAGATGGTTGTGCCTGAATACCAATTTCAACAGATGGCGCAATTTTTAACAACCCAATTAAATCGGTTGGTTTTATATTTTCACGCGGATCAGAACATGTTATATATCGCAAGTTCATTTTTTTGCCTTGGCATTATTAAGGCGTAATTGTCCACACGCAGACCCAATATCTGTCCCACGTTCACGACGAATACGTGTATGAATTCCATTTTTTATCAAGATATCTTGAAAACGATGTACCGCATTTCCAGATGGCGATGCAAAGCTGCGTTCATCAACCGCATTCCATGGAATTAAATTCACCATGCAATTTTTTCCATGTAACAGTTCTGTTAATTGTTCTGCATGTTCGGGGGTCGCATTTAACAGATGGGCATCACCATTTTCATCATATGTACCCAGTAAAATATATTCTATCATCAGTTGACGATTATGCAAATCTGTGAAACGCCACGCCGCAGACAATACTTCATCAAGTTTATATTTATTATTAATTGGCATTATTTTGCTGCGCAATTCGTCTGTGGGCGCATGTAAAGATATCGCCAAATTAATCGGACGCCCCCATTCAATCAACCTATCGATTCCAGGGACAATTCCACATGTCGATACCGTAATACGACGCCAACCAATTCCCATTTCAGAATTTGCACGTTCAATAAAACCAATTACGTTTTCTGTATTTTGTAGCGGTTCGCCCGTACCCATTATAACAATATGCGAAACATCGCCATTGTTTGCGTCGCCATTTGCACGAATTGATTTTTCTGAATTCTTGTCAGACCGCAATTCCCATTGCGCCACCAGAATTTGTGAAAAAATCTCATTTGTCGTTAAATTGCGTTTCAACCCCAACAAGGTACTGGCACAAAAGTGACACCCCATCGCACAACCGGCCTGAGAACTGACACATACACTGTTGCCGTATGTTGTACGCATTAAAACACATTCAATTTGTTCCCCATCATTTAATTCCAACAAAAACTTGGTCGTTTCACCATCAGATGATTCAAGTTTTTTTATAATTCGCACAGGTAATGTATGCGCAACCGCATCCAAATCTTTGCGTAGCGTTTCAGGAATATTTTTCATAGATGCAAAATCAGGCGCACCACGATTTAACCATTGACGAATTTGTTTAGCGCGAAATTTGGGTTGTCCCAATTCAGTCAAATACTGTTCTAGTTCGGAATCTGTAAAATTAAACAATATTGGTTTCATAATTTATATCTATCATCGTTTATAACAATTACTGCACGACGGCGCAATTGTTTCAGTTGTTGGTCCGCCATAAACATCGCCTGTTTATAGGTGGCGTTTTGTTTGATTATTTCATCCAAATTTTTATATTCATCGGTTTTCTTGGTTGAACATATTAACAACACTGAATCATCAACACGTGGCGACCATTTTAATATTGGTAACCCAGCCAAGCGTTCACGAATATCCGCCGACAATTCATATTGAACCGCGGTAAACTTTTGCGGAACACCACCCAAATCCGATGCCATTTTCATCGCATCGTCACATGATTTTGG
Organism: Candidatus Enterousia sp.; assembly: GCA_045635585.1. Taxonomy (GTDB): domain Bacteria; phylum Pseudomonadota; class Alphaproteobacteria; order Rs-D84; family Rs-D84; genus Enterousia. The sequence goes on from JAZTWA010000005.1 coordinate 40,726, forward strand.
TGCGGTTAATTTTGATGCAACATCTGATGGAATATCGGTCAATCGCACAATTGTCATTTCAATTGGCAAGCCATGTTCACGCGACAAATTATTTTTTTCTGCGGTTATATCTTCACCAGAAATACTGACCGTTGGCAAAACAGTACGCGCAACAATTATTTGCCATGCAATTTCTGCACGTAATGCATTTCGTGCCATTTCACGTTCAGACGCAGACAAATCCGTCATGTTCATCTTTTTTAATTCTGCATCAACTGTTTTATCATCTGGGACTGCATTAAAATTTTGTGCATAAGATAGTTTTATATTGTCATCAATTATATTTTGCAACGCGATACGACGATTATCTGTTGATGTTTTTCCTTGGCGTGCCATCAGTTTTGTTCGATTGGTTATATCGGTATCTGTGATTGGTGTACCATTAATAGTTGCAACAACACTGGCCCCAAATACAGGAATTGTGGTCATGAACAACAATGTTGCAAACGTTATTTTTTTCATTATTCCTTTCCCTTGTTTAATTAATATCTTTGACCATCTATAGCCATACCAAACTTGAACTGGAATGTTGTATCACCAACATAGTCATACTTTATCGCATTATCGTGTCGATATTCAATAGACAAATAATAACATGGATGTGCGTAATAAAATCCACCCGTATGACTTTGAAAAACATTATATTCCAGATTATAGATACCGTTCCAGCGCGTTGACCAACGATCAGACAACTTTACACCGACACCAACAACCGCTTCGTTAATATCGGTATTTTCTGTCAAATCAATTCCCAGATTCTGGGACCATATATGTCCAACATTCAAGAAAGTACCACCACGTCCAATACGTGCAGACGTTTCCATATGACGCAATGCCAAATCATCTTGATTCAAACGAAAACGTGTCGCAACATTCAACCACTTTGCATTATTATATGAAACACGACCAACATAGTCCGAAAAACCATTATGAAAACCACTGTTTAAATCAATCGCAGGTCTTTCTGTAAAATCATATGATTCACCCAAGAAAACTTCAAAAGTTTTTCCATCAGAATTAAACGCAGACCAACGAACACCATAATCCGCATATGTACCATTTTCCCATAAATCAAGTCCAGAAAAACGATTATCAGAAAACAATGTAGAATCTGTTAAAATAGATCCCGCAGAATCATTATTTAACGCAAACTCTTTGTCATCCATATGACGCATTGCGGTTATACGTACACGTGGTTCAATTATCTGGGTCCAATTATTTGATGGGCGAAATAATGGCAATCCCCATTCAAGATAACCACTGGGCAAGAATCTATTTTTTATGCCCGAAAAAACACCACCATCAACCATTGGCGTGTTATTAAAATTGTACAAATCATACCGTGCAGATACACTGGCCGTCAGTCTATTTCCGCCCCACAATGTCCATGGTGTTGTTAAACGCATATCCCCAATCATACGCTGGGATGATGTGCCGTCGCCAGATATCCCCAAAACATCCGCACCAAACGTCGCATATGTTTCGCCAAACAGTGGGGCCGTTTGATGAACCGCACGAATGTTTGGTAAAATATTACCATCAGGATTTGCGTGCACGCTGCGACTGTTACGCAATTCCTGGAATATATGCGCATCTGCAACGACATAACTGCTTTGCCCAAACAATTCTATTTTTGCACCAGAATCTAAATACGGCTGACTGTTATAAAAGCCATACTTTTGCAAATACGTTTTATCTGATGTACGTTCCAAGAAAATTGTCGCACGCGCATATTCACCCAAATCAATAACATCGTCATTAAAGATATGCCAACGATTTTCACCCAAACGATTATGTGTAAAAGATCCAGATGTACGATATTCTGAATGCGGAGCATTTAATCTATGCTGAATCTGAAACAATGGATTTTCTTGGGTCAAATAAGAAAACGTAAATGTCATGTCGTGCGTTTCTGACAAAGACAAATAAAAAGGTATGTTTATTTGAGTACCCATTTTATTCGTGGATCCAAAATCTGGCATCAGAAATCCAGTTTTATATTTAATACTGGGATCAGGCATTTCAAAATAAGGCAACCACAATACAGGAATATCATATGTGCGCAATACGGGACTATAAAAATATAGCATACGTTTGTCCATATCATGAACAAGTTTACGCGTCCAAATTTTCCACGCATCACCAAATTTATCACACTGGTCACATGCCGTAAATGTCGCACGACGCGCAATTGTCAAATCACCATCACGCGTAATTGAATCAGATTCAACATAGACATGACTGCCCAACCACATACGGATTTCAGAACCCGACACTTCGGCACCCTGTTGCGAAATGTATGAATCAACCAGTGTCATACGCTGGCCTGATTTATTAACAATTTCCGTATTACCGCGTGTTTTTATCGTTTCGGTTTTTATATCATATTCAATTTTATCCGCAGTGATTGTACGCGGTTCGTTCAAATCAATCGATGCCGCATATGTTGCAGCATTAATAAATATTATGACAAAGAACAAAATCATTCGTTTCATTTCTTGGACAATATGGTAAATATTACAACAAACAGCCCCAGCACACCAAATGCCAAAAGCCCCAAATCAGTCAAACTGCTAATCATATTTGATACCGCCATAAACATCGCCATAACACCCGCCATGGCCGCAACTGCAACCATTGGCGCAAAGCTGGTCCGGCGACGCAACAGTGATGAACGCAACAAAATTGTTGCGCACAACAATGCCAATATCAGATTCATGCATGGACTGATAAAACGATTGGACATTTCGTTTAATATCATCTTGTGTTGCTTTTTTGTATCGGCATCAAATGCAATCTTTATCAAATCCATTGTTGGCACACGACGAACACGAAAGGAATTATTTCCTTCTTTATCAACGACATTTAAATCCATATCAAATGTATCAAACGTACCCGTTACCATACGTTCACCATTTGACTGTAACGAACCATTATTCATAACCAATGACAAACCACGCATTGTCGAAACCAGTTTTCCACGTTCTGCAAATATTGTATTTGTATTATTTTCATCACGCATATCAGACAACATAACCTGGGACAAGTCGTGTCCAGACACACCTTCGACATAGACAACCAAGCCGTCTGATATTTCAGTAAATGCACCTTCGTGTAATTTCATGTGCGCCATACCATATTGCAGGTTCCATTGGGTATCATAAAACATTGATTGTGAACGCGGAACAATCCAGACATTTAAAATCAGGTTTAATACTGTTAATACAATACCCAATTTTATCGCAGGACGCGCAATTTGACGCGGAGATAAACCAGACGCCGCCATAACCGTTATTTCATTATCTGCAATTAATTTATTATAAACAAATATTACCGCAATAAAGCATACAAAAGGGATAATAATTGACGCGATAAAAGGTATCATCAACGCGGTCAACCCCAAAAAACTGCCCAAATCGACGCCATATTTTAACAGAAACTTCATCATGGACATGATTTGCATCATCCATGCCAACCCCGTCAGAACCAGCAGCAACATAATAAAAATTGCCACCAATTGTCGTGAAAAATATCTGTTTAAAATCTTCATACCACGCAGTATAAAGCATAACTTTTCAGTTTTCAAGGCATAGATAGGAAATCAGATATTAAAAATCCCCCATTTGGGGGATTGTTTAATTATTTTTTCGTACCGCCTTTTTGTGCACTGTCTTTTGTCCATGAACGGATGTTATAATTATCAGCACCGTCATCTGATTGGCCCCAATTTCCTTTGGACGCGCTCATATCTATTCCCATGGCTTGGCGCAGACAGTATTCACGCAACTGTGCAGAATCTTTGGTTATATTATCACCATATTCTGGGGTAAAATTCTCCAAACTTTCTACATATGCACCGTTCAAGATTTCATTTAACGTTACAACGTTACGGCATGTATTTGTTGTATAATCTCGGCTGTTTGTGCAAGAAGCAGCGTCCGCTTTGTCGATAACCGCATTAAACCCGGCACCAAATGGGATACAAATCATTTCTTCGTAACAGTGTGGAATATTTGAAATCTGGGCACAATATGTTTTTATGCGCGCAGTTGGCCAATCTTCATCTTCCTGATCTTCATAGCAATCCAGAATTTCTGTTAAACATTCATTAAGGTTTGTTCCCGCCGTCTGGGCCGCATTCAATATTGATTCTGCTTCGGCCTGGGCAAAATCAAGACGCTTTTGCTGTAATGCCTGTTGTGCCGCAACCTTTTGATAACCGATGTTTTGTGCGGTTGCACGCAACTGTTCACCATACGCATCACAGTCCGCATTCGCATCCAATGCATATTTCTGCATAATGCTGCGACGTGCATCGGCAACCGGTGTACGCAAATTAGAATATGGGTCACCAGATGTTGAATTATAACCAAAGCATGCCGCAGAATTTGATGCCGAATAACTGCTGTTTGCTTTGACAAAATCTAATTCATACGAACCGGTATTATTTACAGTTATATGACTGTTGTAATTAAATGGACATTGGGACGCACCATTGCTGCACTTGGTGCCAGATGGTGGGGTTCCGCATGCCTCATAAATACCGTTAAAGCATGAATCCAAAACACGTGCACAAACATTGTTATGCGCATATTCAAACAATTCATAGCCCCACGTTTCCGCCAATGAATCTTTGGTTTCTTCCGCACTGTTCAATGCGCCACCGATACCAGACATTCCGTTAACAACACTGGACAAGTTATCAAAGGCAGATGACAAACTGTTGTTATCGTCGGTCAGGATTGTAATCGTGCTTTCTTTTGCCTTGGCCCATGATTGTAAAGACGCCAAAATATCCGAACCATTACCATCTATATCATCAATATCAAACCCGAAATCATTGCCACCTTTATCATCTGTACAATATTTTGGCTTAGTACAGGATGTAACCTCACCGCTGCCATCTTCTTTATAAATACCATGATTCGAACACCATTCAATTGCTTCTTCTGAAGACGTCCCATATTCATTAGTCACATCTTGCCATGAAACACAATTCAAGACCTTTTCGGCGTCGGTTAATTTGAACGCTTCGGATATATCTTTACCATTGCTGGCCACCAATAATGCCAATTCACCAGAAACCTTAATCAATTCTTCGTTGGCGGTTTCTAATGCGGCCTGCGCCTCTGCAAAGGCGCGAACACGACCCGCACATGCACAACGACGTTGGGCCGCATTACGTGCCGTACAAATTTCGTCCATACATGTATAATATGATTCCATACAATTACTGAACGCTTCTGATGAAATCAGGCCAGTTGTTGAATCAATAATATTTGAATAATTACCTGTGTACAGTTTGCTGGTCAAATATGAATATGTTGATGATGTTGTTCCCGACGCCTTGGCACCGCGTATCGCACTGCCCTGTAATGAAATGCGCGCGTTATTTGCCGCATCAGTTGTTGCAGTACGCGCACGCACCGTACGTCTTTGATTTGCCTGGGCGCGATTTGTTGCCGCCGTCTGACGCGATACAACATTACGCTTTGTCGTGGCATTGGCACGTGATGTCGCCGCACCCGTTGCACGATTTGTTGCCGCACGCGAAACAACCGTACGTGATGCCGCACCAGTTATTGCCCCCCTATCCGCAACAGCAGTACGCGCAACCGCACGACGTGATGTTGTGGCGGTGTTACGTGGACTAACCCGGCCAGATGTGCGCGCATTTGCACGACCAGATTGTGGCCCAACAATCATATTTGAATCCATCGGCGCAATTGGGTCCGCGAATACAGAACGTATCGACAAAAATGTCGAACATACAAAAAATGCCCCCGCCAGCAAAAACACCGTACCCATGGCATTTTTCAAGGAATCTGTTATTTTTTTATCAGCCATAAAATTTCTCCTTGTGTTCTGGATTTTCCCAGAATCCCAACCTTTCTATGATTTTACACCATGCATGACGCATGTTATTTATGTTTTATTATAACAATTTTTTTCAATTCTGTAAACAATTTAGTAACAAAAAACAAATCGATTTGGGAATTGTTTCATATAGATATAACGATATTAAAAACATATAATTTTATTTATGAAATTTCTTGCCATATTTTTGCCGATAATTTTATTACCAGTCTTCGCACATTCAACACAAAATCCAATGTTTGCATATGGCACACAAAACAGCATTATGATAAGCGTCGCACAAAGTACCGGCCAGGGCAATCTGGGCAAACTGGTTGCACCATGGGAATGGGACATGACACCTGCAACCATAACAATGATACAATACAGCCAACCAATAACAATTCTGCGATTACCCGCACGTATAAATATATCTGGGGGACAAAATTTTGCATACCACAGCATGGACGGCACATCTTTTGGCGCAATCGGTGTTTCATGGGATATATTATTGGCCGCACGCGCAGGGTTTTATTTTGGTATCGGCATCGGACCATATATGCGCGACAGTGGCGACAAATACGTCAAAAGCCGATTGGTTTTTGGCGAAAAACTTTTTATCGGGAAAAATATTACAAACAAAATTCGTGCAGAATTTTTTACACTGCATTTTTCAAACGGCGATTTTACAAATCCAAATCATGGCTTTAACTTTACGGGTCTTGGGATAAATTATAGTTTTTAATAAAAATCCCCCAAAAACGGGGGATTTTTATTTTATGTTCATTAGTTCTTTTTTGGGAAACGAACCGCCGCCTGGGCCGCCGCAAGGCGTGCAATTGGCACGCGGAACGGTGAACAAGATACAGAATTAAATCCAACCTGATGGAAGAAGGAAATTGATTCTGGATCACCACCATGTTCACCACAAACACCCAAATGGATATGTTCGCCTTTGGTGCTGCGCGCTTTTTGTACAGCGTCTTTAATCAGCAAACCAACACCCAATTGATCAACAGATGCAAATGGATCCGCAACATATACACCACGTGCACGATATTCGTCCAAGATTTTGGCAGTATCATCACGTGACATACCCAATGTGGTTTGTGTCAAATCATTCGTTCCAAATTCAAAGAATTCACAACTTTCTGCGATTTCATTCGCCAATACCGCAGCACGTGGCAATTCAATCATTGAACCAACAGTGTATTCAACAGATTCGCCTGTTTCTGCAAACAATGATTGTGCCGTTGCATCGATAACAGCTTTGACGATATCAACTTCTTTCTTGGAACCAACCAATGGTACTTCGATTTCTGGGAATACGCGTACACCAGCCTTTTTAACTTCCAATGCAGCAGACAAAATTGCACGTGTTTGCATTTCACAGATTTCAGGGTATGTAATCGCCAAACGGCAACCACGATGACCCAACATTGGATTTTGTTCATGCAACTGTTCAGCACGCATTTTGATGAATTCAACAGATTTGCCAATGTGTTTTGCCAATTCTTCAATTTCAGCATCTGTATGTGGCAAGAATTCATGTAATGGTGGGTCAATCAAACGAATTGTAACCGGCAGACCATCCATAATTTTGAACAATTCAACAAAGTCAGCCTTTTGATATGGCAACAATTTAGCCAATGCCGCACGACGACCCGCTTCATCTTCGGCCAAAATCATTTCGCGCATATCTTGGATACGACTTGGGTCAAAGAACATATGTTCTGTACGTGCCAAACCAATACCTTCGGCACCAAAGTCACGCGCTTGTTTTGCATCTTTTGGTGTTTCAGCGTTCGCTTTGACTGTCAATGTTTTGATTTCATCAACCCAAGCCATCAATGTTCCAAAGTTACCAGTTAATTCAACAGATACTGTTGGGATTTTACCTTCGATAATTTGACCTTTGGCACCATCGATAGAAACCCAATCACCTTCGTTAATAACAACACCAGATGTTGTTTTTAATGTCTTGGATTCATAATCAATTTTAATATCAGGCGAACCAGATACACATGGTGTTCCCATACCGCGCGCAACCACCGCCGCGTGTGATGTCATACCGCCACGTGCAGTAATAACGCCTTGGGCCGCGTTCATACCCGCGATATCTTCTGGTGACGTTTCAATACGTATCAACATAACCTTTTTACCTTCGGATGCCCATTTTTCTGCATCTTCGGCATTAAATACAGCCTGACCAACCGCCGCACCTGGGGATGCAGGCAAGCCAGTTGCAATAACGCGTTTTTCAGCCTTTGGATCCAACATTGGATGCAACAAATGATCCAACTGGTCTGCACCAACACGCAAAATTGCTTCTTCTTTGGTCAACAAGCCTTCTTCAACCATTTCAACCGCCATACGAACCGCCGCCGCCGCAGTACGTTTACCGTTACGGCACTGTAACATCCACAATTTTCCATGTTCGATTGTGAATTCCATGTCTTGCATATCTTTATAGTGCTTTTCCAATTTTTCACGAACATCGCACAATTCTGCATAGACAGATGGCATTGCTTCTTCCAATGACAAACGACCAGAATCATCCTTGCTCATCGGTTGTGGTGTACGGATACCCGCAACAACGTCTTCACCTTGGGCATTAATCAGGTATTCACCATAATATTTATTTTCACCTGTTGCAGGATCGCGACTGAAGCATACGCCAGTTGCACTATCATCACCTGAATTTCCAAATACCATTGCCTGAACGTTTACAGCAGTACCCCAATCAGCAGGAATATTATTCAATTTACGATATGTGATGGCCTTTTTGCTCATCCATGAGCCGAACACCGCACCAATTCCCATTTCCAACTGTTTCCATGGATCTTGTGGGAAGACTTTACCAATTTTTTCACCGATTTCTTTGAACTTTTCAACCAAGTCTTTCAAATCTTCTGCGGTTAATTCTGTATCCAGTTTATAACCTTTGTCTTCTTTCATGCGTTCCAATGTATGTTCAAACAAATCAATGTCTGCACCCATAACAACTTCACTGAACATCATGATAAAGCGACGATATGAATCATATGCAAAACGTTCGTTACCAGAAATTTTTGCCAATGCTTTTACAGTATCATCGTTCAAACCCAAATTTAACACAGTATCCATCATACCAGGCATTGATACACGTGCACCAGAACGTACAGATACCAACAATGGATTTTCCAAGTCCGCAAACTTTTTACCCATAATTGCTTCAACGTGAGCGATACCACTGCGTACCTGTTCCATTAAATCTGATGGATATGTTTGGTTGTTTTCATAATAATATGTACAAACGTCTGTTGTTACCGTAAAACCCGCAGGAACAGGCAGACCAACCAAGTTCATTTCGGCCAAATTCGCACCTTTACCGCCCAGCAGATTTTTCATATCCGCCTGACCTTCGGCCTGACCGTTACCGAAAGTATATACCCATTTATTACTCATGGCTTCTCCTTTGTAGAATAAAAAATGCGAAAGGATTGTGGGGCATGATACGCATAATTGCAAGAAAAAAATCGGTTAAAAAACCGATTTTTTACATAGAACACGCACAACATATCGAAAACAGTTTAGATATATCCGAATCTGAACGCGAATTTATAACAATTGGCGCACGCGCCCCAACAATAATTCCACCAAATATCCAATCACCAAACTGGACCATTGATTTGATTGTATTGTTGCCCGCTTCGATATTATCAAACAACAAAATATCTGCATCGCCCGCAATTGGACCCGTTACACCCTTGGCCGCAGCTGCATCGCGCGATACCGCAATATCAAACGCAATTGGACCAGATACGATACAATCAGAAATTTCACCACGAATATTCATTTCATGTAACGATGCCGCATCAACTGTTGCCTGCATCGCAGGGTTTAATGTTTCAACCGCACAAAGTGGTGCAACACGTGGATTTTCACACCCCATTTTTCGCGCAAATGAAACCGCATTATTAATTAACTGGATTTTTTTATCTATATCAGGATACATTACCATCGCAATATCTGTTAAAAACAAACGTCTGTTACGTGATGGTGAATACATTACAGAAACATGCGACAAAATTCCATCGCCACGAATACCTGTGTCACGATTTAATACCGCGCGTAAAATATCTGCGGTATGAATTAAACCCTTCATCAGAATATCTGCACGATGAGTCCGAACCAATTCAACCGCCTTTGTTGCCGCAGAAAGTTCTGAATCACAATCAATTATTTCAAATTCTGAAATATCGATATTATTTTTTTCTGCAACTAATTTTATTTCATGTGCATCACCGCACAATATCGCACGTGCAAAACCCAATTTATATGCTTCAACCAATGAACGCAAACCATAAACATCAATCGCATTTGCAACCGCAACAGTACGCATTTGTGAAGGCCGAATTGACATTAATAATTTTTTGAAATCAGTATTCATAAAATAAACCCCTTGTCCGGCGACAAGGGTAAAATATTTTTTTATAACAACGCAAGTTATTTTATTATGGCAATGGTATGCCAGCAGTTGCCGCACCCATTACATTATCAATAACAACATCCGCTTTGGCCTTGGCATCACGATATGCAGACAAAACCGCATCAGCAACAGCATCAGCACCACGTGACAAAACATCAGGATTAATAACGACCTTTGACACCTCGTATTTTCCGGTCATATCAACAATGCATGCACCATTTTCTGCAACACCTTTGACCATTGTCTGGGCCAATTGTTCTTGGGCAGCATTTACCTTGTTTTGTAATTCGGCGGCTTGGGCCATTAATGTTTCCATATCCATTTTATAATCTCTCCTGTATATAAATGTGTGCGCCCCATGCGGGGCGCATACTTGTTTTATTTTTTTATTTCTTCACCTGTTTTTTGATCAATGCCAACCATTGACATACGTGTTTTGCCACGCTTATCCGCACCCAAATAACGGACATAAACAGTATCGCCTTCTTTGATTTTTGTATCTTCGATTTTTGCGATACGTTCACCGGTGATTTCAGAAATATGTACCATGGCTTCGAATCCGTTCATAATTTTTACGAACAAACCAAAGTCTTTCATACCAGATACAGTACCTTTATAAATTTGGCCAACTTCTGGTTCGGCAACAATTTCTTTGATTCGTGCAATTGCATTATCTGCATCTTCCTTGCTGACCGCCATGATTTTTACAGTGCCATCATCTTCCAAATCAATAATCGTGTTTGTTTCACGAACCAATGCCTGAATCACGACACCACCTTTGCCGATAACATCACGAACCTTGTCTGGATTGATTTTCATTGTATATGCCTGTGGCGCATATTCAGAAACCGTTGCACGTGGCTTTTTGATTGCTTTTTCAATCTTGCCCAAAATGTGCATACGACCGTCTTTGGCCTGGGCCAAGGCGCGTTCCATGATTTCAAATGTGATAGACGTGATTTTAATATCCATCTGCAATGCCGTAACACCTTGGTCTGTACCAGTTACTTTAAAGTCCATATCACCCAAGTGATCTTCGTCGCCCAAAATGTCTGTCAAAATCGCATAATCATCGCCTTCTTTAATCAGACCCATCGCAATACCAGCAACCGGACGTTTCATTGGAACACCACCGTCCATCATTGCCAATGTCGCACCACATGTGGTCGCCATGGAAGATGAACCATTTGATTCCAAGATATCTGATACGATACGGATTACATAATCAAATTCACTGCGTGTTGGAACCATTGGATGAACCGCGCGCCATGCCAGATTACCATGACCAATTTCACGACGACCAGGTGATTTTAAGCCTTTGCATTCGCCAACAGAATAACCTGGCAAATTATAGTTCAGGATAAAGTCGCGTTCTTCGGCGCCGTCCAAAGATTCAATTGGTAACGCATCTTTGCCACCGCCCAATGTCAATGATACCAAAGCCTGGGTTTCACCGCGTGTAAATAACGCAGAACCATGTGCACGTGGCAATACACCCAATTCAATTTCAATTGGACGAACCGTTTTGTTATCACGACCATCAATACGTGGTTTGCCCGCCAAGATATTACCACGCATAATACGTGCAGTCAGATTTTCAATAACTTCATCTGCCCATGATTCCAATGTTGATGTTGCACGTTCGGATTCTGGGAACAATTCTGGTATGCGTGCCTTGGCCGCAGCGTGAATTGATGCCAATGTTTCCAAACGAACCAATTTTTCTTTGATTTGCAACGCATCTTCGATTTGTGTTGCAAATTGTTCAAAATCTGATTCCATCAGAACCTGTTCTGATGTTTTTTCAGGTGTTGCCCAACGTTCTTTACCAGCCTTTTCTGCCAATTCGTTGATCGCCGCAATAACAGATTGTTGTGCATCAAAACCAAATTTTACCGCACCCAATACAGTTGCTTCGTCCAATTCACCAATTTCAGATTCAACCATCAATACACCATCTTTGGTCGCAGCAACAACCAAATCCATTTCGGATTCTTCGACAGCTTTTTTCGATGGATTCAAAATATATTTACCATCTGCATAACCGACACGCGCTGCACCAATTGGACCTTGGAATGGAACACCACTTAACGCCAATGCAGCAGACGATGCAATCATTGCCAAGATATCAGGCTGATTCTTTTTATCGTATGAAAAAACCTGGGCAATAATTTGAACTTTGTTTTTAAATGTTTCAGGAAACAATGGACGAATTGGACGGTCAATCAAACGTGCAGTTAATGTTTCAGCAGTTGATGCCTTGCCTTCGCGTCTATCACGTGAACCAGGAATACGTCCCGCAGATGCAAATTTTTCTTGGTAATCAACCGTCAAAGGGAAAAAATCTTGACCTTCGACCGCAGATTTTTCGGCACATACCGTTGCCAAAACCATTGTATCACCCATCGTTGCCAAAACGGAACCGTTTGCCTGTTTCGCCATGCGACCTGTTTCCAAACGCAACGTTGTGTCACCGTATGGAATTTCAACAACAACAGGATTATTTAATTTAGCATCTTTGTCTTTCTTAAATAAACCAAATACCATTTTTTTCTCCATATTTTTTGTATTTTCGTCTTTGCGAAGAAAAATCATTCTTTTCTGCGCCCTGATTTTTTTCAGACGCACAAAGGAACAATTTAATCTTCGCCCCATGAATTATAAAGCATATTTATCGCTTTGCAATACTTTTAACAAAATAAAAACCGCCCAAAAATGGGCGATTTTTCATATCGATGTATTAATTTGCAGATACCCCGATTTGTCCTGACAATTCTGCCAACAAGCCATTTAATCTGGCAACTGTTTCTTCGGCATTCAACGCAACCGCAATTGTGTATGCAGATTCCAAATCACTGCGTGCCGCATCAACATTACCCAAATTCAAATTCAACGCAGCAGACTTTTCAAAATATGACATCGCGTTGTTCGACAAGCTTTCGCGGTCTTCCATGCTTGGGGTACCTTGGATTTGTTCAGAAATTACGCGAATTGCAGAAGAATAATCATTTATCGCTTCGGCATAATTACCCAATGCAGTGTATGCTTCGGCACGTTCTGCGTAAACATCTGGGTCAACAGAACCTTCGGGACGCGCCAATGAATTTGTATAATCAGCAACCGCACCTTCCCAATTCTTTAACCATAAATTCAACTGACCACGTTTTGCATACAAATCACGCATCTGTAAAATTGGACTTGGGCGTGTGGTATTTGCCGCCAATGCATTATTAATGTCATTCATTGCGGAACCATAATCTTCCAAGCGAACATTTAACAAGTAACGATCATAATATGCAACCGCATTTGATGGATCCTTAGATAACGCCGCACCAAAATCGGCCATCGCATCACGATAGTTGCCCGCCTGCATTTGCGCTTCGCCACGCAAGATATATGTATCAACAGACGCGACACCGGCATCAATCGCGGCAGACAAATCTGTAATCGCTTCGTCCAAATTGCCCGCGACCAATTTTTCTTTACCGCTTTCATAATAATCCGCCGCTTGCAATAATGCTTCTTCTGTAATTTGAACATCAGAAGATACGACGTTTGGATTATGACTGCGTCCCAAGATATAGAATGTCGCAGCAATAAAGAACAAAATTATAAACCAATAAACATAAATCGACAATGACCATGGATTAAAACATGGTTTCGCAGCACTTGTTTTAATCGTCGTCTTAGACGCCACAGGCCGCACTTTGCCGCGTGTTTTTGTTGTTGTTGTTTTCTTTGTAGATGTTGTTTTCATTCAAATCTCCCTTCCTTATAATATAGATATTAAAAATATTTTGACATTTCGTCAATTGTTTTCTGTGAAATTTTTATAATTTTTCCAACAGATAAATTTCCCAGTGCAATATTACCAAATGAAATACGATGTAACTTTACCACAGGACAACCACATGCACGCAATACAATTCGAACTTCGTTCTTTTTTCCTTCGGTAATTGTAACACGTAACTGATTATCTTGGATAACATCTATTTTCATTGGCGCATACGTTATACCGTCAACTGTTATACCACGACGCGCCATTGTCAAACCAGACAAATCTTTGCATGACACAGTCGCAATATATGTACGCGGAATCTTTGATGACGGTAATGTTAACTTACGTGCCAATTCGCCATCATTTGTTAACAACAACAATCCCGTCGTTTTATAATCCAAGCGACCGACATATTTAAGATGTCTGTACTGGGGCGGTAAACAATCATATATTGTACGACGACCATTTGGGTCACGTAATGTTGTCATGGTATTTATCGGTTTATGAAACGCAAACAACTCTGTTTCTGTGCGCAACATAACCGGATTGCCATCCAAAGTAACCACATCAGATTCTTGGACAAAAAATACGGGCGTATCAACAAGGTTACCATTAACAGACACACGTCCCGCCAAAATTAATTCTTCGGCCGCACGACGTGATGCAACACCACAATCTGATAAAAATTTTGCAATACGTGTTCCCATTTTATTTTAACACCCGCGCAATTGCAATTTGTGCCGCCAATTCTGCGCGCAATATTGTTTTTCCCAATGATATACCACATGCGCCCGCCGCATCCAATGCCGCAAATTCAGAATCCGAAAAGCCACCTTCGGGACCAATTAAAACACAATCAGATGTAATTTTTTCGCACATCTGTTTACCATATGCCGCACGTTCATCTGCAAATACAACACCAGATAAATCAAGGTCCGTAAATTTTATCGGCGATAATATTTGCGGCACACTGTTACGATTAGATTGTTCCGAAGATTCAATCACAATCTTTTTCATACGTTCCCAATTAATATGATTTGCATTTGTTCGTGCCGTAATCACAGGCAAAAAACGCGCAACCCCCATTTGGGTCGCCATGTTTAATAAATCATCTGTTCGCTTTATCGGCGAAAACATCAGTGTAATATTATTCGATGGGTCGGTATGTTCTGTTTTTTCACCAATTATCAAATGTTCAGAATTCGGGGACAAAGTTGCACTATATTCATTACCATCACCAAAAACCAAACAGTTATTAGTCCGCATAACACGCGATAAATAATGCGCAACATCACGTGATGCAGGCACTGACTTTCCCGTTACTATTTCGCCTTCAATAAAAATTCTTGGGATATTTTTCATATTTTTATAATTCCTGATTTATAATTTGTCTTTTTTCTGATATAATCTTAGCACGATGGCAACTAAATTCAACATTTTATCAGCATCTGGCAAAGGAAAAGGTTTAAATATCTTTCGGTCCAGTTCATATAAAGAACACGAACAGACACCACTGGCGCGTGAATTTTGGTCAATACGTTGGGCAATATTTATATGGCTATTGGCGGCATTTATGTTTGCAATGGCTTTTCCAATTGAACACATATGGCGATATGGCTGGTCACCTGCAACGAAACACTGGATAATTATTTATCTACAAAACTTTTTTATGTCGGGTGGCTTGTCCGCATTGGCAGAAATTCCATCGTGGATTGCGCGTTGCGTTATGCGACCAGATATTCCATGCATAACACCACTGCTTCCGATAATCGGTTATTACCTGTTGGCTGATTCAACAATGACTGATGAATTTAACCCACACAGCAAGGATAAATTTGATCCAAAAACATCGCGCGTCGCGACAATCAGTGATATCAAAAAAATGTCCCAAGACCATAAAAACAAAGAAGGATTGTTAAATGGCTTTATGATGGTGTTGGGTTTTGTCAAAGACAAAGGCAAACCAAAACCATTAAAAATGGACGAATGTATGTCTGCACTGTTACTGGCACCCGCAGGTACCGGTAAAACCAATGGTGTCGTTATACCAACAATTTTGGGGTGCGATACTGTTTCCATGATTATCAATGACCCAAAGCCTGAATTGCGTTATTCAACATCGGGATATCGTGCAACTGTTGGCCCCGTCTTTATATTAAACTGGGGTGCACGCGACGAACCAGAAAACGGGATTTATTATCCGGCATGGAATCCATTGTCCCCAGAAAATATGCCTGATAATGCAGAAGAAAAAAGTACATATATTCAGGTTATTGTTAATACCGTTATTGAAGAAAACGCCAAGGATCCACACTGGTCTAATACGGCACGTGCGGCACTGACCGGATTTATAAACTTTATCGTATCCAAGGTTGAACGTGCCAAAGCAAATGACTATTTTTATTCAAGATTAATGAAGGGTACCTTTGATTCCCAAGACGCAACCGTATTGATGGATTATTATATGACAATGTCATCCGACCCAAATGCATATGCAGCAATGTCATTGTTACAACAAGGCAAATTAACCAAAGAAAATTATGTTCATGTCGGGACGTGGGCGGGATTGCCACCCGAATGGCATGGGACCGAAGCATCAATCCCAATGTTCTTGGCATGGTATGTCGAAGGTCAATTAAAAATCGGTCAAGAACTGGAAGAACGCAAGCGTCAGGGCGACCAGATGGTTATGATGGCCGATCCAATGAAAGACTTTTTAACCGAAGCTGTTAATGAAGCGCAACTGTACGCATATGATAGTGATGCAATATCTTCGTTAATCAATTTGGCAAATACACCGGACAAGGAACGCGGGTCTGTTATTTCAACGATGAATGCGGGATTAAATATTTTCCGACACCCAGCTGTAAACAAACATACACGACATTCTGATTTACATTTTACCGATGTACGCGGTATGGTTGACCCAACAGACGGTCAGGTTAAGCCTGTTACAATTTATTTATCTATGAATGTTGCAGATGCGCCTGCATTTAAACCAATTACCAGCATGTTTATCGAACTGTTATCGAACTTTTTGATTGCAAATAAACCAGAGCACATAAATCATGGTAAAAAAATGGGGCCATTCCCTGCCCTGTTTGTATTGGACGAAATGCCAACCATGAATAAACTGGATGCAATTATCCAAGGTCCGGCCGTTGGACGTGGACAAATGGTATCATATCTGATTGTCGGTCAGGATATCAGCCAAATCGCCGATAAATATGGCGACAAAGCAACAGAAACAATTGTTGCAAATACGGCGGCAAAAATCATCTTGCGCGTTAATGACCCTGATACCGCCGCACGCTTTTCCAGCATGATGGGCAAGAAAAAAGTTAAAAAGAAAGAACGCGCAGTCGATGGCAAAGAATACGATGTCGATAAAGAAGAAGACTTGTTCAGCCCAATGGATTTGATGACACTGGCCAAAGGAAAACAGTTGGTATTGTTCCAAGGATTTTATAATCGACCAATCGAAGCAGATGGCGAATGGTATTTCCTGCGTCAATCACCGGTGCAAATCGAAATGGCGGCCAAGGTTGATTTGGGTGAAACAACACCAATCCCAGAATACATGATTCCAAAACACCATCGTGCATTACGATATGCGGGAAATCCACGTGTATATAACCCCAAAACAAAAGAAGTAAAAGAACTAGTATAAAAAAAACCGACAAATCGTCGGTTTTTTATTTATTTTGCAGGCGCAATGATAATTGATTTTGTTCTTTCGTCTGGTTTGGATTTTGATTCCAACGTACCACGATCACCAATTATTTCAATTACACGTGCAAATAATTCTGGTACCGCATCCTTGCCACGTGCCAAGACACGTTTATTACCCTTGGTCATGACAGAAATTTTAACCTTGTTACCGTCGCCCAAAAATTCCAAAGCTTTTTTCATTTTGATATTCAGGTCATTTTCTTCGATAAATGGTTTGACCCAAACTTCTTTCATTTCAATGCTTTTTTGTTTCTTGCGCGCTTCGGATGCGCGTTTTTTCTGTTCATATTTGAACTTGCCATAATCCATTATCTTGGTTATTGGAGTTGCGTTGTTGGCATTAATTTCAACCAAATCCAATCCCATATCCATTGCCATCTGTAACGCCTGAGATGTTGGCATAACACCCAGATTTTGGCCATCTGTGCTGATAACTTGGACCGATTTTGCAAAGATCCGGTTGTTCATACGCGGACCTGTGTCGCGACGATTATCACGATTTGTCATAGGTTTAATGTTAGGCTCCTTTATTAAATATGTGCGAATTATTAACTATTTTTCGGTACTTTTCAAGATATTTTGCACAGATTGTAATGCCGTCCATACATCACGCTTGGCCGCGGGTTTTAATATCAAATAATTTGGATGATATATCGGCACCAATGTTATATTTTCTGAATATTCAAATGAATTGCCATGCGATTTCGTCAGGTTTATTTCCATTAATTCTGATGCAGGTAACGTCCCCAATGTCAAAATTACACGTGGCGCAATTAATTCCACCACACGATTAACAAATGGACGTGCCAAATCCAATTCCAAACGTGATGGCGCCCGCCCGCCGGGTGTACGCCAGAATATCATCGGAACAATAGATACATTTGCACGTGATAAACCAATTGCCGCCAGCATCTTGTCCATCAATTCGCCGGATGCGCCTGATAAAATCGTACCTGTTGCGTCATCTTCACTGCTGGGGATATCTGTTATGATTAATAAACTCCCCTGCCCCACATGTGGCAAAACAGTATTTGTTGCACATGCGCGTAACGGATGATTAAATTCGCCAATCATTCGACAAAGCGCAGACATGTCATTTGGACGCGACGCCATCGCACAAACCGTTTCAACCGATATCGACTGAGACGGCGCAATTGGCGGCACAACAGATGACGTCATACGACCAATCTCGGAAATAAGATTCCCCGATTCGCGACGCATATCTGATGCGGGCGCCATAGTTTCTGTTTTGGGCGGCGTTGGAACCATAAAAGAATTATCCGTTATTTCCCAACGTACACCCGCAGCAACCAAATCGCGCAACAATTTATCTGACATCTGTGTTTTCCCTTGATTTTTCAATATTTCTATTGTACACTACACCAGGAGTAACAGAAACTCAAGGGAGTATTTTCATGAAAATAAAAAACTTTGCTTTGTTGGCGGGCGTTGCAGGCCTGTTGGCGGCATGTGGCGGTTCTGCAATCGTTGAACCTGCTGATTTGAACGATCAACGCGTATTCTTTGGTTTCAATTCTTCAGAAATCACAGAAGATGCAAAAAACAACTTGTTAGGTCAGGCTTTGTATATGAAAAACCACGAAGATGTAAAAATCCAAATCGCTGGTAATTGCGACGAACGTGGTTCAACAGAATACAACTTGGCTTTGGGTGCACGTCGTGCAAATGCTGCGAAGAACGTTATCGTAAAAGACGGCGTTAGCGCAAAACGTATCTCTACTATCTCTTATGGTAAAGAACGCCCATTGGTCCAAGGTACAGGCGAAAAAGTCTGGAAATGGAATCGTAACGCAACAACAACTGTTAAATAATTGTTGCAATACAGATAAAAAAAGCCGGCAAATACCGGCTTTTTTATTAACAAAATTACATTGATTGATTTTATCAAAAAATTACCGGCAAATGCCGGCTTTTTTATATATTTTTATTTTGATAATCTTTCAACCAATTCATACATCTGGGTTCTGGTTGCAAAAGATAATGTTATCTGCCCTGCCCCACCACGACGTTCTGACAACTTTACAGGTACGCCCAACGCCACACGAATACGCGATTCAATTTCGCGCACAGTGGCCGCATCAATCGTTTTTTGAATGTGTTTTCGTGTTTCTTTGGAACGTGGCCCCGCCTTGACTAATTGTTCAGTCGCAGCCACAGATAACTTATTCGCAACAATCGCATGTGCCAAATCTTCCGGATTTTCCGCAACAGCAATTGTACGCGCATGCGATGCAGATATATCGCCGTTAGATACCAAATTCTGAACAGATTCAGGCAATGATGTTATGCGTAACATATTGCGAATATAACTGGACGATTTACCAATTAAGCGCGCAACATCCGGCAATTCATAATTACAACATTCCATCAAGTTTTTATAAGCATTCGCTTCTTCAATCGGATTCAGATTTTCACGCTGAACATTTTCAATCAATGCAATTTCCATCGCATTATTGTCATCCAGCGTTTTTATTAACGCCGGTATTTCATTCAATCCAGCCATCTGGGACGCACGATACCGACGTTCACCCGCAACAATTTCATACATATACGGACACCCCGATACCACACGTAATAAAATCGGCTGTAATACCCCCTTTTCGCGAATAGACGCCGCCAAATCAGACAATTCAGATTCTGTGAATGTCTTGCGCGGCTGGTCTGGATTGGCACCAATCTGGGCCAACGGAATCTGCTTTACAACAACACGTTCAGACGCAGACAATAAAGATATATCCGGTATCGCGCCACGCGCAGCCCCCAATTCAGATAAACCGCGACCCAACCCAAATTTATTTGCCATCTATCCCCCCTGTGGTTCTTTGTACAACTTCGGTTGCCACACGCAAATATGCCTGGGCCCCAGTAGAATTAAAATCATAAAATAATGCCGGCTTGCCATGACTTGGCGCCTCTGACACACGGACATTACGCGGAACAACCGTTTTAAATACCAATTCACCAAATGTCGAACGCACATCTTCTTCGACCGCACGTGTCAGACCATAACGCTTATCATACATAGTCAACAGCACACCCAACACAGACAAATCAGGATTCCACTTTTCGCGCACAATCGATATAGTATCCATTAATTGTTGAATACCTTCGAGCGCAAAAAATTCACATTGCAATGGTACAATAACACTATCCGCGGCAGTCAATGCGTTAATCGTTAAAAAACCCAATGCAGGCGGACAATCCAATAAAATATAATCATAATGGCCGGCAATCGGCACCAATGCATCACGTAAACGAAATTCACGATTTGGCATATCCAATAAATCTATATCCGCACCTGCCAAAGCCTGAGATGACGGCAACAAGTGCAACCCAGGAATCGCAGTCGTTAATATATTATCCGCAGCATTGGCGTTACCCATAATAACACCATAAGCACTTTGATTATGTGCCGCACGCACAAAACCCAATCCAGTACCCGCATTTCCCTGTTGATCCAAATCAATTAACAAAACACGTTTTTTTATCGATGCCAATGATGCACCAATATTTATCGCGGTCGTCGTCTTACCAACACCGCCTTTTTGATTCGCAAATGCAATTATTTGTACCATTTTCCCTTTCCGTTTTTATACGAACACCTTATAAAAACCGACCGATTCGGTCAAGATATTAATAACAAAACTAAAAAAATCACGTAGAACCAATATATTAAGGCGCAATTTCACATGAAACAAAACACACATAAACAAAAAAATATAAAAAAACCGGCAAAAGCCGGTTTTTTATTAACACTTTAACTTTTCAAATTAAAACAACGCATTATCCGACATTTCACATGAAATTACCGGTCAAAACGCACTAAAACAATAAAACCATCGCCCGTTTTTGATGACACCAATTCATAATCAAATTTATACTTTTGTTTTGCAACAGATATTTCTGATTCAATTTCCCGGCCTTTTAATAAAAAAAGCCGGCATTTTTTACGCGCAACATAATCCATAATTTTTATCATTGGCGCAAAAGCGCGAGCCGTAAACACAACATTATCGTTTTTTTCCGGCATTTTTGAAACAAAATCTTCGACACGACCATGATAAATCGTCAAATTATCCAACTGTAATGCATCTTTGACCGCCGACAAAAAAGCAACTTTTTTGCCAATCGATTCGATACAAGTAACATTCCACCCCAGTATCGCCAACACAACACCAGGAAAACCGGCCCCACTGCCCAAATCAATAACATTTACATCACGTGGTAAAACGTCCGCCAATTGGGCAGAATCCGCGAAATGACGTGTTTCAATATCGTTCAACGTACTGGGCGCAACCAAGTTCATGCGACCAGACCATTCACGCAATAACGATGCATACTGTTCAAATTTGACTTTGTTCTTCATACGCGCTATTGTAACATAACTATGAGAAAAATCGACATAATATTTATATCATCTGCTTTATTGGCCGCCATTGCGGTTACTGGGGCGCATTTATTGGACCCAAAAAACACTATTTCACCGGAAAATTCGATTACATATGAATTTCCTGAAACAAAATATGGCGCTTTTTTGGCGGCACAACACGCTGTTTACGTTAATGATTTTGATGCCGCAACAAAATTTGTAAACCATCTGGGCAGTATCGATTATCCAATCGTACAAAACACAAAATATTTGGCAGAGTTTTTGGGCGGCAAAATGCCAGATAATGCAAAACTGTTAAAAAATGAAAAGAGTATGCCCGCACAAATGATTTATGATGCATACCTGGTTCAAAACGATAGCTGGAAAGAACTACATAACAGACACAAATCTGATGAATCTGCAATTATCGCACCATTGCGCATATGGTCCGCAATCGCAAATAATTGGCGCACAAATACGTTTAAGTTTATTGACAGACTGCCAACCAACCAATCATGGAAATCATTCGTACGTGGGCAAATATATGCCGAATTAGGCGACACAAAACAGGCCGCAGAACATTTTGAAAAAGTCAGTGCAGACTTTATGAATTTGAACGATTACTTGTATCTGATGTCCTTCTTTACACATCATGATATGATTGATAAAGCCGATAATTTACATCAAGATTTTACATCAAAACCAGGTGGAATGTTTTTGGCAGGGTACGATAAGATACCTGACTGGTCAGTGTACAGCGGATTAAAAAATGCATTAGCATTCAGTTTGGTGCAAAATGTATCACATACACAGATTATGATGTATTCTGATTTGTCTTTATTGATGTTGCGTTTTGCAGAATCAATCGCACCAGATTTTGCAAATAATAACAATACAGTCGATTACTATCTGGGACAGTTTTTCTATAATAACACCGGTAAATATGAACCTTTGTTTAAGAAAATCAATCCAGAAAGTCCGTTCTTTTTATTTGCAAATCTACGTTTGGCACAAAAATCAGGGGATATTAAATCACTTGAAAAAGCATTGAAAAAATACCCATTGTTTGTTCCTGCGATTAATCAATTAATTGCGCATCATATAAAAAATGGGAACAAGCGCGCCGCATTACGTGTAATCAATCAGGCATTAGATGATGAAAACCTGAATGATGCAGGACGCGCGTTTTTCACAAAAAGCAGGGCACAGGTATATTTTGTATTTGGCGATTTAGATGATGCACAAAAAGATATCCGAAACGCATCTGATATATTGATGGTGGATGCAGAAATTGTTTCTTTGCAGGCAAAAATATGGGCAAAACAAAATCGCGAAATCGAAGCCGCATACGAATACGCAATGACATTGGTGCGTCAAAATCCAAGCGATGTTTTGGCATGGGATACATTGGGCTATGTTGTTGCTACACGTGAAGGCGCAGATGCGGCGATAGAAATACTGGAACGTGTTGGTGAAATATCCGATACATGTTCTTCGTTGTTTGAACAACTGGGCGATCTATATGCAGAGCAGGGCGATGTTATAAAGGCACGCAAAGCATATATGCGCGCAATTGATTTATCTGATGATGGATTGACCGTCGTACCGGTTGTCGAAAGAAAAATAAGGAAATTAAAATGAAAACAGGTGTTATAGGTGCCGGCGCATGGGGCACTGCTTTGGCAATTACATCGGCACACAGTGGTGCAGATGTAACACTATGGTCATATGACGGCGAATATAAACATTTTGACAATGTCGTTATGCCAGACAATATAAAAATTACTGCAAACCTACAAGATTTACACGAAATGGATGTTTGGTTAATCGTAACACCTGCGGCATATTTTCGTGAAACCGTTGCGCGCGCACGCGTGGTATATAATGGACAACCGATTATCATTTGTACCAAAGGCGCGGAAAGCAGTACAGGGCAATTTATGTCAGAAATATTAAACACTCAATTACCAGAATGCATTGATTTTGGTGTCTTGTCGGGACCACAATTTGCAGGCGAAGTTGCAATGGGTGTTCCAACTGGTTCCACGTTGGCCGGAACAAACGCAACAATTGTGGCAGGTCAAGAAGCGTTAAGTAAACTGTATCTGACAGCCAGCAACGATATTATCGGCACACAGATTTGTGGTGTTGGAAAGAATGCTGTCGCATTAATCTGTGGTTACAATAGTGTGGCGGCACGTGGCGAAAACGAACGTGCACTTATACTTACACGCGCATGGAACGAAGTTGTAAAAATCGGTTTAGCCATGGGTGCGAAAATTGAAACCTTTTTGGATTTGTGTGGCATTGGTGATTTGTTCTTGTCTGCGACCAGTGAAACCAGCAGAAATTATTCGGGCGGCATGTCCATTGCACGCGACGAAAAACCCCAGGGCACAGTCGAAGGCATTTTTGCACTGGCGGGATTGGTTGCGCGTGGCAAAGATTTGGGTATTGATACACCAATATTAAATGAAATGTATAAAAAACTAAAAATATAATAAAAAAGCCGGTAAAAACCGGTTTTTTTATATCACAAAATTACCATTCTATTGGATTAAATCCACGTGATACAAGATATTCATTCGCGCGCGAAAAATGATGATTTCCAAAAAAACCACGATACGCAGACAAAGGCGATGGATGTGCACTTTTCAAAATCAAGTTTTTTTCCGGATTAACAAATGCGGCTTTTTTCTGGGCATAGCCACCCCATAACATATACACGACATTATCGCGCGTAGATACCGTACGAATAACCGCGTTTGTAAATTCTTCCCAACCACGTCCCGCATGTGATGCGGCCGCATGTGCCCGCACTGTCAATGTCGAATTTAATAACAAAACACCCTGATTTGCCCAGTGTGTTAAATCGCCTTTTGTTACAGATTTTCGACCCAAATCCGCTTCAATTTCTTTGTATATATTTTGCAAACTTGGGGGGCAGGGGGTTGGCGGTAAGACAGAAAAACACAATCCATGCGCCTGATTTGGTTCATGATATGGATCTTGACCGATTATAACAACACGAACTTTATCCAAAGGACATAGGTTAAATGCATTAAATATATTTTTTGGGGCAGGGTATATTGCATGCCCAGACATATATTCAGAGCGTACAAAATCCGTCAATTTAATAAAATAATCTTTATCAAATTCTGACCCAAGAGCATTCTTCCAAGACTGTTCAATTTTAACATTCATAACTTTATTAACCCCTGTTGACACGATTTCCATAAAACAACATCAATATATCCACGCGGTAAATTTGTTTGTCTTACCAAATGTGCAAACATTTTATCACACGCATCTTGGATTTCGGGACAAAGTTTACCATTATTTATCTTGTCATACAAATCCAAGCACCCAGAAAAAACACATCCCAGACGCTGAATCCAAATGTCATATTTAACAACATCTTCCCCCAAATTACGCGCCAGATGATTTGCTGTTATTTTACCAATATGCGGTAAAGATTGCAGATATTTTATTTTTTCATCAAGCAATTTTAATTCGTAATACGAATTACATAATATCTGACGTGAATGCCAAATTTTACATATCGCGTTTATTTTATTTTTATTATTAAATATCTTTATCAAGAAATCACTATCCGCACCATTAAGCATAAGCGCATTTATAATTTTTGTGTGTATTTTTTTTGCCGTTTGTTGTGAAAAACCACCCGCCAAAATCACATATATACAATGCGATGCAAATTCATCTGGTGAATATATTTTGTTTGATTGCAAATTTTCCAAAATTTCATCAAAACTTTGCGCATCACTGTCCATGCCACGTGCACGTAAATCAGAATCCAAATCAAAAAACCATTTTGCAGAAAACATCGAACTATGACGCTTGTTTTTGTTGCATTAATTGCATCAGCTGTTCAGGTGATAATTGTGCATCTGATTTTTCTGCCATCATATCTTGTAATTTATTTGTTCCTGCTTTGAATTTTTCCGCAGGCGAATTTAATTCAGCAATTTTTTTCTTCAGTTCTTCAATCCTGGCCTTTTTATGCCAAATCTGACTGTCTGCGACAGACGAACCAAGGTTCATCAATTCGTCTTGTAATTTTTTCAATTCCTGTTCCATATCGTATAGTTTTGACATTCCGGGCTTTGATAATGAATCTGACATAAGTATATACCTTTGTAAAAAAGTTATGGCGCGATAATATCGCGCCAATTTATTTAAACATCCAAGTTTGCATCCAATGCGTTTTCAACGATAAAGTCACGACGCGGTTCAACAACATCGCCCATTAACATTGATACAACTTCGTCCGCCTGGGCAGCATCATCAATTTTAACCTGGAACAAGGAACGATGATTTGGATCCATTGTTGTTTCCCATAATTGTTCCGCATTCATTTCACCAAGACCTTTGTAACGCTGAATCTTTAATCCGTTCTTGGCATATTCAAATGCAGTATCCAATAATTTCAATGCACCCCATATTTTTTGTGATTTTGATTTCACACGCAATACCGTTGGTTTGCCAAACATTTCCATCAATTCATCACGACCGTCCAATTTATGCCATGCACGAATTTCAGGACCATTAATTTTTTCACGTGGCAATACATATGTTTCACGAACACTGCGTAATGTACGTGTAATTTCAATGCCCGCATCAGTGCCGCGTACAGACCAACCACGTTCAAATTCAAGTTCTTGGGCATCCAGCATACGTTGTACATTTTCAAATATTGCACTGTTTTCATTTTCAAATGCACCATTTAATGCCAACGCTTCGACAAAACGTAATGGGATAATATGATTTAATGGTTTCAAGACATTACGCATATCCAAAACCAAACCCAACAGACGTTTCAAATCTGCACCAGAAACCTGAACCCCATTTGATGTTTCAATCATACCATCCGTTGCCAACTGTTCCATCAAATAATCGTCCATTTCACGTTCATTTTGTATATAAATCTGCTGTTTTCCACGTGTTACACCATACAAAGGTGGTTTCGCAACATAAATATAACCACGTTCAATCGCCTGGGGCATATGACGGTAAAAGAATGTCATCAACAATGTTTGAATATGTTGACCGTCAACGTCCGCATCGGTCATGATAATAACTTTGTGATAACGCATTTTTTCAATATCAAATTCATCTTTACCAATACCAGCACCCATTGTGGTAATCAATGCACCAATTGTATCGGACCCCAACATCTTGTCAAAACGAACACGTTCAACATTCAGAATTTTTCCACGCAATGGTAAAATCGCCTGTGTTTTACGGTCACGACCTTGTTTCGCAGTACCACCCGCAGAATCCCCTTCAACGATGAACAGTTCGCATTTTGACGGATCACGTTCAGAACAACCCGCCAACTTCCCAGGCAAACCACCCAATTCTGGACCTGTCTTTTTACGTGATAATTCACGCGCTTTGCGCGCCGCTTCGCGGGCAGTTGCCGCTTCTATAATCTTGTCCACAATCGTTTTGGAAATAGCAGGGTTTTCATCCAAAAATTCATACAGCATTTCCGAAACGGTACTTTCAACGATTGGGCGAACTTCACTGGATACCAATTTATCTTTGGTCTGGGAACCAAACTTTGGATCAGGAATCTTTACGCTGATGATACTGGTCAAACCTTCGCGGAAATCTTCACCAGATAAGTTAATATCTTTTTTGGTTCCCTTTTCGGCAATATATTTGTTAATCGCACGTGTCAAACCCGCACGAAAACCGGCCAAATGGGTTCCACCGTCACGATTTGGAATATTATTTGTAAAACACAAAGATGTTTCTGTATATGCAGTTGTCCATTGTAAAACAATTTCAATATACGTATCTTCAGACTGCTTTATCATTTGAATTGGTTCACGATTTAACAATTCTTTGGATTTATCCAAATATGTCGCAAACCCCTTTAAACCATCAACACTGTGGAATTCACGTTCTTTTTTTTCAGCACCACGAAAATCTTCCAAAATAATTTTCACATTTGCATTCAAGAAAGACTGTTCACGCAACCATGTTTCTAATGTATCAAAACTGAATTCTGTGCCAGTAAATGTTTCAGACGATGGTAAAAAACTGACTTCGGTTCCATGTTCAATACCAGATTTATTTTCAGTAATCTGAACATCACATGTCGGAACACCATCTGCAAATGACATAAACGCCTGCTTGTCCCCACGCCAGACTTTTACTTCCAACCATTTAGACAAAGCGTTTACAACCGATACACCAACACCATGTAACCCACCAGAAACCTTGTATGCGCCATTGCTTTCGTTATCAAATTTACCACCCGCGTGCAATTCGCACATAATCAATTCCAGCGCACTGCGACCCGTTTCATGATTAATATCAAATGGCATACCACGACCATTGTCACGAATTGTAACACTGCCATCTGGGTTCAATGACACATACACAGTGTCCGCATAACCAGCCATCGCTTCGTCGATAGAATTATTAACAACTTCGTATATCATATGATGCAAACCCGCACCACCTTCGCCAACGTCGCCGATATACATACCAGGGCGTTTTTTAACCGCTTCTAGTCCTTTTAGAACCTTAATCGAATCACCGGTGTAATCATTATTTACTGTCATTTAACATTCCTTTCTTTTTTCTGTGTAAAACATAGCAATTTCTGGTATAATTATCAAGAAAAAAGGGGATAAAAATGAAATTTAAATTGTTATATTTTGGGGATATTTTAATTAATCCAAAAAAACGTGCACAGCATATTGCTGATATACGTATGCAATTCCATCCGCAATTAAAAAAGTTAGTAGAACATAGTCCTTGGAACAACCTGACACAATACATGATACCAGATCCAACAAAAAGCCCAATAACAACAAAACATGTCGGCGGAATCGACTGGAACCCGATAATTACACCAAATTTGAAATTAATCGCAGAATTAGATATACAAATGTTACATCCTGAAATTGTCGGGGTCCCACGTTCTGATATTGACAATCGTGTCAAAACAATTATGGACGGGTTACGCTGTCCACAGAACGAACATGAAATCGGAACCAATACACCACGTGATATCGGACCGATTTACACATTACTGGACGACGATCATTTGATAACAAAACTATCTGTAAATACCAGCCACTTGTTAGACGCCAGTATATTTTCAGAACAAATTCAACGTTCACCAGATTCAATCTTTATGTTGATTGACGTTAATGTTCGTGTCGCAGAAGGCACATTGGAAAATTTACCGTTTATGGTATAAAAACATATAAAAAAACCGGCATTTGCCGGTTTTTTCTTATAATAAACACGTTAATGTCGCACCGGTATTTTTTAACATAAACCATCCAATACGATAATCTGTCATATACACCGTCAACATAAACAATGCCAACACACCAATCACAATTACAACGTTGCCCTTTTTACCACGCATGCAATACAATGATATATTATAAAACAAGAACAACACATATATATCCACCAATAAACTGATTACCCACATTGATACACAATTAAATGCCAATGCATTCAATACCAAAATTATTGGATAAATAAAGAATATCGAAGCAAGTCCCTTGATTGCAATTTCCCAATCACGTTCACCCCCCGTTATTTCAGATACCAACATCATTAAACCGCCCATAACAAACAACAGGGCAACCGCCAAAACAGGAACAATTACAATCGCTGTAAATACCGCACCCAATGTTATTGTGGCACCGCCCAACAAACGAATTAATAAAACCAGACACCCTGCCAACAAACCATACAAGAATGCCTTTAACATAGATTCTTCCATATTGCCATCGGCAACAATTTTGGTAAAGTAACGACGCGGATTAACCACCAGATTTCGAATACGTCTTAATGCATTTGTAATTTTTTTCTTCATTGTTGTACCCCCAAAATTTGATTATTTCTATTTTTGCTTTATAATTACAAAAAATCAATGGAAAAAAATATGATAAAAGTAACAATTGCAGGACGCCCAAACACTGGAAAGTCCACATTATTTAATGCGCTGACAGGTACACGTGATGCACTGGTTCATGATAGACCGGGGGTGACACGCGATACTATTTCGGGCAAATTTAAATCGCGACCATATATGCTGTATGACACAGCAGGATTGGAACGCGCCACATCCGGTATCGCACTGGATTCAACAAATATGGCAATTGATGCGGTCGCAAACGCAGATGCCGTTTTGTTTGTTGTTGACGGTCGTGTCGGATTAACCAACGAAGATATCGATTGGGCAAAACTGGTCCGTCGTAAAACACGTGCGCCGGTATTGTTGTTGATAAACAAAAGCGAATCGGCAAAACGTTTGGCAAACATACATGACTTTTATAAATTGGGATTTGGCGAACCAATTCTGGTTTCTGCGGAACACAAACGCGGATTTGATGAAATTTTTCAATGGCTGGATAAAATCGCAAATTATGATGTTCAAAACGATACAGAAGTCGCACCAGAAAAACCACAAGATACACGTATCAAGATTGCAATACTGGGACAACCAAATGTCGGAAAATCGACTTTTGTTAATCGCGTATTGGGCGAAAAAAGACAGATTGTAATGGATGCACCGGGGATTACACGTGATACAGTTAAAATCCCAACAAAATTTTATGGACGCGATATCGTATTAATGGACACGGCCGGTTTGCGTCGCAAAGCGGGGGTTACAGACGATGTAGAAACACTGTCTGCGTTAAAATCTTTGGATGCTATCGAAAAGGCTGACGTTGTTATTTTGATGGTGGACGCAACACGCAATATTGAAAACCAGGCATTGGGGATTGCGGCACGTGTATATAATGCCGGTAAAATACTATGCGTTGCATTAAATAAATGGGATTTGGTCGAACCAGAAATTCGTGATGAAAAATTATTAAAGTTAAAACACCAGTTTGCTAATTCTTTTCACCAGATTATTAAACCTATGATTTTGGCTGTATCCGCAGAAACAGGTACCGGTGTTCAAAATATGTTCCGCAGAATATATGAACAATGGGATATTTCAATGGCACAGGCACCAACCAGTCTGGTTAACAGAATTGTCGAAAAATTGGTTAACGATAGACAACCACCTATGTCACGACTGAAAAGACCGATGAAAATAAAATTCGCCCGTCAAACAGGACGCCATCCAATGAAGATAACTATTAATGTTGGGGGGGCATCTGATATTCCAGAATCATACACACGCTATTTACGGCGTGGTTTGGCAACCGCATTAAAGTGGGAACATTTACCCATTATTATCGATTATGAAAAATCAGATAATCCTTTTGATTAAAAAAAAGCCGGCAAATACCGGCTTTTTTATATATAAGTTGCGATAAGACGTACATAGTGATATAATAAAAAAATATTCAAGAGAGAGAATTTATGAAAAAAAAATCGGAAAATATTATTTCACTGAAACATATTAATAAAAGTTTTCCATTAGAACTGGGGGGCGAACAACAGGTTCTGTTCGATATAAACTTTGATATCAAAGCCGGTGAATTCGTCGCAATTATGGGACCATCTGGTTCGGGCAAATCAACATGCATGAATATTATTGGGGCATTGGATACACCAACATCTGGGATATATGAATTATATAATCGCGATGTTACAGGTTTAACATCAGATGAATTGGCCGTCGTTCGTAACGAACATATCGGTTTTGTGTTTCAACAATTTAATTTATTACCAAAACGCAGTGTATTAGATAATGTAATGTTACCACTGATGTACCGTGGTATGCCAATGCACGAAAGAATTCGACGCGCACGTGAAATGTTAAAGCGCGTCGGACTTGAAAAATTCGAATCTTATTTGCCAACACAGTTATCGGGCGGTATGAAACAACGTGTTGCAATTGCACGCGCATTGGCCGGTGAACCAAAATTAATTCTGGCAGATGAACCAACCGGCGCACTGGATAGTAAAATGGGTAATGAAATTCTGAAATTCTTTAAAGAATTAAACAAAGATTTGGGCATTACAATTGTTATGATTACACACGAATTTGATATTGCAAAATATGCAAACCGATTAATACATATTCGTGATGGGAAAATAAACTATGACGGTCCAATCCCAAAAAACGATAACAATCTTTAACATATACCACAGAAGGCAAACATGACATTTAATGATATTTTAAAAGAATCTTGGTTATCAATTAGTGGTAATAAAATCCGGTCTTTTTTGACAGTTTTGGGTATTATTATCGGTGTTTTGGCGGTGGTAATAATGGTTGCCGTTGGTGAAACCGTACAAAAAGAAATCACAGATCAATTTTCGTCACTGGGGACAAATACAATTATGATACGTGCCGGCGCCGCACAACAGGCGGGGGTTCGTACCGGTAATAGAAATACACTGACCATACAAGATGCAGAATTTATTGGAAAATTGCCCGATGTAATGGCAGTAACCCCCGTACAAAATGGTGCCGCACAGGCAATTTATGGAAATAAAAACTGGGCCACATCAATGGTGGGCGTGTATCCCGATTATTCAACAGTGCAAAATGTGGAAATTGAATATGGTACTTTCTTTGATATGGCCGCCGTACGAAATGCATCAACATATGCAGTAATCGGTCCAGAAACCGCCGAAGAGTTAGGATTACCTAAAAATCCGGTCGGTGAAGTTATTCGTGTACAAAATACACCTTTTGTTGTAATTGGCGTAACACGCGCCAAGGGCGATTCCGCAATGGGCAGCCAAGACGATATGATTATCATTCCAATTACAACATTGAAAAAAAGATTACAAGGTTCACGATTCCCAAATTCTGTTAATATGGTTGCATTAAAACTGTTTGCGGATTCGGATAATAATTTAGCAATCGAACAAATAACCGCTTTGTTGCGTCAAAGACATAGATTAAAAGACGATGCTGATGATGACTTTCAAATTATGGATATGAAACAAGTCATGGAAACAATGAATACGGTTACAGGATATATGAAATTATTATTAATTGCGATTGCTGCAGTATCTTTGTTGGTGGGTGCAATTGGTATTATGAACATGATGTTGGTATCGGTTGCGGAACGTACTCGCGAAATTGGTATTCGCAAAGCAATCGGTGCGCGCGAACGCATGATTATAATTCAATTTTTGTCTGAATCTGTATTGATTTCATTTATCGGTTCAATGATTGGTTTAATTCTGGGGGTCGGATTATCCCAAGGGGTTGGACGATTTATTTTGGGATATAATGTTCCATTCAGTATTTGGCCGGTGGTACTGTCCGTATCGGTTGCCATAATCGTTGGATTATCATCGGGCGTTATGCCGGCAATGAAGGCTGCAAAATTAAACCCAATAGATAGTTTAAGATACGAATAAAAAAACCGGCAAATGCCGGCTTTTTTTTAACATTTTAATACATCGTTTGCAGAACGTGTTTGTTCTTGTCCAGATTAGACAACATTTTACCGCTGCCACATGCAACGCATGCCAATGGATTGTCAACCAAGAATACAGGTAAGCCTGTTGCAGAACGAATTGCAATATCCAAACCACGTAACATTGAACCACCACCGGTCATCGCAATACCCAAATCCGCAATATCAGCAGATAATTCAGGTGGCGTTAATTCCAATGCCTGACGTACAGTATCAACAATCTTGGATACGGTCTGGGCCAACGCGGATGCAATTTGTGATTCTGTTATAACCGCTTCGCGTGGGGTTCCAGACAATAAATCACGTCCCTTTATCTTCATTGTTAATTCTGTGGTTTTATCTTTTGGCGAAATCGCATTACCAATTCTTTTCTTGATTTCTTCGGCCGTATTTTCACCAATTAACAAATTTTTATTCTTGCGCACAAAGTCAATAATATCGACATCCATCTGGTCGCCCGCAGTACGGACCGCGTTCGAATATACAATACCGCCCAATGACATAACCGCAACTTCGGTTGTACCACCACCAATATCTAAAACCATTGAACCCACAGGTTTTTCAACCGGTAATCCCGCGCCAATCGCCGCAGCAGTCGATTCTTCAACAATATAAACCTTGCGCGCACCCGCAGCATCCGCCGCTTCTTGGATAGCACGACGTTCAACCTGGGTTGCACATGATGGAACACAAATAATAATCAGTGGCGCGGCCAATGGACTGCGATGATGAACCTTGCGAATAAAGTATTTTATCATTTCTTCGGCAACTTCAAAGTCTGCAATAACACCATCACGCAACGGACGTACCGCAGATATTGTCCCAGGTGTACGACCAAACATCTGTTTCGCTTCGGTTCCAACGGCCAAGATTTCTTTACGGCCCAACAAACGGTTTTCAGCAACCGCAACCACCGATGGTTCATTCAAGACAATGCCACGACCCTTGACATAAATCAAAGTGTTCGCAGTTCCCAAATCAATCGCCATATCCGCTGAAAAAAACTTCATCAACCAATTATACATTGTGCACCCCATAAATTTTGATTTTTTTGAACTATAATTCACCATATTCAAAAAATCAAGACACCCCAATAAATTTATTTGATTTATCAGATAATGTGTTATTATATGCCCACTATGAAACGTAATACAATTAAAAATCATATTGACTTTGCAATGGGTGTAAATGACCCAACGGCACGTTGTGCATTTTTTTTGGTGCGCGCAAAGCCGGCAAAATTCCCCGATGACCCACGATACGGTTTAATTGTTACAAAAAAAACTTTTAAACATGCCGTTGATAGAAATCGTGCAAAGCGTCTAATTCGCGACTGGATTGCGCATAATGAAAAAATGCTGCGTTCTGAATGGGATTATGTGTTCGTTATACGGCGCGATATTTTAGGGGCCGATAGATTATCTGGCCGCGAAGCCATGCGCAAAGCCTTACATTATTTAAAAAAACAAGAAATCAATGCACAATAATTTCAATCCCATAAAAAAGACTGCCTTGTTTTTGATACGTATATATCAACGCGCAATTTCACCGTTTATTGGTGGACGTGCGGCATGTCGATTTGTCCCAACATGCAGTGAATATGCACGCGGGGCAATTGAAAAATACGGGGTAATACGTGGAACCGTTATGGCAATACGCAGAATATCAAAATGCAGGCCCGGTGGCGGATTCGGATATGACCCTGTACCTTGACAATTGTGGGGAATATGGTACAATTTTATATTGTTCACGACAGTTAATATAGATATAAGGATTAAAAATGTCTTTTCGTGCAACCGTAGAATCTATGTCAAAAATCATGGATGATATGGGGATTACAGAACTTAATTTAGAACGTCAGTTTTTATTTGGCGTATATCGCAAACACATTCATTTATCAAAACAACAAGCTGCAACAACCGTTGCTGTGGCGGGAAATGCAACAAGTGATAACAAAGAACCAGTACAGGTTAAAAAATCTATTAACGCAAATGCATTAAAGTCACCAATGGTTGGGGTTGTTTATTTGGCACCTGAACCGGGCGCAGACACATTTGTATCTGAGGGCGCAACTGTCAAGGCCGGTGATACAGTCGCATTGGTCGAAGCAATGAAAACATTTAACCCAATCAAAGCAGATAAAGACGGTGTTGTTAAAGAAATTCTGGTTACAGATGGCGCAGCCGTTGAATACGATCAACCATTAATTGTTATTGAATAATATGTCACAAATTAAAAAAGTATTGATTGCAAATCGCGGTGAAATCGCATTAAGAATTATTCGCGCATGTCGTGATATGGGAATTCGTACGGTTGCTGTATATTCAACCGCAGACCGCGATGCAATGCATGTCCAATTGGCCGATGAATCTGTTTGTATTGGCCCGGCGGCGGCACGTGATTCTTATCTGAACGAATCCGCTATTTTAACTGCGGCATTATTAACAAATGCTGATGCAATTCACCCAGGATATGGTTTTTTATCTGAACGTGCAGACTTTGCACGCAAGGTAGAACAACATAATATGATTTGGATTGGCCCAAAACCCGACATGATTACAAAAATGGGGGACAAGGTTAATGCAAAAAAGACCGCTATTGAATGCGGATTACCTGTGGTCCCAGGGTCGGCAGGCGCATTAAAATCTTTGGATGACGCAATCACTACGGCCGAAAAAATTGGATATCCGGTTATGTTAAAAGCATCGGCCGGTGGTGGCGGTCGTGGAATGCGACCCGTTATGACCCAAGATGAAATGGCCGAAGCATTTCAATTAACAAAAAATGAAGCAAAGTCTGCGTTTGGTGATGATACACTTTACATGGAAAAGTTATTAACACACCCAAGACATATTGAATTCCAGGTCTTGGGCGACAATCATGGAAATGTGGTTATATTTGGTGAACGCGATTGTTCTTTGCAAAGACGTAACCAAAAGGTTATGGAAGAATGTCCCGCGGCGATTCTAACACAAAAACAACGCGATGACATGATTGAAATCTGTAAAAACGCCGCAAAAAAAATGGGATATACCAATGCGGGAACGTTTGAATTTATGTTCGAAGATGGAAAATTTTATTTCTTGGAAATGAATACCCGTTTGCAAGTCGAACATCCGGTTACTGAAATGGTATATGGCGTGGATTTGGTACGTGAACAAATTCGTGTCGCAGCCGGTGAAAAATTGGGTTACAATCAATCAAATGTCATTCCAAATGGACATGCAATTGAATTTCGTATCAATGCCGAAGACCCAGAAACATTTATTCCAAACCCTGGTAAAATTACACTTTATGCACCATCTGGC
This sequence comes from Candidatus Enterousia sp., assembly GCA_045635585.1. Taxonomy (GTDB): domain Bacteria; phylum Pseudomonadota; class Alphaproteobacteria; order Rs-D84; family Rs-D84; genus Enterousia. Next base: position 77,702 of record JAZTWA010000005.1, read on the forward strand.
GGAATGGGGGTTCGCGTCGATAGCGCGGTTTATACCGGATATACAATTCCACCAACATATGATTCAATGATTGCAAAATTAATTGTTCATGCACAAAACAGACCTGCATGTATTATGCGTGCAACACGTGCATTGGATGAATTTGTTATCGAAGGTGTGAAAACAACAATACCATTACAACAAAAATTATTAAAAAATAAAGATGTAAAACAATTGAATTTTGATAATAAATGGTTGGAAAATTTCTTGAAACAAGATAAATAAAAAACCCAATTATTATTTGCAATTGAAAAATTCTTTGTTATAATCGTGAAAGTTTTGGGTGGTTAGCTCAGTTGGTTAGAGCGTTACGTTGACATCGTAAAGGTCGTTGGTTCGAGTCCAATACCACCCACCATCTTTCAATAATAGTCGATAAAAAGCAAAATAATATGATGCGAATGCAAATTTAACTTTGATAAAAAATTCAGCGGGAATCAATCAAGACGCCCCGTTGGCGTCTATTTTTTTAAGATAAAGGCAATAAAAATGGCAAAAAAATATTTAATAACTTCGGCTTTACCATATGTTAACGGCGAATTACATTTGGGACATTTGGTTGGATGTTGGTTACCATCAGATGTCTATGCGCGTTTCTGTCGTGCAATGGGACGCGATGTATTGTACGTTTGTGGCGCAGATGAACATGGTACACCCGCCATTGTTGGGGCCGCAAAAGAAGGTATGTCGGTTATCGAATATAATAATAAATATTACGAAAAGCATTTGCGTGCCGTTAATGATTTTAATTTGTCTTTTGATTTATATGGACGCACACATACAGATAAACAAGAAAAACTGATTCATGAACTATTTACCAGATTGGATGAACAAGGTTTAATCGAAGAACGTGAAACAATTCAGCCTTTTTCTGTTGATGATGATATGTTTTTGGCAGACAGACAATTGGTTGGAACATGTCCAAAATGTGGATTTGATGGGGCACGTGGCGACCAATGTGATAAATGCAGCGCAACATACGAAGCAACAGAATTAATCAATCCACGCAGTACTATTTCAGGCAGCGATAAAATTGAAATGCGACCAACCAAGAATTTGTTCTTTTTGGCATCCAAGGTTGAAGACAAATGGAAAGAATGGTTAAAACAAACAACAAAAAAATGGTCAAAAACTGCCGCCGCAATTGCAAATGGTTGGGCAAACGAAGGTTTGCGCGACACGTCAATTACACGCGATTTATCATGGGGAATTCCTGTGAATAAACCAGGCTATGAAAACAAAGTTTTTTACGTGTGGTTTGAAGCGCCATGGGGTTATGTTTCTATATCACAGGCCGCAAACGAAAATTGGGCCGATTGGTGGAAAAACCCAGATACTTTTTATGCACAATTCATGGGTAAAGACAATATCAAATTCCATTCTGTATTCTTTCCAGAACAGCAATTGGCAATGAATGACAATTGGAAAACTGTTGATTTGTTAAAAGGTATGAACTTTTTGAATTTTGAAGGTGGAAAATTTTCAAAATCACAACAACGTGGCATCTTTTTGGATTCCGCAATCGCAGATATGCCCGCGGATTATTGGCGATATGCACTGATGGCAGGCGCCCCAGAAACAGATGATACTGATTTTACAATCACACGTTTCGCAGATATTATTAACAAAGACTTAAACGGTATGTTGGGTAACTTTGTTTCACGTGTATGCAAATTAACACAAAAGAATTTTGGAAATAATGTTCCAAAACAAAACGAATCTTTTGACGAATTAACATCACAAATAAATGAAAAGTTATCAGAATTAACCAATGCTTTGGACGCATGTGAATTCCGTAATGCAATTTCTGCACTGCGCGGTTTATATGCAATTGGTAATGAATTTATGACAAAGTACGAACCATGGGCTTTGGTTAAAAATGGTCAAACAGAACGCGCAGGAAATGTATTAAATGAATGCATGCAATTAATTGATTTGTTTGCACGTATTTCTGCACCGTTTATACCGGCGGCCGCAGAAAAAATTCAGGCTGTTTTTGTTGATAAAAATGATTTATCTTGGCCCAAATTTTATGAAAGACGAATCAAAGATGATGCAGAATTTGTCGTACCAGAAAATATATTCAGTCGCATCGATGACGATACCGTTGCAAATATGATTGAAAAATACGCACCAAAAACACAAGATGATTCACCAAAACCAATCGTCGCAGAAATTGTTGATGTAAAAAATCACCCAGAACGTGATGATTTACATATATTATCTGTAAATATTGGTGGCGATGAAAATATACAAATTGTTTGTGGCGCACCAAATGTACGCGTGGGAATGCGTGGTGTCTTGGCACCGGTTGGATGTAAACTGCCAAATACAAAAAAACCATTGGCACAAAGAACTGTTGCAGGATTTGAATCCTATGGTATGATGTGCAGTGCACCAGAACTGGGGCAGGGTGGTGATAGCAAAAATATTATCGAAGTTGACAACAATCAACAACTGGGTGAGGTGTTTAAATGCTGAAACAGGGTATAGATGACAGATTTATAAACATAACAGGTCGTGATATTTCGTGCACAAAACCAGAAACGGTTTTTACCGCGGTATTTCACTGTACAAATTGCAGACATAAAAATACATGCAAACGTGTAAAAAAGTGCAAATTTGTTGACTATATACGTAAACAAATCCCAAACACTTCATATGCGTATAATGTTAAAAACCCAGTATTAGTTGTGTCTATTACAAATATGCAAGATTTTAATAATACATTTAACATTATACAAAACGCAAAACGTTTACGTGTGTATAGAACAAAATAAATATGAATTCATTACGTGTTGTATTGCTGTCTTGTTGTGCACCATGCAGTGCAGGTGCTATTAAACAATTGGCAGATGGTGCAATCGATAATGTTGATGATTTTGTTGTACTGTTTTTTAATCCTAATATTTTTCCAGAATCAGAATATAACAAGCGTATGAATGAACAAATCAAATACTGTGAAAGTATTGGTGCGAAATATGCGGTTTTGGAATACAATCATGACGCATGGCGTGATGCGGTTCGCGGTTTGGAAAAAGAACCCGAACGTGGTACACGTTGCAGCGTTTGCTTTGAATATAGATTTAAGCGCGCAGCACAATGGGCGCGCGAAAATGGGTATAACGCAATCGCGTCTGTGTTGGGGGTATCACGTCATAAAAATCAATCACAAGTCGATATGGCGGCAACCAATGTTTGTGAAAATATTCAATATATGCCAATAAAATGGGATGATGGATTACGTGTAAAAATAAGTCGCGATTCCGATTTTTATCGTCAAAATTATTGTGGTTGCGAATTTTCAATCCGAAAAGTATAATTCCAATATATTTAACAAAAGGTTTTTGATATGGCATCAATATTTGTTTTCCCAGGTCAGGGCGCACAAAGCGTTGGTATGGGACGTGAATTATATGAAAATAATGCAGCGGCGCGGGCCGTCTTTGATGAAGTAGATGCGGCATTGGGTGAAAAATTATCCGATATTATTTTTAATGGTCCGGCAGAAACATTAACATTAACAGCCAATGTTCAACCCGCTATTATGGCGACATCTATTGCAATGTTACGCGCCGCAAATGCACAATTGCCAGAATATGTCGCAGGACACAGTTTGGGCGAATATACCGCACTGTGTGCCGCAGGCGCACTGTCCGTTGGCGATGCCGCAAAATTGTTACGTATTCGCGGTAACGCAATGCAAAACGCCGTACCGGTGGGAATGGGATTAACCGCCGTTATTATGGGAATGGATATTAATCAAGTGCGCGAAATTTGTAAACAAACAAACTGTGATGTTGCAAACGACAACTGTACAGGTCAGGTTGTGATTTCTGGTAAAAAAGAAGTCGTAGAAAAAACAATGGAAGTTGCCAAAGAAATGGGTGCAAAACGCGCAATGCCATTGGCACTGTCTGTTCCAGTACACTGTCAAATTCAACAACCCGCCGCAGATGAAATGCGCGCTGCCTTGGAAAGTGTCAATATGGTCGCACCATCTGTGCCACTGATTTCAAATAAAACATGCATGCCAATGTCGGATGTCAATGAAATCAAAGATGCACTGGTTTATCAAATGACACATGGTGTACGTTGGCGCGAAAGTGTTCAAAATATGGCCGATTTAGGTATCACAGATATGATAGAAGTTGGACCGGGTACGGTATTAACAGGCCTTTGTTCACGTATAACAGATAAAATAACCGCAAAAAAATTGGAGATTTAATTATGTTTGATTTATCAGGTAAGGTCGCATTAATAACAGGCGCCACAGGTGGTATCGGTGTGGCAATCGCAAAAAAAATGAAACAAGCCGGTGCAACCGTTGTTGTATCTGGTCGAAATACTGCAAAAATGGATGCAGAATTTGGTGATGATTTTATCAAGATTCCATGTGATTTGGCCGCCGAAGGTGGTGCCGTAGAACTGGTTATGGAAACAATCGAAAAAGCCGGAAAAATTGATATTTTAATCAATAATGCTGGAATTACAAAAGATACACTATTGATGCGAATGACAGACGAACAATTTGATGATGTAATTAATACAAATTTACGTTCTTGCTTTAAAATGTGTCGCGCGGCAATTATGCCGATGATGAAAAACAGATTTGGACGTATTATTAATATGTCTTCGATTATCGGCGTTATTGGTGGCGCAGGTCAGGCAAACTATGCCGCAAGTAAAGGTGGTATGATTGCAATGACAAAATCAATCGCAGCCGAAGTTGCATCACGCGGTATTACCGCAAACGCAATCGCCCCAGGATTTATTAAAACACCAATGACAGATGTTTTACCAGAAGAACTGAAAAAAACATATTTGGCGCAAATACCTGCGGGACGTTTCGGCGAACCAGAAGATATTGCAAATGCATGTGTGTTCTTGGCATCTGATGAATCTGCATATATTAATGGACAAGTTTTACATGTAAACGGTGGTATGGGACGCTTTTAATGATACAATATGATGTAATTGTTATCGGCGGTGGACACGCAGGTGTCGAGGCAGCCGCAGCCGCCGCACGTCGTGGCGCAAAAACAATGTTGTTAACCCAATGTGAATCTGATTTGGGCGCATTGTCTTGTAACCCCAGTATTGGCGGCCCAGGTAAATCACAAATGGTCGCAGAAATGACTGCACTGGGGGGTGTGATGGGACGCGCCGCAGATAGGGCCGGAATACATTGGCGTACACTGAATGCAACACATGGGGCGGCAACACAGGCACTGCGCGCACAAATCGATAGAACATTATATCATAATGCAATTGTTGATATTTTATCTGAACTTTCAAATCTGGATATCGTTTATGAAACAGTAAATGATTTAGATATATCAAATAAAACTATTAACAATAAATATGTTGCATCTGCAATAATTATTACAACAGGTACTTTCTTGGATGGTGTTGTTACACGTGGAAACGAAAAAATTCCATCAGGACGCATGATGGATAATGGTAAGTATCAGGAACCAGATACATCATTATCACAAATATTGCTTGATAATGGTTTTAAATTATTACGTTTAAAGACCGGAACACCCGCACGTATTAAACGTACTTCTATTGATTTCAGTGTATGTGAAATTCAACCCGGTGATAATCCACATGACTGGTTTGCAGATGGTGATGTAAATAATACACATGATTGTGTTTGCTATATCACACATACAACCGAAAAAACACACGATGTTATTCGTGAAAATATAAATCAGGCACCAATGTATAATGGTGATATTCGCGGTACAGGTCCAAGATATTGCCCCAGTTTAGAAGACAAGGTTATGCGATTCCCAGAACATACATCTCATCATGTTTTCTTGGAACCCGAAGGATTAGATAACGATTTAATTTATCCAAATGGGATTTCAACCAGTTTCGGTGCAGATGTTCAAGATAAATGGATTCGTACAATTCCATCATTGGAAAATGCAGAAATTGTAAAATATGGTTACGCAATTGAATACAACGCAATTGATGCACGTGCATTAAACGATAAATTACAATCTAAAGATATTCCATATATGTTCTTTGCAGGACAAATTAATGGAACCAGTGGATACGAAGAAGCCGCCGCCCAAGGTTTGGTCGCAGGCGCAAATGCCGCCGCATACGCGTTGGATTTAGAATACTTGATTCTGGACAGAACTAATGCGATGATTGGTGTATTGATTGATGATATCACAACACTGGGGGTTGATGAACCATATCGTATGTTTACATCACGTGCAGAATACAGATTAAGTTTACGCGCAGATAATGCAATTGCACGTCTGGGTAAAATCGGTGTTGAATTAGGTCTGTGTTCAAAAGACTGGTTTAATAAAATATATGAAAAAAAACGTGATATAATCGCAGAAAATGACAAGTTTTATGCCGGCTATATTGCACGTAACGAACGCGAAATTGCCGCATATAAACGTGATGCAAATCTGAAAATACCAATTGATTTTAAATATGATGGTTTGGCCGGATTAACAAATGAATTGGTTGAAAAATTAAACGCAACAAGACCAGAAAATATTGCAGATCTATCCCGAATACCGGGCATGACACCGGCCGGAATTATGGTTGTAATGCGAAAGATAAAAGCATAAAAAAACAACTGGAATTTAATTTGGGAATATATTATAGTCGGTTCACATTGCCGGTATAGCTCAGCTGGTAGAGCATCTCATTCGTAATGAGGGGGTCGTAGGTTCAAGTCCTATTACCGGCACCAGAAATAAAAATCCTCTTGTTCGGGATTTTTTTTGTCGTTTTTTGAAAATACTTGGCACTTGATTTTTCTGTAAATATGGTGTAGGCTTGGGTTCGTGAAACAAAAAACAATAATTATTATTAGATAACTGGCAACTGCGCTTCTGCGGTGGCTGGGGCGCATGGCGCCCGTTTTTAATATAAAAAATAGACGGAGTAATAAAATGGCATACCCAAAAACAGATGCACGTGTGAATTTTTCCGCACTGGAACAAGATATATTAAAGTTCTGGCGCGAAAATGATACTTTTCATAAATCATTAGAAAAAACAAAATTAGGGCATCCTTTTTCTTTTTATGATGGCCCACCTTTTGCAAATGGTTTGCCACATTGGGGACATTTGGGTGTTTCGGTTGTTAAAGATATGATTGGTCGTTTTCAGACAATGTCAGGTAAACATGTTGTACGTGAATTGGGTTGGGATTGCCATGGTTTGCCTGCAGAAAATTCCGTCGAAAAAAAACAAGGCAGATCTGCAAAAGATATTGTTGCAAATGATGGTATCGCCGCATTCTGTGATATGTGTCAAACTGACGTTATGACATATACAAATGAATGGAATGCTTTTATTACACGTATGGGTCGTTGGGTTGATATTGGTGATGGATATGGATACAAAACAATGGATAAAAATTATATGGAATCCATGTTATGGACATTAAAATCACTGTATGAAAAAGGGCTGTTATACAAAGATTATAGTGTTAACCCATATGATTGGGTCAATGGTACCGTTGTTTCAAATTCCGAAGCATCACAAGACTATCGTGAAATTGTCGATGATGCCGTAACAGTATGGTTTGAACTAGAAAATGGCGACCGCGTAATTGCATGGACAACAACACCATGGACATTGCCGGCAAACAGCGCGTTGGCTGTTAATCCAAATATGACATATCTGCGCATGCAAGATACAGATGGTGCTGTTTATGTTATCGCAGAAAGCCGATTGAAAGCATATGAAAAACAATTTGCAAACACAACCGAAATCGGTCGTGTCAAAGGGTCTGAATTGGCTGGTATGCATTATACACCACTGTTCCCATATTACATTGGACAATCTGATTTGTTATATCAAGTAATCCCAGCAGATTATGTTTCTGATTCTGATGGTACGGGTATTGTTCATATCGCACCAGCATATGGGGCAGATGACTTTTGGGCAGCAAAAAATATTGACCAAAAATTCCCTGTATTATTAAATGTTGATAATTATGGAAACTTTACAGATGATGTTGCAGATTTTGCCGGTGAAAATATTTTTGCCGCAACACCAAAAATTTTAGATTGGTTAAAATCAAATGGTAAACTGGTCAAAAAAGAACAATATAAGCACAGTTATCCGTTTGGTGACCGTAGTAAAGAAAAATTAATCTATCGCGCAACAGATTCTTGGTATATCGACGTACCAAAAATCAAAGATAAATTAATTGCAAATAACGAAAAAGTTAATTGGACATCGGCCGGTGAACGTTTCCGTTCTTGGATTGAAAATGCACGCCCATGGTCAATTTCCAGAAATCGTTTCTGGGGTATGCCATTGCCAATATGGGAAAAAGATGGTGAATTCAAAATATTTGGTTCAATCGCAGAATTAGAAGAATTCTTTGGTGTAAAGGTCGATGATTTACATCGTCCAACATTGGATAAATTAACAAAAGATGGTTGGACACGTATCCCAGATGTTTTGGACTGTTGGGTTGAAAGTGGTTCTATGCCATGGGCATCTTTACACTATCCATTTGAAAATGTCGAAAAATTCAATGAAACATTTCCTGCGGATTATATCATCGAAGGTCAAGACCAAACACGTGGTTGGTTCTATGCATTGATGGTATTGGCAACAGCACTGTTTGATAAACCGGCATTTATGGCGGTATCTGCAAATGGTATGGTTGTTGATGAAAACAAAAAGAAGTTTTCAAAGTCATTGCGCAACTTTGTAAACCCAGAAGAACAAATCGAACAATATGGCGCAGATGCGGTTCGTTTATACATCTTGGGTTCAAACTTTATGAAGGCAGAACCAGTGCCAGTTGATAAAGAAGGAAAAGTGTTTATAGAATCAACAAAAACTATTCAAACACCTTTGTGGAATGCGTATCACTTCTTTACATTATATGCAAATGCTGGAAATGTTACTGCGCACCGCATTGAAAACCCTTCAAACCCGTTGGATAAATATATCTTGGCCGAATTAAATGTTCTGATTAAGGCAGTTCAAAAAACATTAACAGAATACAAACCGGACGCCGCAATCAAAGAATTTATCAGATTCTTGGATATATTAAATAACTGGTATATCAGACGCAGTCGCGAAAGATTCTGGAACGAAGAACAAGATGCATTTGATACTTTGTACACCGTATTGGTTTCTGTATGCAAAGTATTGGCACCATTCGCACCATTTATTTCAGAATATATCTTTAAAAATCTGACGGGCGAAGAATCTGTTCATTTAAACGATTTCCCAACCGCAACAGATGCAGACGAAAAAATTGTTGATGATATGCGTCGCGTTCAAGCAATCGTATCAGTCGGTAAACAATTACGCGAACAATATAAATTACGTAATCGTCTGCCATTAAATTCACTGACAATTGCCGGTGTCAATATGTCCGATTACGCAGATATTATCAAAGACGAACTGAACGTTAAAAATGTTTTATTTGATGAAAATATCAATAATGTCGCAGATAGTTTCGTTTATCTGATTACACCAAAAATTGGCGCACGCTTGGGTGGTGCATTAAAAGACATTATCCCAGCAGTAAAACGTGGTGATTACGAATTGGTGGGCGATAAATTGGTGGCAGGTTCATATGAATTGAATTCAGATGAATTTGAAAATCGTTTGACCGTACGTGATGGTGTAACAGGTGCCGCATTACCAGATAATACCGCAGTGGTTGTTCTGGATACAGATATTAATTCTGAATTACTTGCCGAAGGTTTGGCAAATGATGCGTTACGCTTTATCCAAGATACACGTAAAGCCGCAGGGTTGGACGTTTCAGATAGAATTGTTCTGACATATAATGCGGATCCAGCACTGGCGAACGCAATCGAACAACATAAAAAGCGTATTATGCATGAAGCACTGATTACAGATTTACAAAATGGTGATGGTGAATATAACACTGAAATTGAAGGATACGCATTAAACATTTCTGTAAAAAAAGCATAATGTTAACACCAAAAACATACTTTGAAACAGTTCCGAAAACCGTTGATATGTCAATACGGTCGGAACTGTTTTATGTTAATGAATTTACATTTGCGGTGGCGGTTATTTTATCGGCACAGGCAACAGACAAAAAGGTTAATGAAGTTACACCAACTTTGTTTGCAGTGGCATCAACACCACAACAAATGTTAGATTTAGGTGTTGAAAAATTACGTGAACATATCAAAGTAATTTCTTTCTTTAATAACAAAGCAAAGAATATAATTGCATTGTCCCAGCAATTGGTGGCAGAAGGTATGACAGATACATTCCCCAAAAAATATCATAATCGTGACGCATTAATGCAATTGGCCGGCATCGGTCAAAAAACCGCAAATGTGGTTTCTAATGTTTTATGGGGCGCACCAAATATTGGTGTCGATACGCACGTTTTTCGTTTGGCACACAGATTTAATTGGGTTGATGATACAGATAACACCCCAGAAAAAGTTGAAGCCAAGTTAATTAAAAAAATACCAAAAAAATATCACAATATGGTTAATCATGTTATGGTCTTGCATGGTAGATATATCTGCAAGGCTTTGAAACCAGATTGCAAAAATTGCGCGGTCGCAAAGTACTGTCCCGCAAAAAAGTATTGAAAAAAGCCGGTAAAAACCGGTTTTTTTATTTTCTATTTTTGCGAAATTCATCCAATGATACAACACGACCCGGATCAGGGACAGTATTTGGACGTTCATCCAATGGTAATTCCATATCGTTGTCCGCAGATGCAGGTTGGGATTTTGTTTGAAACGATAACATAAAATCAACCGATGGATCTTTAAATTCAACCAGGGCAGAAAAGGGTACACGAATAAAAAATGGACGACCATCAAATGTTAATTGTACACCGAATTCTTTGTCCGATACATGCAGATTGTTATACGAATACTGTAAAACAATTGTCATTATATCAGGATATCGAATACGCAAAAAGTCAGGCAATACAACACCATTATCACGTGTGCGAAATGTGATATAAAAATGTGTACCATCACCCAAACCATTAAACTGGGCATGAATTAATGCGTCTTTGACAACTGATTTTAATGCTGTATCTAATAATGTTTGATAATCAATTCGTGACATAATTTTTACTCCGCCAATAGTATATTACTTATTTGCCCGTTATGGCAAGTAACAAATACACCATCGGGTACATCGCGAAAAACATCCGCATCCAAACCCGTCGCCCAAACCTGGGCATGAACAGACCCAAGTTCTGAAAATAACTTTTGACGTGCATTTGTATCCAGATGCGCCGCTGCTTCGTCCAATAAAATTAGTAAACTTTGACCAGTTTTGGTATAAACCAATTTTGCATGCGCTAAAATCAAATCCAACAATATTGATTTTTGCTGGCCCGTACTGGTTAAATGAACAGGTAATTTTAGTTCATTATTAAACACACCAAAATCCGATTTATGTGGCCCATCAACAACCATTTTATCCCCAACCAATGTTCGATTTTGATGCAAGTATTCTAAATAAAAACGTTCAACATCGCCCGCAGACATTCCATCAATTAACATCTTTTCTAACATGCCAGATACAGATACCGCACAACGATTTAAAAAATAATTTAATTCACCCGCATATTGAATTCGCGCAACAGCAACAGCAACCGCAGTTCCCGCAATCTGGGAATCCAATGCATCCAACCAATGACAATCAGAACATGTCTTTAATGCGTATGCACGTTCACTGATAAGTTTTGACAGGCGTGCCGTTCGACCAGAATGTGATGTATCAAAACTGGTCGCAAGACGATCGAAAAAAGAACGACGTTCAGATGCACTGTCTATAAACAATCTATCTTCACGGGGGGTTAACCAAACAATACGAATATGTTTCGACAGTTCAGATAAGGATGCAGATTCATCGTCAATCTTGGCACGACGATTTGTATCGCCAGATGTATATTGAATCGATAATTCAGAATCATTTGATAATAAAGAATGAATAAAAAAACCACCAGAACCATTAAATCGAGCAATTTCAGACATAGTTGCACCACGCATACCACGTTCACCAGACAACATTGATATTGCTTCGATAATAGCGGTTTTTCCCGCACCGTTTGGACCCGTAATAATTATGTTATGATGACCGTCCGTATTTATACGTGATGCAGTATGATTTCGAAAATCGGTTAATGTTAAGGTTTTTATCATGTCCAGATAATACGATATTTTTTTTATATTTTTAATAAAAAAATTACAAAAAAGCCGGCTTTTTTTTATATTTTTATATTTATACACCGGTTCAATTCCGACATAAAAAAAACACCCATCAGGGTGAATTTGGAGGCCTGGGTCGGATTGTTCGCGTCACCCCATGGTTGGGGTGAACGTTGCTGAACGCAACTCGACTCACCACTCGCGGGGTTACATACGCGACAAAAACACAGGTCGCGTATGTAACTGGGCTCGTATGCGAACCGTGCCGGTTCAATTCCGACATAAAAAAAACACCCATCAGGGTGAATTTGGAGGCCTGGGTCGGAATCGAACCGGCATCCAAGGATTTGCAGTCCTCTGCATAACCACTCTGCCACCAGGCCTTTTAACGACGTGTGTTATATTACGCAAAAAATAATTGGATTTCAACATAAAAATGGTGTATTATTAAAAAAAGTTCGATAGAGAGAGAATTTTATGAAAAAAATGCCACTTTTATTGATGTGCATTATGCCTGTGACGTTATGGGCGGGGGTTGATGATTGCTATACGCGTACGGATGTGCCATCAGAAAAATTGAATTTGCCACAGGTTATTGAACTGGGGCTGTGCAGAAATCCACAGACAACGGCATCTTATTTGTCGTATGAATCGGCACGATTATCAAAAAATGCCAGTTATGCAAACTATTTACCAAAGGTTACTGCATCGGCATCGGCATCATTGCCGTACAGAAATGAAGACTGGGGCGATTGGTCATATGGCGCATCTTTATCAGCATCTTATTTAATATTTGATTTTGGTAAGCGATTGGCTGATTTAAATCAGGTTGCTGCATCATGGCGCGCCACCGGATTTGATTATGATGAAACGGTTCAAAACTATATTTATGGTATAATTGGTTCATACTATGCATTATTAAATGCAGATGCAGATGTTAAATCTGCCGAAATGTTGCGAACCGTCGCAAAAACCGCCAAAGATACCGCACAGAAAAAATTTAATGCCGGTGCAGTTGCCAAGGCAGACGTGTTAAAAGCAGAAACAACATTGGCCAGTCGCGAACTGGATTTAGAACGCGCAAAAAACAATCGTGAAATTACCAAAGGAACACTGTTAAACAAATTGTCTTTTGCAGCAAATCAAGATATTGAAATCGCAGATTTGCCATCAGAATTTGGTACACCAAAAGAAACCAAATCACTGGACGAACTTTTTGAACAAGCGCAAAAAACCAGACCTGATTTATTACGCGCAACCGCAAATAAAGATGCCGCTTGGCACAGACGAAACAGTGTATTTTTAAGCAATTTACCATCAATATCTGCATCAGGGTCTTTGTCATGGAATGACACACCATCTGAAACATTTGGCGCAGGAAGCGAAAATATCAGTGGCAGTATTGGAATTCGCGCATCTATGCCTTTGTTTGCGGGTTTTGCGAATCTTTACAATGCGCGCGCTGCCCAGGTTAATTATGAACGCGCAATTGAACAAGAACGTAGTACACAAGATAACGCAACGTTGGATATTTATACCGCGTATCATAATTATAAAACTGCACAAACTGTTTATAAACAAACAGAAACACTATTAAAGTCTGCAACGGAAAGCGAACGTGTTACGGCTGGCATGTACAAGGTTGGACGCGCAACAATGTTAGATTGGCAAACCGCACAATCTGAATTGATGTCTGCAGAAAAACAACATAATGCTGCACGCTATGATTTATTTACAAAACGTGCCGCAGTGGCATTGGCAGTGGGTGAAATAAAAACAGAAATGGAAAAAAGGGAAATAGATGACCAAGAAGAATAAAATAACAACAATTTCCACAAATACACCCGAAAAAAAAGCATCTGTATTTCGCAGATTATTTCGTTTTGTTTGGCGAAAAAAATGGTGGATTTTATTAATTGCTTCCGCACTGGTTACAATTAAATTAATATTTAGTGGTGATACATCAAGCAAAGAAGAATTTGCAACTGTTCGTATTACACGTGGCGATTTGCGTCAGGTGGTCAGTGCAACTGGTGAAATTAAACCTGTTAATACTGTAAATGTTGGTTCACAAGTTTCTGGAACAATTGATAACCTTTATGTTGATTTTAATACCAAGGTTAAAAAGGGTGATGTTTTATTAACAATCGAACCGTCTGTTTTACAGGCATCTGTTGATGAAGCACGTGCATCCTTGGTCAGCGCGGAATCACAAAGAGATTACGCCAAGGCACAATACAACAGAAACAAAATGTTATACAACGAAGGTTTTATTGCGCGCGCAGAAATGGAACAATCACAAACAACATATGAACAATCTGAACAATCTGTTAATCGTGCAAAATCACAATATGATCGTGCGGTTACAAACTTGGGTTATGCAACAATTTCTTCACCAGTTGACGGGACCGTTATTTCACGTAAGGTTGATGTCGGACAAACAGTTGCGGCATCTTTCCAAACACCGGATTTATTCGAAATTGCCGAAGATTTAACAAAAATGCAAATCGAAACATCTGTATCCGAAGCTGATATTGGTGTTATTAAAGAAGGTCAGATTGTATCTTTTACTGTTGATGCATATCCAACCGAAACATTCCAAGGTATAGTAAAGCAAGTCAGATTGTCACCAACCACAACATCAAATGTTGTTGTCTACACCGTTGTTATTGATGTTGATAATACTGATTTACGTTTAATGCCGGGAATGACCGCATTTGTTACAATTATTATTTCTGAAAAAAATAATGTTTGGAAGGCGACAAATTCCGCATTCTTGGTTCGCAGTTTTGATTCTTTTATCCCAGATACAAATGGTGCGACACCTGTTACACATTTGGCACTGATGCGTGATGGTGACATCATACTGGTCCCATATTCCAAAGGATTATCAACCGCAACAGAAACAGAAATAATATCTGATGAAATAAAAATGGGTGATAAAATTGTAACTGGACGCGTGGGTGTAATGTCTGCAAAACCAAATACGGGTATGCAACGTTCAAACCCAATGCGCGGTCCACGTATGTAATAACATCTTATGTAATAAAAAAACCGGTTTTTACCGGCTTTTTTATTGTTTTGTTATTTTTATTTATCACGAATTTGTGCATCACATTTTGATTCAACCAATCTTATAATATCAGACTGAATCTTTTGTAAGTCAGAATCTGACATATTTTTTGTTGGTTCAATTGTTATTGTAAATGCAATTGATTTTTTTCCATCTGATAAATTAAATGCATCAAATACAGTAACGTCTGTGATAGATGAATCCGCAGAACGCGCAACAGATGTTAATTTTTCTGATGGCATTGACGCATCAACTATAAATGCAAAATCGCGTGTTATTGGTTGATATTCAGATAACACAGGTTGACGACCGCGACGTGGTGATGGAATATTTTTTATGTCTTCAAATATCGCAATTACTGTATTTGTTTTTATACGTAATTTTTTTGCAACAGATGGATGCAATTCACCAAATTCTGCAATCTTGGTTTTACCTTGCATTATCGCACCATAACGGAATGGATGCGCCCATAATGGTGGATTTTCTGTTGATACTGTGAATTTCTGGCCCGACATTAATGCAATAATATCTGATTTAACATCAAATATATCAACATCACGATTGCGACCTGTCCAATGCTTTGGTGATGTCGCACCCGTACGAACAATACATACAGATGTATGTTGCTGGGCGGGCATATCACCATCAAAAACCGTACCTAATTCAAATAAATTTAAATCCGAATAACCACGTTTTTCATTGTTTGATACAGCCAACAATAATCCAAACAATAAACCATTACGTAATGTATCATAATCAGATGTAATCGGATTTGATATCATTATATTTGGACTTTCAGATAACAATTGTTCAGTCGATTTATTCCCAAATCCAAATGAACGACATTCGTTCAATCCACGTGATGCCAATAACGTCTTGATATTCATTTCATGCATATCATGCGGTTGGGCAATACCCGTTGTATGTTCGGATGATATCGCAATCTTGTCATAGCCATATATACGCACCAAATCCGCCACAATCGTTTCAGGTATCATAACATCAACACGCGCAGGACGCGGTGTAACAATCCAATCGGAATCAGATTTGTTTATCTGATAACCCAATCTTGTTAAGATTTCATACTGTGTATCTGAATCCAATTCGATACCGGTCTTTTTGTAAAAATATGATGGTGAATATTTGATTTTTACATCAGGTGCAACATCTGAACCCGCCGCAAAAGTTCCAACAATTTCACCGCCACATGCGTCTATAATAATACTTGCCGCATACATGGCCGCAGAACCCGTCATTGTTGGGTCAATTCCACGTTCATATCGATATGATGCATCTGTGGACAACCCCAAACGTTTGGCCGATTTACGTACAGATACAGGATTAAAATATGCACTTTCGATAATTATATTTTTTGTTTTTTCGGTTGTTGACCCGCGTGCACCACCAATAACACCCGCCAGTGCCAATATACCAGTATCGTCTGCAATAACCATATCGGTATCAATCAATTCGTGTTCATTACCAAACAAATCTGTGAACTTTTCACCAGATACAGCCATACGCACAGTTATATCGCCGTTAATTTCATCTGCATCAAAACAATGCAAAGGCTGTCCCATATCATAACAAACATAATTTGTTGCATCGACCGGTGCATTTTTTGGATTAATACCAATCGCTGCCAGACGTGATGCAATCTTTTTATTACTTGGGCAAACGGTTATATTATGAATTTCAATAAATTTATATGCACCACATTTGTCTGTATTCAAATTAACACGACGTGAACCAGATTTATTTATAAATTCTGTTTCAGTAGGTTTAATATATTCACCCAATCCAGATGCTGATAAATCCAGCGCAATTCCACGTACAGATAAATAATCAGGACGATTTGGGGTAATACCCGCATCAAATACAGTTGGCATATCAATTACCGCAGAACCAATTTTTGTATCTTCTGGTAATTCAATAATCCCACTATGGTCATCATTTATGCCCAATTCGCGACCAGAACACATCATACCATCTGATAAAACACCACGCAACTTGCCAGATGTTATTTCATGGCCACCAATAACACACCCTGGTATCGCCAATGCAGACACCAATCCAACACGTGCATTTGGTGCACCACATACAACCTGACGCAAGGTGCCAGAACCATCATCAACGCGCAATACATGTAAATGGTCGCTGTTTTCATGTGGAACACATTCAACAATACGCGCCGCAATTGGCGATATTGGTGATTGCACTTCTTCTATTTCCAGACCAATACGGGTCAATGTTTCTGATATATTTGATGCAGATGCATCTGTGTTTAAATATTCTTGTAACCAATCATATGTCCATTTCATTGTTATACCCCTGTATTAAAAGCCTGCTGATTTCAACCAACGAACATCATTATTATAAAGATCACGTAAGTCAGGTAAATTGTACTTTAACATCGCCAATCTGTCCCAACCAAAACCAAATGCAAATCCTTGGTATTCATCAGGATTTACACCACAATTACGTAATACATCAGGATGAACCATACCAGCACCCATTAATTCTAGCCATTTGCCACCACGCCATTTCATATCGACTTCTATGCTGGGGTCTGTGAATGGGAAATAAGATGGACGAATGCGCAGTTCAATATCATCTATTTCAAAGAAGGCGGATAAAAATGCACGAACATCAGCAATCAAATCAGACATTGTTATATTTTTATCAATGTATAACCCTTCGATTTGACCAAACATTGGGCCATGGGTTGCATCCCATTCTTTGCGGTACGTTGACCCAACACCAAACATTTTAATTGGAACACCATGCGATTCCATTGAACGTATTTGTATTGCAGATGTTTGGGTACGTAAAACATTTCCATTTGGTAAAAAGAAAGTATCTTGCATATCACGCGCAGGATGATGCATCGGTGTGTTTAATGCGGTAAAATTATGCCAATCATCTTCGACTTCGGGACCGGTGTACATTGTATAACCAAATGATTCCAATATTTCTGCAATTTCTGACAATGCACGTGTTAATGGGTGTAATGTACCACGATTTTCGGGTAATGGATTCAAAGAAACATCCAAACGTTGTTTTTCCAATGATGCCATTAAAACCGCATTTTCTATTTCTGTTTGACGTGTTTTAAACAATTCGCGCAATTGTGCGTTTTCCAGATTTAATGCTGCACGTGCATCATTATCCAAATTTTTCATTTCTTTTAAGCGCATCGTCATTGTACCGTTTTTTCCATATGTTGCGGTATATAACGCCTGAAGTTCTTCTAGTGTATTTATATTTTTTATCTGTTCTTGCATAACTTTTACCTTAAGATATAACTGAATAAAAAACAAAAGCCGTCTTTTGACGGCTTTTATTATGACAAAACTGACACCCTGCCGACAAGGGTTTATTTATGCGGCAGTGCTAAATCGTTTTGCTGTTTCAACCAATTTTACAAAGTTTGCATCGCCTGCATATGCCATTTCGGCCAAAACCTTGCGGTCTAATGCAACGCCTGCTTTCTTTAAACCATTCATAAATTGGCTATAAGTCATACCATTTGCGCGTACAGCAGCATTGATACGAACAATCCACAAACCACGAAATTCACGTTTTTTAACGCGACGATCACGATATGCATACTGTCCTGCTTTTTCTGTTTTTTCACGTGCAGCGCGATATGTTGAATGATGACGGCCCAAATAACCTTTGGCACGCGCCAATATCTTGTTATGTTTTTGTTTTACGGTTGTTCCGCGTTTTACTCTTGCCATGACTGTTACCCCCTATTTTATTTCAAACCATATGGGGCCAGTAATTTTGCCTGTGGCACCATGTTTTCATTTAAATACTGTGGCTTTGCACCCGCTTTGTTCGCACGGGCAGATTTTTTGCGCAACAGTTTCTTGTGAGAGTTACGTGCAACACGGATTTTACCAGTTGCAGTCATAGACGCACGCTTTTTCAAGTACGACTTGGTCTTTAATTTTGGCATTTTATATCCTCTTGTTTACTGTAGTAAGTTCTTGTCTGATGGCAATGCCTTGCCACTTTGACTGACCAATATTGTGGCATAAATAAATGAAAAATCAAGTTTTTATTGAATATCCTATTTTTTCTGGTTAAACTGTGCCACGATGAACCAAAATAAGATATATTCCAAATTATACCCATTGGTCAAAGCGGCTGCAACCGCAATGGTTTTGCCGCTGTTATTTATTTATATAATGATTGCAAAGCCTGACTATAGGATTATGAACGCATTATCACATGTTGTGGTTCCGGTCGCACAATGGGTCGGTGATGTCGTTACATGGCCAATTCGTGCCGTTACAGGCGCAATCGAAAGTGTCGCAGATATTTCTGCACTGCGCGCAGAAAATGAAGAATTAAGGGCACGATTAGATGCAGCACTGGTTAATAAAAACTGGTGCGATATTGCAATTGCTGATAATAAAAAACTATTACGCGAATTAAATATTATTAATTCACAACCACGTGATATGGTGGTGGCAGATATTATTTATGATAACAGTGCACTGGGGCATAATACCTATATCGTTAATCGTGGGGCCGCAGATGGTATTGAAATCGGTATGGTTGTATCAACAACTGATTTAGTATTGGTTGGTATTGTAATTGATGTTGCACCACATTTTTCACGTGTTCGCGCATTAACTGATTCTGATACAAATATTGCCGTTCGTGTTGTCGGTTCCGAAGTTTCTGGATTTATGTCGGGTAACGGTTCAAAATACCCAACAATCGGTTTCTTTAGTGATCAAGAATTTCAACCAACAAATGGTATTAAATTAGTCACCAGTAATATTTCAGGGATTTTGCCCGCAGGTTTGTTGGTTGGTGAAATTTACGACAAATATGATGTCAAAGTAACAGATATTTCCAAAGTATCACGTGTTATGATATTAAAGTTTGATACACCCAAGAACGAATATAGATGATGGATAAATTTATTTATTTTTTACGTTTAATGTTTCCGTTTTTGTTAACAATCGGACTGTGGCGATTATCTTTGCCTTTTTGGAATCCGGCCGGTATTTTAGCAATTATTCCAATATTTTTTTGTTCTTTTGTTAAACCCGTTGATTGGTTCACATTATTTTCAATATTTATGTGTTTAACAATTGATTATAAATTTGAAACTGTTTGCTTTTGGGTTGCAATATATTGTTTATTTTATGCAATTAATGCATTTCAAAGTCTTATAGACATAAAACGTATGGATAAAAATGGAATTTTTGCTTTTATGATTTTCTTTGGGATTTCTGTCTTATTTCAAACAGTTGCAAATTTTACTTTTATAAATATATTACGTGGACTTTGGATTTTCTGTTGGGTAACAACACTTTATATCCCAGTAACACAATTAATAAAAAGGGTGCATAATGATTGATACAGAAGTTTCACGCACCTTTGATAGACGCAGTGCTTTATTCCTGACCGCAGGGGCGGTTTTAACGTCTGCATTAATATTGCGTATGTTACAAATGCAATTATTTAGTTATCAAGATTATAAACAAAAAAGTGAAAAAAATTCTTTTCGTATTCAAATAAATATGCCTGAACGTGGAAAAATATTATCACGCAGTGGTTCACCAATATCACGTGATATCCCAATATACAGAATATATATAATCCCAGAAGAAGCAAAAAATATTGATTTATTAATAGAAACTATTCAAAAAGATTTAAATCTGAAACAAAAAAAAGTCGATAAAATTCGTGCAAAAATAAAAAAACAATTAAAATTTCAACCCGTATTGGTCAGTGAAAATACTAACTGGGAAACGTTGGCACGATTACAGGCAAAAAATTTATCAGGTCTGCATGTCGAAAGTGGATACGCACGTGTTTATGAAATGGGACCCGCAGGGGCACAAATTTTTGGATATGTTGGTGAACCTGCAAAACAGGTGGCAAATACACCTTTTCTGACAACAGGTATAACCGGTCTGGAAAAAAGATATAATGATGAAATGAAAGGATTGGCCGGTCAAACCGTTATGATTACAAATGCCGTTGGACGTGTAACAGGTGAAGATAAAACCCAATTTTTACCCCCAATCATTGGTGGAAACATACAAACAACAATTCAAAGTAATATCCAAAGAACATTGTACGATGCATTAACCGCACATAGGGCCGGATGTGGTGTTGTTCTGGATATTAAATCAGGTGATATTTTGGCGATGGTTTCAACCCCCAGTTTTGACCCAAATATGTTTTCCGAAGATGATGGTGATGAATATATTGATAATTTACGTGCCGATATTGCAAAACCTTTTATGAACAAGGCAATCGAAGGTTTATATCCACCAGGTTCAACATTTAAAATTGTTGTTGCATTGGCCGCACTGGAAGCGGGTGCAATTACAGAAAAAGAAAAAATCTTTTGCCCAGGACATTGGGATTATGGTGATAGAAGATATCACTGTTGGGAAGACAAAGGCCATGGTTGGGTCGATTTAGCAGGCGCATTAAAACATTCTTGTGATATATATTTTTATCAGGTTGCGTTACGTATCGGTATTGATGCAATCAAAGAAATGGCAATCCGTTTGGGATTAACAGAAAAATATATGGATAATATTTTATCACGTGAAATGGCCGGTGTAATGCCTGATAGATATTGGAAAGAAAAACAAATTGGCGCACGTTGGTTGCATGGTGATACGATTATTTCCGGAATTGGACAAGGTTTTATCTTAACAAACTGTTTACAATTGGCGGTTATGATGGCACGAACTGCATCAAATACAGCCGTTGTTCCGCGTCTTGTTATGACCGATGATGTACCAAAATTTGAAAATATGGGATTACAACAAAAAAATATCAAACGTGTATTAAATGGTTTAGAACAAGTTACAAAAAAAGGCGGTACCGCCGCAGGAAGCGCAATTAATGTTGATGGTAAAAAAATGGGTGGTAAAACCGGAACATCACAAGTTAGAAGTATTTCAAAAAAAGAACGCGAAAGCGGCGTATTAACAAACGAACAATTGAAATGGAGTATGCGTAACCATGGATTATTTGTTGGTTATGCGCCCACTGATAAACCAAAATATGTTGTATGTGTTGTAACAGAACATTCTGGTTCCAGTGGCCCCGCCGCCAGAACTGCAGCACGTGTTATGAAAGAACTGTTGAAAAAAGGAAATTAAATATATGGCAAAACAAACACGCGTTTCAAATGCAAATATGATGAACTTTTCAGAAAAACTGGGACGTTTTTCATGGGCGATGTTTGTACCAATGTGTATTGTTTTAACAATTTCTATCGTTGTTTTATATTCGGCGGGTGCTGGTAATTGGCATCCTTTTGCATTATCACAATTAATGAAAATTATTTTGGGATTTGGTGTTTTCTTTTTTGCAGCATTTACAAATATCAAGACTTGGATTAAATCTGCATATGTAATTTATGCAATTGCATTAATTATGATTATTCTGGTGACATTTGTTGGACATACAGGTATGGGTGCACAAAGATGGCTTAATCTGGGATTTATTCATATACAACCATCTGAATTAATTAAAATTGCGTTGGTTTTGGCACTGGCACGATATTTCGCATGGTTTAATTCTGTTGAGCTGGGGCAATTTAGAAATTATTTGGCACCAATGATGATGTTATTAGTCCCGTTTGGTTTAATTGTTTTACAACCTGATTTAGGTACCGCACTGTCATTGGGGATGATTACGGTTGGTGTATTTTATATTGTCGGTGCAAATAAAAAATGGTTTATCATTGCCGCCGTTTTGGGTTTAATGGCCGCACCAGTAGTTTGGTATGGTGGATTACATGATTATCAACGTGGTCGTATCATTACTTTTTTAAATCCAGACAGTGATATTCGTGGCGCAGGATACCAGATAAATCAGGCAAAAATCGCCTTTGGCAGTGGCGGTATGACCGGAAAAGGGTATATGAAAGGTTCACAATCACAACAATCTTTTTTACCAGAAAAACAAACCGATTTTATATTTACAATGTTAGGTGAAGAATTTGGTTTTATGGGCGCTTTTGGACTATTAATGATTTATACTTGGATTGTTATTGTACTATTTTGGTGCGCAAAAATGTGCAGAAATCGATTTGGACAATTAATTTGTTTTGGTTTTATGTTGAACTTTTTCGTTTATTATTTTATAAATATTTCCATGGTTTTGGGTTTACTGCCAACTGTGGGGGTACCGTTGCCGTTAATGTCTTTTGGTGGCAGCAGTTTATTATCCCTGATGTTTGGATTCGGTTTATGCCAAAACGCATATATTCACAAGGATCAACAATTATCTGCCAAAGGAAGTTAAGGATATGAATTTATTGATTGTGGAATCTCCGTCCAAAGCAAAGACAATTGAAAAATATTTGGGTCAAGGATGGCGCGTTATTGCGTCAGTTGGACATGTACGCGATTTAGTTCCAGAAAACGGCAGTGTTGATACAGAAAATAATTTCAAAATGAAATGGCAAATTATGCCAGGTAAAGAAAAACAAATTAAATTAATTACAGATGAATTAAAAAAATCTGATGCCGTATATCTGGCAAGCGACCCTGATCGCGAAGGAGAAGCCATTGCATGGCATTTATTGGATATTCTGAAAAATAAAAAATTATTAAAAGATAAAAAAGTTTATCGTGTCGCTTTTCATGAAATTACAAAAAAAGCCGTTCAGGCTGCAATTGAAAATCCACGTGAAATTGACCAAGATTTGGTTGATGCATATCTGGTTCGTCGTGCTTTGGATTACCTGATTGGTTTTGGTATTTCACCATTATTGTGGCGCAGAAATCTGGGTAAGTCGGCCGGACGTGTTCAATCTGTGGCGGTTAAATTGGTGGTTGATCGTGAAAAAGAAATCGAAGGTTTTAAACCCGTTGAATATTGGTCTTTGGAATCTGTGTGTACGTTAGATTCTGCGTCTTTTAAGGCAATGTTAAATAAATTCAATGGTAATAAAATTGAAAAAATGACCATTGAAAACCAAGAACAAATTAATGATATTTTATCAAAAATTGGCGAACCTGAAATATCTGCAAAAGTTATCAATGTTGATAAGAAAAAAACTCAACGTAAACCTGCGGCACCGTTTACAACATCAACACTGCAACAGGAAGCAGCGCGTAAATTATACTTTGCATCAAAGCGCACAATGAGTGCCGCACAAAAATTATATGAACAAGGGTTAATTACATATATGCGTACAGACGCAACAAATCTGAATGCAGATGCAATTAATGAAATTCGTGGATTTATTGCACGTGAATATGGTGATAATTTTGTTCCAAGTACACCAAATATTTATGCAACAAAATCAAAAAATGCACAAGAAGCACACGAAGCAATTCGACCAACACACTTTGATGCGCCCGCCAAAGGTTTATCGGGTGATGAAGCAAAACTGTATGATTTAATTTGGAAGCGTACAATTGCATGTCAGATGACAAATGCAGAATTTGATAGTGTTGCTGCAGATATTGAAACAGATAATAAAGTTGCTGTATTCCATGCCGTTGGTTCAACACGTACATTTGATGGATTTACAAAAGTTTATATAGAAGACAAAGATGATGAAGATGATAATAAAGAATCAAAATTGCCTATATTAAATGTTGGGGATAATATTAAAATATCTGAATTAATCCCAGAACAACATTTTACACAGGCACCACCAAGATATACCGAAGCATCTTTGGTTAAAAAATTGGAAGAATTAGGAATTGGACGCCCATCAACATATGCAACAATTATGTCAACAATTGTTGATAGAAATTATGTTGAACAAGATAAACAAAGACGTTTTCATCCAACCAGTGGTGGATGGGTTATTGCATCTTATTTATCAAAATATTTTACTGATTTAGTTGATGTTAACTTTACCGCAAAAACAGAAGATACATTAGACGATGTTTCAAATGGTAAACAAAATAAAATTACCGCATTGAAAAATTTCTGGGAACCAACTAATACTATGATTGATGGTGCACGTGGTATTAAAACATCCGATATAATTGATGAAATTAATAACTTTATGAACAATCATTTATTCCCAGATGGTAATAATGTTTGTCCGGATTGTGGTGCAAAACTAGGAATCAAATTATCAAAATTTGGACCTTTTATTGGTTGCGAAAATTATCCAACTTGTAAATTCACAAAACAATTAAACAAATCTGACAAAAACACACAAGCCACAGAATCCGCCGTACAGATAGTACAATCTGATGCGGTCGAATTAGGTAATGGCATTGAATTTCGTGTTGGTAAATTTGGGCCATATGTAACTGATGGCGCAAAAAACGTTGCCGCAAAACAATATACTTCAGAAACAATTACATTGGATATTGCACGTGAATTATTGGCAAATGCCGGTAAAAAAGCAGAACCTGTTAAAATTGGTGAAAATCCAGCAACAAAAAAGATGATTTTCTTTTACCCAACAGGTCGATATGGTGCATATATTTCTTCAAATCGCGTAAATGTTTCTGTAAAAGAAATGCCAGATTTAGAAACCGCGATTAATTTAATAAATAATAAAACAAAGAAAAAATAATGACCCAAGGTAATTATAGTTACAAAAACTTTACCGATGAATTACGTGAACGATTATCAATCGTTGATGTTGTTGGGCGTCGTGTGCCACTGACAAAAAAAGGACAAAATTATTGGGGATGTTGCCCGTTTCATAACGAAAAAACACCCAGTTTTTGTGTCAGTGAAGAAAAAGGTTTTTGTAAATGCTTTGGTTGCGGTGAAAGTGGCGATATTATTTCTTTTACAATGAAAGTTAATAATATGGATTTTAAATCCGCAATCGAAGAATTGGCAAATATGGCGGGTCTGAAAATGCCAGATTATAAACCACGCGACCCAAATATTGTAAAACGTGAAGAATCTTTGTTTGATATTTGCGAAAAAGCAATGCAGACATATATGGAAAAATTATTTACACCAGATGGTGCACATGCATTGGAATACGCACGAAAACGTGGATTTAGCGATGATATGATAAAAAAATATTGTATCGGTTATGCACCAAAAAATAATTTAATTGCAAATAAATTTGCAAATTCAAAACACTTGATTGATTCTGGACTTTGCCGCCGTGGTGATTTTGGAATGTATGATTTTTTTCGTGATAAATTAATGTTTCCTATTTTTAATGCACATGGTCGAGTTGTGGCTTTTTCTGGGCGGTCGTTGGATGGTTCAGAACCAAAATATATAAATACGTCAGATACAGAAATTTTTCATAAACGTAAAACTGTTTTTGGTTTAAACTTTGCACGCGATGCAATTCATCGTGCAAATCGCAGTATTGTTGTCGAAGGACAAATTGATGCAATTAAGATGCAAATAAATGGTTTCCCAGAAACAGTTGCACCATTAGGTACCGCATTAACCGAAGATCATATTTCTTTATTATGTAAATCAAACAGAAATATTACATTTTGTTTCGATGGCGATGGGGCAGGGCAAAAAGCTGCACAACGTGCATGTGGTATTGTAATGCCTTTTTTACGTGATACATCAGATATAAAATTTGCTTTTGTTTCTGGTGGAAAAGATCCAGATGAAATATTAAAATCAGGCGGAAAAGATGCCATGAATAAAATTATTGATGATGCAATGCCACTGGTTGATTTTTTGTGGGAAATATTAAATAAAAATTATGTCGTTTCAACACCAGGTGGACGTACACAGGCCGAAAAATTTTTGAAAAAAGAATTAGATAAAATCGCTGATCCAGATTTAAAATCTGAATTTGAAAAAGAATACAACAAACGTAAATTTCAATCATGGCACAGATGGAAAAAATCTGATGTTATTGCAAATATAAAATTACCAGATGTCGATTTAATTACAAAAAATACACTGATTTATATTGTTAATAATTTTCCAGAACTAGCCGAACAATATATGGATTTTTTAAGTACGTTAAATATCAACTTTGATGGAAATGTTACAGAATTAAATATTGATAAAAATGCCGCTGAAAAATATATCGTGTCTTTGAAATTACAAAGATATATTGATAAATTAAATATAACAAAAAAAGAATTAACTGCGCAATTATTGTCGGGTAATGAAAATGTACGCGATGATATAAAAAAAATTGATGAAGATTTATTAAACGCACAAGATAAATTAGAAATTTTAATTTCAATATAATTACCGGTCTTTTTATTATTTTTTTTAAAAAACACCGGTATTTTTTAACATTTTTATTTTACCGGT
>JAZTWA010000006.1:0-43620 GCA_045635585.1 Candidatus Enterousia sp.
TGGCAATCCAGTAATCAGCATCCACATCATCTGGATTGCTTCGGTCGTTACACTCCCATCGCAATGACAAAAAAGAAAAACACTTGTCCACACGTTCCAAACAGAAAGAAAAAACCGTCGCAAACGCGACGGTTTTGAATTTCTGGTCGGGGCGACAATAAGTAGATTTTGCAAACAAAGTGCAGCAAAATCGTTACGAATGCCCAGCAGCCGACACGTCGTGTCGCGCGATGGAAACGTTCGAACATTGGTAAATTTTAATTTACCGTTCGAATCCACACGTTCCAAACAGAAAGAAAAAACCGTCGCAAACGCGACGGTCTTGAATTTCTGGTCGGGGCGAAAGGATTCCGTCCAAAATTGAAAACTGGCGGATTTCTGCGGTTTTTCTGTCCCTGTTTTTTGTTGTTTGATACCAAAATTGGCATCAGTTTTTGTATACAAAATTTATATCATAAATAATTACTGCGCGCAACATATTTCCCCAGAAACAAGTTCTATTTATTATAACTCTGGGAGTAAAAATATGCAAATCACAAACATTGAAGTAAACAACACAAATTATAACAATATTTCAGATTTATTCAGTGCCTTTATCACAATGACACTAGACAACAGATATATCATTGATGGTGTTCGCGCTGCGTATTCGGACGACAACCCAGACCAAAACGCAGTACACTATCCAGACGGCTTCCATTTCAAAGACGAAGCTGAACAACAAAGCATCAAAGAACAGGTATTATCAGCACTTGCCAGTCACGCTAAACAAGACGACAGAAAGAAAATTCACGATGCAGTAATAAAACTTATAACTGGTACAAAAAGATTCTAGCAAACAGTTCTAATTGATATAAACATACGGAGTTAGTCATGGATACAGGTTAGCAAAAACAAGATTAAACAAACACTGATAATGATTGCACTGGGAAAAATTGCAATCATTATCATGAATCCATGGCTCATAACTCCGCAGACAGTTTCCCAGAACGAGTCCATCAGATTATGAGCCACTGATGGATTCTTTTTTATGACTTTGGCCATGCAATACCGGTTGATGCATAGAAATAAAAAAACAGCAATAAATCAATTTTTGCTGGGGTACCGCTTTTATTTACAAATGCTGAAGTTATAAAAGAAAGGTGTCGGTCCGTTCATGGATTTGTTCCGACATGGCAGCACCTTTGCCCACTACAAAGGGGAGATTTTACCCATTTTTTATCTTATATCCCTATTTTATTTGTCCTGCACACAGTATTCAAACTCCCACTGTTTGAATGCGTACGAAGAAAGATTATACACAGATTAGTTATTTACAAAAAGGTACTAATATGCACATAAACATCAATATATCTGAGCTTTACGAGTTCAAGCCAACAATAACAGCTGACGAAATAAACGAGTACAAATTTCAAAGAAAGAAACGCTTTGTAAACAGGTATCAATGCGCCTTGAATGACTTTGTGCGCAATCATATACAACCAAATTGCATGCTAACGATACAGCTGCATAACAGCGAAAAAACCACTGACATAAAAGTTTTTGAAGAGCGTGTACACTTCGTAATGAAGTCGCTGGAAAAAGCTCTGCTAGGTCGCCATTGGAATCGCAAACACTACCCCTTTATCGTCGTTTTCGAAAACAGTCATGATAAAACCGCATTGGGTGGAAGTTATACCGGCACACCTGCAGAACAAAGACTAAAAAGAGAGAACAGCAGACGACCATGGCATGCGCACGTTCTCTGCAACTTTACCAGCCAAGACACAGGCCACGTTCTAACAAAAGAAGAGCTAGAAGAAGCACTAAAAACGGTAGACAATTCATATTGCTGTAAGTATCGCCGTAAAAAAGGACCGGACATCCATATAGGCATGCTAGAAAATCAAGAATCAGTAAGCCGAGCGGTCAACTATTGCACAAAGGAACTATGGTGTCAGTTTTTTCACGTAGATAACCCCATAAGATTCAAATTATCGTGGAAAATGTTCGGCCTGCTAAAGGGAAGCACAAACGAACAAAAGAAGCAATTTTTCTCAGAATCCCAAAAGCGCCTTTAGTGATTTTTCCACCCATAAAAAACACCACTTTTCAGTGCTTTTCGGGGTGTTTTTTTGATGTGCTATATTTTTTCATACCATTTTGCCATTTTTTATTGTAAAATGTTCCCAGACGTTCTACCCAAATGGAAGGTCGTAAAAGAATCCGGTGGG
This sequence comes from Candidatus Enterousia sp., assembly GCA_045635585.1. Taxonomy (GTDB): domain Bacteria; phylum Pseudomonadota; class Alphaproteobacteria; order Rs-D84; family Rs-D84; genus Enterousia. The sequence goes on from JAZTWA010000006.1 coordinate 2,214, forward strand.
AACTGGGTTCGGGGTCTCCAAAGCCCATAGTATGCGGTGCGACAAGCATCGTAATCCGATATGCATAGTGATGCTTTCGCATCGTTATTGCCTGACTTCACAGTCGGGCCACTCGTTGCTATACAACAGACCTTGTGTCAAAAGCGCGGGGAATCTTCATACTATGATTTTGGAAATGCCCGACTGCCAATATTCCCATTGGCAGTATTTTTTCTCAAACCTAGGGGCAAAATCATGGCTAAGTCAGAAATAATATGTTCGTTCAAAGACCTGCTGCAAAAATACCGCGACAGTGCTTTTTCATTACGTAATCAGGGTGATAAATTTGAACGGCTGATGGCTGCATTTCTGAAAACGGCCCCTATGTATTCAGGAATGTTCAAAAACGTATGGCTGTGGGGTGAATTTCCATTTCGCAGTGATTTTGGCGGACAGGATACTGGTATTGATTTAGTAGCGCAAACAACCGGCGGTGATTATTGGGCCGTACAGTGTAAATTTTATGACGAAGAAACCCAGATAACCAAACCAGATATTGATACATTCTTGGCTACATCTTCGCGCACCTTTACCAACGAACAACTTCAGACAACATCATTTACAACCCGCCTGTTTATATCTACAACAAACAAGTGGAATTCAAACGCAGAAGAAGTTATACACAACCAGCAACCGCCTGTATTACGTCTAAGCCTGTACGATTTAGAAAATGCCCCTGTGGATTGGGATGCATTGGATAAAGGTGTATTTGGCGAAGCTGCGCGTACAGAAAAGAAAACACTGCGCGCACACCAAAAAACTGCATTGGAATCTACGCACAAGCACTTTCAAGAACACGACCGCGGCAAACTGATTATGGCATGCGGTACAGGCAAAACATTCACATCCCTAAAAATAGCAGAACATGAAACAGGTGGCAATGGTCTGGTGTTATTTTTGGTACCTTCTATTGCATTGTTGGGACAGACCTTGCGTGAATGGATGGCAGAAACAGAGCACGAGATTAATCCAATATGTATATGCTCTGATTCAACGGTGACCAAGGCAAAAAGCAAGGGAAATAATGAAGACGAAATGACGGCCAGTACAGTTGATTTGGCTATGCCCGCTTCTACTAACGTTGATAATATCGTGCGCCAGTTTGAAATGCTGCGTATGACAAATAAATCGGGTATGACCGTCGTATTTTCTACTTACCAGTCTATTGATGTTATATCCAGTGCACAAAAGGCCATGAACAAGCTGTATCCAAACGAATATGACTTTGATTTGGTTATTTGCGATGAAGCACATAGAACTACAGGTGTCACGCTAAAAGACAAAGAAGACGCCAATTTCGTGAAGGTGCACAAAGACGAATTTATCAAGGCCAAGAAACGTCTTTATATGACCGCTACACCGCGTTTGTATAATGAATCTAGCAAACTCAAAGCCCAAGAACACGATGCTGAACTGTGCTCTATGGACGACGAAACAATATACGGCGCAGAAATGTATCGTATCGGATTTGGTGAAGCGGTTGATAAGCAGTTGTTATCTGATTACAAGGTGCTGGTGTTGACCCTAAAAGAAAGCCAGATACCAATGTCGCTACAGGCTGTAATAAACGATGCTACAAACGAAGTAAACACAGACGATATTACCAAGCTGATTGGATGTATAAATGCCCTGTCAAAGCGTATGTTGGTTGACGAAGGATTGTTGCGCGCATCTGACCCAGAACCAATGCACAGGGCCGTTGCTTTCTGCCAAACAATACAAATATCCAAAAAGATTACAGATATATTCAACACGCACAAAGATGCCTACTATGACAGTTTGACCGCAGAAGAACGTAAGAGTATTGTAGGTGTTGTTTCTGACCATATTGACGGTGGAATGGGGGCCGGTGAACGTGATGCAAAATTATCATGGCTCAAGAACTGTCCGACCGATACAAATGAATGCCGCATATTGACCAATGTAAGATGTTTGTCCGAAGGTGTTGATGTGCCGTCACTGGATGCTGTTATGTTCCTGTCTGCACGCAATTCACAGGTTGATGTCGTTCAGTCTGTTGGCCGTGTAATGCGTCGCGCCGAAGGTAAAAAATACGGCTACATCATTATCCCTGTTGTTATCCCAGACGGTGTTGCACCAGAAGAAGCCCTAGAAGACAACGATAGATTCAAAGTGGTGTGGTCTGTTCTGAATGCTTTGCGCGCCCATGACGACCGGTTCAATGCCATGGTAAATAAAATTGAATTGAATACCAAACGTCCGAATGGTGGCGGGACTGTATTGATTGGCCCTGTTGGTGGCGCAGGCTCTGGCGATGGTGAAACAGAAGTTGTTGATGGAGACCCGACAGACGGAACACCAAAACAAATATCTTTCCCATTTGAACAGTGGCAAGATGCGATTTATGCCAAGATGGTTGAAAAGGTTGGTAATAAAAGATACTGGGAACAATGGGCCAAAGACGTTGCAAAAATCGCCCAGAATTACATTGAACGCATCAAACGGCTTATTGCTACTGACGAAGACCATAAACGTAAATTTGATGCCTTTTTGGACGAAATGCGGGGCAATCTGAATCCATCTGTATCCGCGGACGAAGTTATTCAAATGTTGGCGCAGCATCTAATCACCCAACCGGTATTTGAAGCGTTATTTGAAAACTATTCATTCGTGCAAAACAATCCGGTATCACAATCCATGTCCAAAATGATTTCCCTGTTGGAAGAAAATGCCATGGACAAAGATACACAAATTCTGGACCGTTTTTACCAATCTGTGCGCACACGTGTAGAAGGTATTGATAACGCCGTCGGGAAACAGAAAATCATTGTTGAGTTGTACGAAAAGTTCTTCAAAACCGCTTTCAAAAAAGTGGTGGAACAACTGGGAATTGTGTATACCCCAATAGAAGTAGTGGATTTTATCAATAATTCAGTCGCACATGTCTTGAAAAAAGAGTTCAAACGTAATTTGTCAGACCAAAATGTACGTATTATTGACCCATTTACCGGCACAGGAACATTTATTACCCGTCTGATTCAAACCGGATTAATCAATGCCGATGCACTGCCATATAAGTATGAACATGAGCTGTGGGCCAATGAAATTGTCTTATTGGCATACTATATTGCATCAATCAATATTGAAAACGCATATCATGATGCTGTTGGGCTTGAAAATGGGTACAAACCATTCAACGGCATCTGTTTGACCGACACATTCCAAATGTATGAAGACATGGCAACAACGGTAAAGGTTGATGGTCAAGATATAAGTGTAAATGAAGCCCTAGGGACATCGTTGGACCAAAACAGTGAACGTATCCGTGAACAACGCAATGCAAAAATAACGGTGGTAATCGGAAATCCGCCATATTCTGTTGGTCAAAAAGCGGCAAACGATTTTGCTCAAAACCAGAAATACCCTAAACTAGAAGAACAAATTGCCAATACGTATGTAAAAGAATCAAATGCTACACTGAGTCGCGGTTTGTACGATTCCTATATCAAAGCGTTTCGTTGGGCTTCCGACCGTATTGATAAGAATGGCGGGATAATCGCGTTTGTGACCAATGCTGGTTGGATTGACGGTAATGCAATGGACGGATTTAGAAAAACATTGGAGTCTGAGTTTAGTTCGGTTTATATCTTCAATTTACGTGGTGCGATACGCGGTAAATCAGGTGATGCCGCAAAGCGTGAAGGTCAAAACGTATTTGATATCATGACTGGTGTCGCAATAACTGTACTGGTAAAAAAGCCAAAACAAAAATCTGATAAAGCCACCATATATTATCATGATATTGGTGATTATTTATCGCGCACAGACAAGCTGGAAACACTTACCAAATTACGCGACATAACAAACACTAAAATTAGTTGGAAAGTCCTAAAACCGAATGAACATGGGGATTGGCTAAATCAACGTAGCGACCTATTTTCAAGTTTTATAAATATAGGAAATTGTAATTTGAAGGAGAGAATATTTGAACTCTCATCAAATGGTGTTTCTACAAGTCGTGATGCTTGGTGTTATAATTTTTCTTCTAAAACAGTCGCTGATAATATATCAAGAGCAATAGTTTTTTATAATTCTCAGGTAGACGGTTATCAAAATGAGATTCTGCAACGTCCAAACATGAAGGTTGAAGAATATATTGATACAGACCCAAAAAAATTCTCTTGGGATAGAGCGCAACGAAAAGACATCCCTAAAAACAAAAAATATACATTTATAAATGATGCGATAGTTGTTGGCACCTATAAACCATTTGTAAAAGAGCATATTTATTTTGATAGGCAAATGAACAACTGTGTTGCTAAAATGCCCATTTTATTTCCTAGCCCAAAACATAATAATTTACTAATAACCTTACCGAATTCTGGTGCAGTACAAGATTTTAGTTCTTTTATGGTTGGTACTTTAATGAACTATGGTACATATGGTGGAACGCATTGTTTCCCATTATATTATTATGAAAAATTGGATGGCAATGTCGGGACTTTGTTTGATACCGGTAATGTGCAGTATGCCAAGCGTGATGGTATAACTGACTTCATTCTGGAACAATGTCACAAGGCCTATGGCAACAGGGTGACCAAAGAAGATATTTTCTATTATGTATATGGCATCCTGCATTCACCAGATTATCGCACCCAGTTTGCGGCCGACCTGAAAAAGATGCTGCCGCGTATACCGTTGGTTGAAAAACCGGCTGACTTCTGGGCATTCAGCAAGGCCGGACGTGATTTGGCGAATTTGCACTTGAATTATGAAGACGTTGACCCGCACCCAGATGTTGTGGTCACTGGGGCAGAAACCAGTAATTTCCATGTAGAAAAAATGAAATTCATAACCAAGGGCGACAAGACAGCAATCCAATATAATCCGTATATCAAGGTCACAAATATACCTTTGCGCGCGTATGACTACATTGTGAACGGGAAATCGGCCATAGATTGGATTATGGAACGCTATGCAGTGACGGTTGATAAAGCCAGCCAGATAAAGAACGACCCAAATGATTGGGCAACGGAACACAATCGGCCGCGGTACATTCTTGACCTGCTACTTAGTGTAATCAACGTCAGTATTCAAACGATGGATATTGTTGATTCACTGCCACGACTGGAATTTAAATAATATGCGGGGACCAATTCCCCGCATTATTTTTCTCAATTATCCGTAATTTTCTGGGGCAATAAATAACGTTTATTGTGGTTCCTCACCCATACAAAATGGTAAGACAATAAGCGTTCACACGACCGGTTTACTTATGGTAAAGATATAAACCGTAAATTTCTAAACTTATTGGTTGATTTTTGTTTTGTCTGTCGTTATAATGACGGTAAGCAGATTCCGAATCTGCTTGAACAAAAAAAAGGAGTAAATGATGTACACAGAACTTGGACGATGGCTAAAGGTCTTCAGACTAAGCCGCGGACTTCGGTTGTACGACATGGCAAAAAAGCTTGAATGTTCGTCCGCATTTTTGTCTGCGATAGAAAACGGCAAAAAAGCAGCGCCAATAAGTTTTTTTGACAATATGAAAAATAAATATGGGTTAGACAAGAAAGAGAGCAACGAACTGAAGGAAGCGATTGAAAAAACAAGGGCAGAAACAAAGAAAAAAGCAGAAACTATACACCTAAAGATAGACAATCTGAAACAGTGGACTGACCAACTTGCGTTTGTATTTGCCCGCAAAGTAAATAACCTGAATGAACAACAGAGGAAAGAACTGTTAAAGATTCTGGAAAACGAAAGTTGATAAGGAGAAAAACAAAAATGTTTCAAATTAGGAAACCGGGCGTTTTGGTACCAGCAATGTCCAAATTCGCAATTCGGAATAAAGCGACTAGTATTACGGCTAAGGTTCGTCAAGTGGTCAAATACGATACTGTTGTTCCAATAACACAGATATTAGAACAGTTTGGTGAAGGCGTCTTCCCAGGATATAATTTTGAGATAAAAGACGATGCTGACAAAATGATGTTGCACTATTGGGCATATACGGACCCGGTTTCCAAAACGATTTACATCAGAGACAGCATATACCATAAAGCATGTTGTGGGGACCCACAAGCCCGCTTTACGATTGCACACGAAATGGGACATCTATTTTTAGGACATGGTCAAGGTGCTGTGTTAGCGCGCAAGGCCGCAAATGCAGACATTCCCATATACTATGATGCAGAATGGCAGGCAGATACGTTTGCGGCAGAATTATTGATGCCGGCAAATGAAGCAAAAGGCAAAACGTGCGCAGAGATTCAAATGGCGTTTCACGTTTCTGCATCAGCGGCATTAGCACGTGCAAACAAACTAAAAAAAGAGTTTCAAAAATGAAGGGTCATTACCTAAATAACGACCCTTCGTGAAAATAATCCCAGAGAAGCCCATCGCTGGGGTCCTAGAAATGTATTTCCTTACAGCAATAAGATTATACTATTTCTGGGCCGTAAAGTCAAATGTAAGACAAAAATGCGGAGAATGGTGGGCAACCTGAAAGAAAGGGAGGACATCATGAACGCAGAAAGCACAGCATCAGCTGACGTTTCTATGCCGTTTGACGATACGCCCGCGCCCGAAGGATATAAATACATATTCGTAAAATATATCACACGGGGTGGCAGACGTATAGACGCAAACGAATACGGTAAGCAAGCTTTTCGCATCAAAGTAAAACTGGCGTAAAGCACAACCAAAACGGGGCTTCGGTTCCGTTTTTTTATTGTCCAAGTGAGCATACTCACCCTAGAAAAACAAAAACCGTCTAAACAGAGTTATTTTCTTGACAATTAGACATAATATTGTATAATCTAAACAGATATAAAGATATAGTTTAGACAAAAAGGACAAGAAAATGAAATTTTTATACGCTCGCGTTTCGTCAGTAGGCCAAAATATTGACCGTCAAGTTGAAACGACAGAAAACTATGACCGAACCTATATTGATAAATGTTCCGGCAAGGATGCTGACAGACCGCAGTTGAAAGCAATGCTGGACAACTTACGCACTGGAGACAGTATCACATGCCATTCCTTAGATAGATTGGCGCGTAATACGTTTGATTTGCTGGATTTAGTAAAGCAAATTACTGCGGCAGGGTGTTCGGTTGAGTTCAAGAAAGAAAACCTGAAATTTGAGCCAAACAAGGAAAATCCAATTAGCGACTTGATGTTTCATATACTAGCCGCGATTGCTCAGTTTGAACGTTCGCTTATCAAAAAGCGTCAAGCCGAAGGAATTGCCATCGCCAAGGCCAAAGGCAAGTTCAAAGGTGGCAGCAAGAAACTATCTGACTTTGATGCGAACGAACTAAAAGAACTAGTAAGCAGCAAGCGCATCAGTATCAAAGAAGCCCAAAAGCGCTATGGCATATCACGCGCATCGGTGTACAACTACATTAAATAACATCGGGGGCATGATTAGCCCCCTGTTTTATGGTCGCCACACTGGCATTGCAGGCCACATTCCCATCATTCCTTGTGGTTGTTGAGTAGCCATGATACTAGCTGCCTCACCTGAAAATCCCATTTGTTCATACTGTTTTGCCAAAATTCTACGTTTTTTATCTTCCTGCGCCAACTCTTCCAAGCCAACTGGGTCAGACACCAACTTCACTACTTTTTTAGTATCTTGGTTCATTATCTGCGATGCAATAGTCTTTTTGTCATTTTGCCCATTGTTGCCATCGTTATTATGCTTGCGCGCACTATCCGGATGCTTTCCAAACAGAATATCAATGTACGGGAAAGTCAGCTTATTTACCGCTTCTATCATGTCTTGGCTTGCATTATCGTAATTCATATTGGTGTACACGCTGACCGAAAGCCCCTGCCCAGAATGCGCCTGACCTGCAATAGCTTCACATGCTGTTTTTCCCGCGCGATTCATGTTAGAAGTATAGAAAGAATGCTTGAGTGAGTGTACGTCTTGCATAAAATTACAATCTTTGAACCCAGCAATCAGAAATAACTTATTCAAATTTTCGTTCGCTGTCTTTACCCTGAATCCAGCTTTATTCTTATTTTGCACAATCTTTTCAAACAGAAACGCGTCGGCACCAAATTTCTTCAACTGCGCCTTTACAAATTCACTAAAACCCAATGAATGTAAAATGTTCGCGATAGGCACTTTGCGTTCGGCGCCTTCTGTTTTTAGCTTTTTCTGGATTTCACGCACATCCCCAGATTTTATCAGCTTCTGGTCTCTATGTATCCAAATAAGGTTTTCTTTCAGATATATATCGCGCAAACGCAAGGTCGCAATCGCATTGGCCCGTGCACCAGTAAACAATAACAACAAAATCATATAATAGTAATGCTCAAAGTTATCTCGGACATGAACAAGATTTGCGCGCACATTTTTATATTTTTCGTCTGCAATCGCATCATTAATCGTGCGATAAACCCCATTTTTCATTTCATACATCGTTGTAAACAGGGTTTTGAACTTTTCTTCCCCAAAAGCCCTGCGTTCAACCGCCGGCTTGAAACCTGCCAAATCCACATCCCCTATTTCTTCAAAGATGTGCCCTTTAGATTCAATGACCTTTTGCTTTCTTGCTTCATTTACAACACGCTTCAAAACCTTTATCGTTTCTTGCACATATTTTTTTGATGGCACTTCACCTTTATGTGCGCCTTTTTCAAAACGATATGCTTCTAAATGTCTAATTGCGGCATGTATCATCAATGGGTCTTGTTCCAAATCTTCAAGATAAGGGCTATCCATATTATCCATAAGATTCTGCAACCGTTTTGTGTCACGGTCATATTGTGCATTTGGCTTATGTCTCATTTTATTAGCCCAAAAGTCCATTGCGTTTGTTTTTACTTTGTTTTTCTTGATAGCTTGTTTCACGTTAGTAATTCCTGCCATATCATTTCTCCTTTTATCGCAGGTTATGGGGGCACTAACTTCTGGCCCTGTTATTATAAAAGAACTGTTCTGTGAAACGTGTTTTGAAAAATAAACGAAATTTTTTTTATTTTTTTGCAAATTTTTTTTAGGCACCCCAACATTAAATTCTGCATCCAGTATCTGCCGGACAAGATAGCGCGCCAAATCAGGGTCGCTGGTATGCAATGAACGCAGGTATCGTTTTCCTTTTATCATGCGCCGAAAATAGAAAATTCCATTGCGTAAACACAGATTCCTTGTGTAAGTGGGGGCCAAATCATTTGATGTAAAAGTGGTATCAAAATTGGATAAAAAAAGAGCCGTTTTCATTAGTTTTCCGCTGAAAACCACAGAAACGGCCCCATACAAATATTTCTGGTCGGGGCGAAAGGATTCGAACCTTCGACATCTTGGTCCCAAACCAAGCACTCTACCAGACTGAGCTACACCCCGAAACGAACCACATTATAACAGTATTTTTTTAAAATGCAAATATTTCTGTAATTTTTTATGCTTGTTTGATTTTACAAAGTTTTCTATGATATAAACAATGAAAAGATTTATATACATTTTAACCATATTTATATTACTTGGCAACGCGGTCGATGCGGCAACACGTGACGCCCAATTAACAAATACAACCCCTTACAATTACAACTATATGTACCCATATATGAACAATAAAATGCGTACAAATCTGAATCCGGGGGTAACCAATTCACAGTCCAGTAATTTAATTGATACGGTGGTAAAAACAACACAAATACCATCCGCACAACGACGCGTGGTTGCACGTCCAACGGCGAATCGTACAAACCAATCACGCGCGGCTTCTAATACAACGGCACGTCGTGCCACACAAAGCACCACACCAACCCCCGCACGCAGTGCAATGCAAACCCAAAATACGAATCGACGCGTGGTTGCACGTTCAGGCATGACCAGTGGCGCAAAAATGCGTTCTTCAAACAACAATGCACGTGTAAAAAACACGCAAACGTACCGCGCAAATGTAAATGCCAATACCACAAACAATGCTAATATCGAACGTACACCGGCAACACGCTGCTTGGCCGATTATACAGAATGTATGGACGGATATTGCAAACGTGAACAAACCGCATACAACCGCTGTTATTGCAGTTCCAAGTTATCGCAAATCGATTCGCAGTATCAAAATTCAATTGATAAATTAATCACAGAAATCATAACACTACAAAATACAAACCATTGGTCCCAGGCAGAAATGAATGAATACTGGGCCAATACAATTGGAAAATATACCGGCGACAATTCATGGATTAATCTGGAAAATGCGCTGGATATCGATTGGGCAAATACAGAAAGTCGTGTTCGTGGTCAAAACGCATTTCTGACCGGCCACGATTACTGTGTTCAACACTTAACAGGATGTTATTACATGGCATCAAACTTACGTGACGCATATCGTTCACAAATATCACGTGATTGCGGGGTATATGAACGATACCTGCAAAACGTACAAAATGCCGCAGAAAGTATAGTGGAGTCTTATAAATGAAAACAATAATGGGTATTGAATATGGTCGTGCAGCAACTGCAACAATAACAAATGCGGGGCCCGCATTGGGGCCAGTGGCCGTAAAGAAAATGTTTCCAGAAAACCCATGGGTGTCGGTTATACCCGATGAATTTAATTTGGCAGAATGCATGGCAGACAGATTCGGTGAAAACTTTAAAATTCAACAAAAAATATATAACGCAACCCCAACCGATTCGCATATAATGATTGGCGGTGATCATTCTGTAAATTTTGGACACTTTGCAGCAATTGCAGATCAGTTTGCAGATCAGGATATATGTTTGGTATATATTGACGCCCACCTTGATATGCACACCCCCGAATCATCCAAAGCCGAAGCATCTGGTGCACCACATGGTACAAATGTTCGCGCATTATTGGGCGACGGCGATATGCGCTGGTTGGGTTTACAAAAGAAAAAACCTGCATTAAAGCCCGAAAACGTATTCTATTTGGCAACACGTTCTTTTGAACCATCTGAAATAAAAAATGTACGTGATAACAACATTTACATTAAAACGGCCCAAGAATTAAATAACTGTACCAATCTGGACACTATCATCAATGAAATACGTGAAAAAATTGGCACCAAACGTTTTGTTGTATCATTAGACTTTGATGCAATTGACCCAAAATATTTTGCTGATGTTTTGGTTCCGGAACCCAATGGCATCAGTATCGATGCCGCAAAACAATTGGTTCGTGCATTCTCTGACGCATACAGTTTCGAATTCGTTGAATATTCACCAAACAACGATGAATACAGCGCAAAAATTGCCCATGATTTAATCGAAATTGCACTGAATGCGAAATAAAAATTATATTTGACGTTTATTTGACATTAAAAATTTAAATTTTGATTTGTTGATGTCATCTATATCCATATATGCCGCATCACATGCCAAATTATATGCCGCAGATAAATCCACTTTCTGCGGCAATTTTTTTGCATTTTTATAAATACTATCAATCATCTTGACATCCAAGGCTTCCGCGGCATTCATAATTGTTCTATATAATTTACGTACGGGATACTTTGCATTTCCATATGGTGTTCGATACGTTTCACCAAAATCGATTCTGCGTTTTTGCGCCCAATTACGTTCATTGTCTTCTGTATTTCTGGTAACAAAGATTTTATTTTTATTATTTCTTTTTACTGGCATAACATCCGATATAACAGCCGCCCCATCACGCCAATCAGACAACATATAAATTTCATACTTCATTGACGCCATATATATCGGATTATTATCACGTGGTTCTGCACGATTTGCCGCCAAGGCGGTTGGAATTTCAAACCATGGACCATGCCCCGTATATTCTTGTGGCAAATATTTAAATAACTTTAATGCAAAATGTGCATTAATTTCTGGGAAAGACAACTTTGAAACAAAACCAACCCCACCTTCCCATGGTGAATGCCTATACGCACCCGCGCCACGCGTTTCCAATTGACACGACACACCGAACAATTCACCCAATTGTGGTATTTCATAAATACAATCCGACTGCATCGCACGAATTTCAGGCGCATTATCAATCAAAAAGTCCTCCAATATCTGACGAAACAGATGTGTAACCGCACCAACCTGCCCCGCTTTAATACGTTTACGCAAAACGGGTGGCAACTGCCCCAAATAATAAGAAACATCACATTTATACAGCGTATCCTTGAATAGTTTTGTTTGTCTGGACCAATTACGTGCCAAATACCCCGTCAAAGCCGAATGCTTAACAGGACACGAACGAAAACCACTTAAAATAACTTCTTTTTTCATAACCATCGATCATATAGATATACACAAATTCAAACATTGTCAATTATTATTAACATATTTTTCACACATTTTATTATGTCTATAAATATTACGCGCCAAATCATCACTAATTACATCCCAGTCGTTTGCCCGACCATAAATCGGATTACACGCAAATGTTACACATATATTATTCTGCGATTGTGTATTTTTCGCGCAAGATGCAACGAATATCATCGACACCACTATTAATAACTTCGTCATTAACGGTCCTTTGAATTTCAATAATTTTTGACTGTGTTTGTATTACTTCTGTACTTTGATTTGCGCGACAATCAATTTTGGCCGCACGCACACCCGCATAATATGACAACAACAACAACACAAAAAACAACAAGATAAAATACAATTTGTTCATTTTCCCTCTCCAAGAAAAAGCCCCCATATCTGGGGGCGAATATCTTATTGATTCATGGACGAGAAAAAGTCCGCATTTGTTTTTGTCATACGTAACTTGTCCAATAAGAATTCCATTGCTTCCAATGTTCCCATCGGATTAATTATACGACGCAAAACATACATCTTGGCCAAAGTATCCTTGCCAACCAATAAATCTTCTTTACGTGTACCCGACTTTGTAATATCAATTGCCGGATAAACACGCTTATCAGACAATTTTCTATCCAAAATAATTTCGCTATTACCTGTACCCTTGAATTCTTCAAAGATAACTTCGTCCATTTTGGATCCTGTATCGACCAACGCAGTGGCAATGATGGTCAAGCTGCCACCACCTTCGATATTACGTGCCGCACCAAAGAAACGTTTTGGACGTTGCAATGCATATGCATCAACACCACCCGTCAACACTTTACCGCTGGATGGAACACATGTATTATATGCGCGCCCCAAACGCGTAATAGAATCCAACAAAATAACAACATCTTGACCGGCTTCAACCAAACGTTTTGCCTTTTCGATAACCATTTCCGCCACCTGAATATGACGAGCCGCCGGTTCATCAAACGTAGAAGAAATAACTTCACCTTTTACGCTGCGTTGCATATCTGTAACTTCTTCGGGCCGTTCATCAATCAGCAATACAATCAATTTCACATCTGGATAATTTGTGGCAATACTGTGCGCAATATTCTGCAACATAACCGTCTTTCCAGTACGTGGTGGCGCAACAATCAACGAACGTTGTCCTTTACCAGTTGGCGCAATCAAATCAATAACACGTGCGGATAAACCGCGCCCTTTATCCTTATCGTTTTCCACTTCCATCTTTAACATTTCGTCTGGATACAGTGGTGTCATATCATCAAAAGACACACGATGTTTCAATTTTTCTGGATTATCACCATTTACACGTTCGATTGTTTCCAGTGCAAAATAACGTTCTGTTTCTGCGGCCGGTGCCTGAATTTGACCTTCGATATAATCACCCGTTTTCAAACCATACTTTTTAATCAAATTTGGTGACACATATAAATCATCAGGCCCCGCCAAATAATTTGATTCAGGTGCACGCAAGAAACCTAAACCATCTTGCATACGTTCCAAAACACCATCACCAATCAATGTAACCTTATTATCCGCCGCAAATGCGCGCATAACCGCAAAACGCAGTTGTTGAACATTTAATTGCGCTGGATTTTCAATACCCATATCTTCTGCCATTTTCAGCAGTTGCTGTGGCGACTTTGCCTTTAATTCATTAATATGCATAAAATTTCCTTTTGTGGAGATTACATGTGGAATCACATGCTTCTTATTACCTATATAATATACAACAAATTGACAAAAATGTCAAGTTTTTTTTATTTTATCAAAAAAATCCCCCACATTGTGGGGGATTTAAATCAGAAACGATAAGAACCTGATACCTTGATATTATGTAATTGAATATCAGCATTATATTGATATCTATAATCAACTCCGACTTGCAAACCATTAGCCGACAGCATTTCTAACCCCGCGCCAATATTTGCCCACAAAGGATCAATATCAACCTCATATTCTGTAAATGTATTTGCCGGTGCAAACTTGTAATTTACATTATCTGGAGTTCCCAAAACATCATATTCAATGCCAATCGATGCATATGGACGTATCTGGAACCACGCAGAAGGATAAATACGTTTCTGTGCAATCAAAGAATATCCAGGCGTTACAACAAAATATCCATCTGATTCCAATTTCATATAATCAGAATTATCTGCTTTTTCCGTCAAATCAAAACCAAAATTATATCCCAAACGTACATATGCATTACCAACAATATACTGATTTAAAATATCGTGCATCAACCCCCATTCTGAAATCAAACTGAATGCTGTACCATCACCATCAATCTCATTAACAAAGTTCTGATTACGATTTGTATCTAAAAAGTGAATATCCGCAAACGCATTTCCATATACACGTGCTTTGGTTCCTAAAATCTTCATCAGATATGCACCAAAACCAACATTAGTATCTGCAACATCAACCGCAACATGTCCCGCAACAGCCTTGCCTGGGATATATCCCAAATCAATTGAATCATGTGCATGTGATGTAGTATGTGAAACACGTCCCGTCAATCCCAATACCAAAGTATTTGATTGTTGCCAATCAAAGCCCCCCGACAAACTGAAACGATTACCATCAGAATGTGAACCATTATCAATATCTTGATACAACATACCGTAATCAACATCCAACCATGCTTTCTTTAAATTACGATTACGATTCCAAATAAATTCATCAAACATTCTGTCTTCAAAAGAACGGGACGCAGTATGTTCATTTAATGCAATTGTACCTGCAATCTGTTGCGCTTCATACGGACGAACCAAACGACTAAAATTCACTAAACCGTTTGCATTCTGTGTTTGTTCATAATATTCTATACGATTATATAATTCATTCGCCAATCCCGACATATTCGTATCTGCAAAAATCAACGGTGTTGCTTCGACTGGTGTACGATTATAAAAGCCTTTGTTTATCGACTGTCCCAATAACAAATTATCCAACGCACCCGCAGATTCTATGTCTAATTTATTAACCCCATCAACACGTGCAACAATTTTCTGGATCAAGTCATCACTGATTACAACCGGACCACCAAAACGTGGGTCAAATACAACATAAAGACTATCGCTAATACCATCACTATTTAAATCGCGTACTGACAAATGAATTGGCAAGTCTTCATTTGTTGCATTTGTTGCATGTTTTGCATCAATATAATCAAAACAAATTGAACCGTCTGCATTACAGAAACGAACATCCAAATTTCTTAATTGTTCCAATTGTGAAAAGTTTTGAATTCCATCTTTTGCATACAACAACCAAATCGCTGTTCCTTGGTCGACAACATCAAACAAATCAATACCAATTTGACCATCAAACAATTTAGCTTTTGAAATATCTAAACCATCTTCGGAATACTTCAAACCACTAATAAAGCTACCACCAACATCAATCATTGCACGCCCATCAATGGCATTAGTAATTTTTCCCAATGTTCCATCATTTTCCAAACTAACTTTTGACCAATAATTAATATCCGTTGTGTTCAACAAGGAACCTTTTGCATATGGTAATGCTGCAACACTTAACATACTGTTTTGATTAAAGGTATAATCACCACCCACAGTTATTTTTTCAACGCCAACAAAATCAACATTACCTGATATATCACCACCAACTTCGACGTTCATCCAATATCCAGTTGGATTCGCATTAAAGCGCAAATCAGTCGCCACAATATCACCAGACACAGTAATATCACTGGTATTAAATACCAATTTACCATCTTGAACAATATCTGCAACACTGATACCCGCAACATCAACGACATAATTATCTGATGAAATATTTATATCGGATGCCCCCATTTCATATGCATACCCCTGATACAATGTTCCATCGGTATCAATTCCACCACTTTGCACAACTAACTTTTTACCAGAAACATCCAAAGCCCCATCGCCCATTTGCAATGCACCAATAGTGATATCAGAATTTCCAGAATTCAAAACTGTATCACCATTAACCTTTAACGCTTCTATCGAAATACCATTTTGGGCCAATACTTTTAAATTTCCCATATTATTTATGGTATTATACGCAGTCCAAATACCAGAATTTTCAAAATTCAAAGAAATACCATTATCAATATTTACCATACCATATAATGAAACCGGACCGTCAACATCATATGTTGCATCAGACATTGCCGACAACATGCCATTAATCGTCAATGATTTGGCAGATACATTTTGCGTTCCTATTAAATTCAACATTCCCGACAAATCGGTTCCATGCATAACATCACCATGCACAATGATATCACCTTGGGTGCTAAGATTATCAACCGTCAAATTAACCTTGGCAGCCCCAGCAGTTCCCGAACCAATTTCTAACGTACTTGCAACATCCAAATCATTTGCAGACACTGCAACCGTCCCACCGGTTGACTTTAAACCAGCGACTTCAACCTTATCAGCCATCAACAAATTAATATTTCCTGTATTTGTTACTTGGCCCAAAACAATATCTGCACCATTTGCCGTCAAATCAATCGTTCCCGCATTATTTGCAATATTAGCCATATTGATTCCTTGGGCAACAACAGACAAATTACCATAGTTATTAACATCACCCTTAACACTGGCCACACCACCAAACAATTTACCAACAGAATTTTCCACACCAGATTTAATATTCAATGTTCCACGATTTATAACCCCACCATCAACCGCAACATTTGCTTTTGACAGCAAATTCAATGTATCATCCGCGAACAACGATAAATTATTAACATGTAATGCCGCCACATTTGAATCAGTTGACAATGTAAAATCGTTTGTATTTTGGACCGATATACCACCTGCGACACTTGAATTACCAAACAATACATCACCAATATCAATTCCATTATCAGAATTAACAACCAAAGATGTTCCACGCACAATCAATGCCGCATCATCACCAATATTTAACGTTCCAACCGATGTTTTATCTGAATAAATATCAACAACTGCATCCCCCGTAACATCCAACCCCGAATTAACAGTTAAAACAGAGCCGTGATTATTTCGAACATCTTCATCACCAAAGACCAATTTAGTATTTTCAGAAACATTAATTCCAGTAGCATCTGACACAATGATTTCATTTGAATTCAACGTTACCACACGTGCCAGATTATCTTCTGACACAACACCACCAACATTCAAAACTGCACCACTACCTGTCACATCCAGTGTAAAATTAGATGATGCAACATTGATATTGCCCGCATTTTGCGACGCAACCGTCCCCAACTGAATATTATTTGCAACAATAACACTGCTGCCAGCAACTACGGAATTAACATCATCTGCAAAAATCAAAGTTCCATTTTCTTCGACATTTATACCCGCGTCCATTTCAACACTGCCCGACGTTACATCAAACGACACTTCACCGCCCGTAACATATACAGATCCAATATTCAATGGCATAGGTTCATCCACAGAAACAGACGGTCTTAATGCCGTCAATGATACAGTCCCTGCATTATTAACCAAATCACCCACAGTAACCGCATTAGCAACCACATTCAAATTACCTGAATTGGTAACACTGCCCATTTTCACAGAATTTGATGCACCGTTTCCGACAACCCCCATATCTCCACTATTTACCACCGATGCCAATTCAACATCCAAACCAGAAAAACCCAATTCACCCACATTAGTCACCTGTCCACCAACCTCCAACATACCAGACTGCGCAACCAACTGTGTCTGCGAATCACTCCCAGATACCACAACCGCATTATCAATTTCCAAACTGCCACCACTAACATACAGCGATTCACCTGCATTAACAACACTACTGGCCGTTAATTCACCCGATGCAGTAACGCGCATCGTTGCAAACTCGGCAGTGCTACCATCTGCCTTCGCACCATTGTTAATAGTTCCCAAAACCAAATCACCATTTGTAACATTTGTAACATTCAATTCAAACGCAGGTGTTACCCGACCCTCTGTTCCCAAAAAGTTTTTCAAATCTTGAACAACACCGTTTCCAAAAGTCAACTCTCCTGTTGTCAAAGAAAAAACTTCACTCTCATCCATTTCAGAGAAATCAAAACCCTGGGACAAAACCGTTTCCCCCTGAACAGTTGCAACAAAACTATCATTATTGTCAAACACACCACCATTAACCGTCCAATTTTTCAAGCTCAAGGTCATCTTGCCACCAGTTGGCAATATTGAAGCATTTGAAGCATTTTCCATTCGACCATTAACAATTAAATCACCACCGCCCAGCACCGAAAAAGTTGCACCTTTATTAATCAAATCGCCCGCAATCGTCATATTGCCCGCTGAATTCAAAACAAAATTTCCCAGTCCTGAATTCTCAACATCGCCCGTCGATTTAAAGCTACCCGCAATAATATTTGCAGCATCTGTTGCATTTGCCCCCGCAAAATAAACACCACCAACAGAAACGTCACCAACAGCAGACACAACAAAACTGCCCGCCTCTACATCCACAGTACCAGAAATATTAACAGTGTTCGCACCTGCCTGTACAGAATTTCCAACCGCAAAAGTTCCATTAACAGAAACCCCGCCATCAACAGTCAATTCATCAACGCCATTTATCGTCAAATCGCCACGAGTACCATCTACACCAACAAAAATACCGCCACTCGACACACCTGTTCCGACTTTTAAATCAAACAAACCACCCGAATAGCTCCCAATGCTCAAACCATAACCATTATAAACCTGCAAAATATCTGCAATCTCAATATCACCGTCCGACTTTATATTAAAAGGATTCACAACACCAGGTTTATTTAAAATCGATAACGTATTGTTCCCCGCGGCCTCATCAGATGCACCAACGTATACATAATTCATATTCAAACCATCAACCGCAAACAATACTTTCGCATAATCAGACGGATTACCATCGACATCGTAAACGCCATCAATAGATATTACACCATCGGTAATATCTTCCCAGCTAGTCTGATCCGTTCTAATAATACCACCACTTCCCGCTTCTGGTGTAACAACCTTTGCCGAAGCCACCACTGGCACCAAGCAAAAAACAAATGAAATTACTTTTTTAAACATTTTATTCTTTCTTTCCGTTCCCAATTATGTTTAATATTATGCCACATGAATACAGATTAAGGCAAGTTTAATTTGTGAAAAAAAAACATATATAAGGAGAAAAAATGTTTGAAATCAAAAAAATACACGCACGTCAAATTATGGACAGTCGCGGCAACCCAACAATCGAATGCGACATTGAATTATCAGACGGTTCATTCGGTCGTGCCGCGGTTCCATCTGGCGCATCAACCGGTTCTTTTGAAGCCCTTGAACTGCGCGATGGCGGAAATACATACATGGGCAAAGGCGTATCACGTGCCGTACATAATGTGAATGAAATAATCGCACCTGCATTAATTGGTATGAACGCTTCTAACCAGACAGAACTTGACGAAAAAATGCTGGCATTGGACGGCACATCAAACAAAGAAAAATTGGGCGCAAACGCAATCTTGGCAGTATCGTTAGCATTGGCACACGCTGTTGCAAACGCAAAACACATTCCATTATACAAATATATCGCTGAAATTTATGGCAATTCAAATCCATGCGTATTGCCACGTCCAATGATGAATATTATAAACGGTGGTGCACACGCAGATAACGGTCTGGATGCCCAAGAATTTATGATTATTCCAAACGGCGCCACATCTGAAATCGAAGCAATCCGTATGGGTTCAGAAATATTCCACCATTTGAAATCAATCTTGAAAAAAGACGGCAATTCAACAAACGTCGGTGACGAAGGTGGTTTTGCACCAAACTTTAATTCATGCCACGAAGCGCTGGACACAATTATTGCTGCAATCAAATCTGCGGGTTACACACCTGGGGCCCAGGTATCAATCGGTTTAGACGTTGCATCATCTGAATTTTATAAAGACGGTAAATACAATTTCGAAGGGAAACAATTGTCATCTAATGAAATGATTGAATTCTACCAAGAATTAATTGCTCAATACCCAATCATTTCAATTGAAGACGCATTGGCCGAAGAAGATTGGGACGGTTGGAAAAAATTAACCGACACAATCGGCAACAAATGTCAATTGGTCGGCGACGATTTATTCGTTACCAACCCACAACGTTTATCACGTGGTATTGATGCAGGTGTCGCAAACGCAATTTTAATTAAAGTAAACCAAATCGGTTCTTTAACAGAAACATTACGCGCCATAAAAATGGCCCAAGATGCAAAATATGGCGTTGTTATTTCACACCGCAGTGGCGAAACCGAAGACACAACGATTGCAGACTTGGCCGTTGCAACAAATGCAGGACAAATCAAAACCGGTTCTATGTCACGCACAGATCGCATGGCAAAATACAACCAATTAATTCGTATTGAAGAAGAACTGGACAAATCTGCAAAATATGGTATATAATACACCACAGAATGAATGTAACGGGGGTGCTTGCCCCCGTTTTATTTACATTGGGACATAAAATGAATATAACTATTAATGATATTTTACTGATTTCTAAATATATAATATGTTCATGTATCGCACTGGGGATATTATTTGCACCGGCATGGATTGCACGTCAAAACGGTCATGGAAAGCCCAAGATGCATGCCGTCCGTATGGGCAGCTGGGTTTTCGGCTGGTCCATTATCGGATGGTTTGTCGCCTTGTTTTGGGCAACACGCAAATAAAAAAAACGCCAAATGGCGTGTTTTTTACAACTGAATATACGCATATGGAGACTTTTCCAATTGTTCAATGCCCTTTTCCAAGACCTTTCGATATTCCAAAAACTTCTTTTTATCACCTTTATCCAAATTACTTATCGCAGGTAACTTAACCGTCATTGGATTTACATGCACACCGTCTTTTATAATTTCATAGTGCAAATGTGGTCCCGTTGAATATCCTGTTGAACCGACATATCCAATCGTTTGCCCCTGACGAACATTTGTCCCAACATTTACACCCTTGGCAAATTTAGACATATGTGCATACAGCGTTTCATACGAACCATTATGTCTAATCTTTACAAAGTTTCCATGTCCGCGATTATAACTGCGCGCGACGACACGCCCCGCCCCCGCCGCAGGAATTGGTGTTCCGGTTGATGCGCGGAAATCAACCCCTTTGTGTGCACGTGTATAACCCAACACTGGATGCTTACGATTTCTAGAAAACTTACTGGTAATCTTTGCATTATTGATTGGCGTACGTTTCAATGATTTTATTGCACCATTTCCATCTGCGTCATAATAGCCCACAGATCCATCAGACTTTTTGAAACGATACATTTTTACATTTCCACGTAGCGCCTCAAAAGAAACCGCCAAAACACGTCCATTATCAATTTTTTTCCCATCTGAAAAATTTTCTTCATATAAAACAGAAAATTTTTGTCCCGCACGCACATCACGTTCAAAGTCCATTTCGAATGCCAACAAATCATACACATCGATTAAAATACCCGCGGGAATTCCGGCCCTTTCACCCGCCAGATAAAAACTATCCCCTTCTAAAATTTCACCTGATTTATAAATTGCGCGTGTATCACGTTCCACATCAACCGTTTTGCATTCCCACACACCGGTCCCATCACATGTCAATTCCACCTGACGCCATGGAGATGGCACAACCACAATTTTTGATACCGGTGCAGATTCTGCCGCACGAATAAATTCCAATTTATCCCTGTCTGCACGCAAAGTTGATATTTCAGCCTCTTTCTTCAATACATGTGCAATTGAATTTACATCATTATGTGTTAAGCCTTGGGCCAACAAAAGTCCCGACAAAGTATCACCAGAAGCAACCATCACAATAGATTTGCATTCCCCAGCGCCATCTTTTTGAATTGGTGCCCGCTTTGTCGCAACTAAAAAAATTGCAACCAAACTAAGCAACACCGCCAACGCAACAACCATACGTGTCAAATTAATCGTATTCAGAATATTTTTTGCTTTTTTCATAGTAGCGATTATAATGCTTTTATGGAAATAAATCAAGCATTCACAATTTTACAACGTGCTGGTGGCATTCGTGCGGCCCGCATTATCACAGAAAACAAAAAAAATCTGAATATATTTAATGTATTATGGATGGCCCATTTATTACGCAAAAACGTACCTGTGGCAAAAATAGTACACAAAAAATGGTTTTATGGCCTGCCCTTTTATACCAATCGCCATACACTGGACCCCAGACCTGACACAGAAACATTGGTATCCGCGGTATTATCTGATATTACCCAGAACGATTTGCCACGCATTTTAGATTTGGGAACTGGAACAGGCTGTATAATTTGTGCATTAATAAAGAACATACATGGCGCATCAGGTATCGCAATCGACAAATCAATCCACGCACTGCGCGTTGCGAACCGCAACATAAAAAAACTGGGGCTGAACAAACAGATAAAAACATATCACAAGACATTTAACCGACCACATAATTTCAAAGAACAATTTGACATAATTGTATCAAACCCACCTTATATCGCCCACCAAGATACACGTGTCGATGAATACGCAACACACGATCCAAAAATCGCGCTTTACGCATCCGACAATGGTCTGGCTGCGTATAAACAAATTGCCAAAAATGCAAAACAGTGGATAAAACCATACGGCAAACTGTATCTGGAAATCGGCATTGATCAAAGCACAGACATAAAGCAAATCTTTGTACAAAACGGATGGAATCTTTTACGTTCAGAACTTGATTTATCTGGCATTGAACGTGTTCTTATTTTTTCCAAGGTGGTTTAAAATGAAACAATTGACAGATACAGACATCGAACAAATGATTACCAATGAATTTGTACCAAACAACGACAAGACCCGTAATTCGGTGCGCCATCAATTACACCTATCTACACGAATTCCACACACACGACAAACACCACCATTACATGCAACATTAGACCTGCACCAATTCACAGAAGAACAAGCATGGAATGCAATTATGGAACTGGCCACATCTGGAACACGCACTGCAAACATCATCACAGGTGCCAGTGGCATATTAAAAATCAAATTTCAACAATGGGCAACAGACAGTCTATTATCCCCATATATTGTATCATTTTCACCCATAAACAACGGCAGTTTTTCTGTAAAATTCAAAAAACTTGAAAAAACATCATCGTCCAATTAATTCAGACGGATTAATCGGTTCACCGTCTTTCATAATAGCATAATGTAAATGCGGTCCTGTACTGCGCCCAGAATTACCAGATTTTGCGACCAAACAACCGGCGCCCACACTATCCCCTTTGGACACCAAGACTTTATCCAAATGACAATATTTGGTTTCATACCCCATCGAATGTGAAATTCGCAAACCATTTCCACACGTAGAATCATTTGTTACACTGGCAACCACCCCCTGGGCTGGCGAAAAAACATCTGTACCCATTGGCACTGCCAAATCAACCCCATGATGAACATGAACCTTTCCTGTTGTCGGATGTACCCGCTTGCCAAAAGGCGACGATATGCGCGCATCATTTGCCACCGGTTCCCCACGTGGCACAACCTGTCCTGATTGGATTTTTGGGTTGTTTGGCGAACAACGCACAGAATTAACAATCGGATTTACCGTTACAGGCACATCATATTTCGGGGTTAGCACCTTATTATTTACGTATGCATTTTCTTGTACTTTTACATCGGTTACTGGAAAAAACTGAACATTTGATGTACCAGTTACCGTTGGTTGCGCCACTGGCAAATACCCACTATTACGCAGCTCTTGCATTGCGCGCTGTGTATTCTTTTCGATATTCGTTAATTCTTCATCTAATGTCAAAGATTGATATGCACAGCCACTGATACAATTTCCCGCATCATCATATTCTGATTCCCATGGTTCATACCCTTGGGCCAAAACCTGAATTTTTGACGTAAAAGACAAATCATCAAACGTTTTTGGAAATTTTTGTGCAGTCAACAAACTGTTGTTTGCGGCATGCCCACAACATAATACCATTCCTGAACAGAATCCCACAAACCAACACTTCATAAACGATATTATACCACAAAAGTCCCAGAATTAAAATCCCATCTTCAGATTAATTTTACCCGTATGCGAAATATAATTACTGCGCAAATCTAATTCATACATTATTTGTCCAACAAACCATTGTGCATTCATACTGATACCAAGCCCACCAACAAACGCCATACGATGCGGTGTATTAATTGGCACATAATACATATTCCCACCCAAGACACGCACAGATATATTATCCGTACCGTTTGTTAAAAAATCATATTCTATCCCCATCTTCATTATTGGCCGGAATAAAAAAACCTGTGCAAAAACATCAAAACCGATACTGACATCAAAAACCCCAGTCAAAGTATTATACCACCATTTTTCAAATTCTTGGGCAGCGGCATCAATATGCTTATCAGACTTTAACCGGATATATTTTGTACCAATTTGCGGCACCAAATAAAATCTGCCCCGATTTAATTGTATTCCTGTATTAATTTGCCCTGACATAAAATCAGTATCAAACGCACTGGAATTTTTAATTCCTGCAATCGCCTTATCGTCTGTCCAATTTATTTGCCCACCATCAATTCCAATATTTAAAAACAGTCCTGATTCAGATAAATATTTTGAAAACAAGGTTATTATATCTGATGTCGCATCAGAATATATGGCGGTACGTCGTGTATTGGTATTAATTCTGGCATATGACATTCCCAACGCAAAACCATCTGTTATAAAACCCGACGCATCAACACGAACCCCCATATTTCTTGTTTTAAAGTCCGAATTTTTTCCTTTTTCATATTCCGAATACCACCCCATTGGCACCACAGATATATCTATATCTCCCAATCGACCTTTACGCCCCTCCAAAGGCGCCAAAACATTTGCATTTGCAACACTAACATTCTGTCGAACCTGATATTGGGTTAAATCTGTCTGATTATACGCAATATTTGCAATCATATCACTAAATAAAGCTTTGTTTTGAACAGATTGCTTGTTCAAATCAGCGTACACAGCGGCACCTTCGCCACCCGTCCCCAACACAGAATGCCACGCATCCGCCGCACCCACCAGATAAGAATCAGATGGAAATTCTTGTTGTATAATATCACCAAATGGTGTTTGCGCCGCGAAACAATCAGCGGCCCCCACCAGCATAACAAACAAAAAAATTTTTTTCATGATATGCCTTAATTTTTTTGTTAATAATACCAAGAAAAAGTTCTATTCTTTACAGGAAGCATTTACTATGAACAAAGTCAAAACCGTTTATGACCATATTCATCACAACAATATCAAGACGATATTGCTGGTTTTGCTGTTTCCGCTGATATTCATTGGATTGATATTTTTATTTACATGGTGTGTTGCGCCATTGAATACGGCCATAAACACAACCATATCCGTATCAATTCCAACAATTATTGTCTGTTTTGTATGGTTACTAATATCGTGGGCATTTGGTGATTCTATGATACTGAACACATCAGGCGCCATTGAAATCAGTCCAACGGATGCGCAACATCGGGAAATTTATCGCGCTGTTGAAAATGTTGCGCTGGCTGCGGGATTACCAACACCACGTGTCTATATAATCAATGACGATTCATTGAATGCATTTGCAACGGGCCGCAGCCCAAAAGACGCATCTGTTGCATTAACACGCGGCATAATAAACAAGCTGGATAAATCCGAATTGTCTGGTGTAATCGCACACGAAATGGCCCACATTGGCAATCGCGACATACGACTTGACATGTTATTGATAACAGGCGTTGGTGTAACAGTATTTATCGCTGACATTTTACTTCGCAGCATCATGTACGGTCCGCACCACCAATCCAACGACGAAAACAATAACGGAAACAGCGCTGCAATACTTACAATGGTATGGTTGGCCTTTATGATATTTAATCTGATAATCAGTCCACTATTACGCATGGCAATATCCCGCAATCGTGAATATGCTGCGGATGCAACGGGTGCATATATTACCCGTAATCCATTGGCATTGGCATCCGCATTACATAAAATCAGTGGAAACCCCTATATAAAATCTATCAACCGAAATAAATCAATATCATCAATGTGTATTGCCAACCCAATTCCACAACGCGAATTTATTGGTGACGCATTGGCAACCCATCCACCAATTGAAAAACGAATCGAACGATTGGAAAATATGAATATTAAATAAAAAAGAAAGGAATAAAAAAATGGCACGCTTGCATTTTCATTATGGCGTCATGAGCAGTTCTAAATCCGCTGCATTAATCATTAATGCACACAACTTTACAAAAAACGGTAATCCAACCGAAGTAATTAAACCATCATTTGATACGCGTTTCGCAGAAGAACAAATTGTATCACGTATTGGTTTAGAATGGCCCGCACGCACGATGCCAAATCTGGACACATACACACCAAAACCTGAAACCAAAGTAATTTTAGTTGACGAAGTACAGTTCTTTAAACCAAACGACATAGACAAACTGGTACAGATTGCCGACGAACAGTACAAAATTGTAATGTGTTATGGCCTGATGGTGGACAGTAATGAAAAAATATTTCCTGCTTCACAAAGACTTATAGAAGTTGGTGCAAAATTACACCGTATGGAATCGACGTGTCAAATTCATGGTTGTATGAATCTGGCCACTCATCATTTACGCTTTGATTCCAATGGCAATGTTATCCACGCAGGCGACCAATTTGCCCTTGGGGACAGCAATTATAAGTCAGTATGCCGTCATCATTATAATTTGCTGTATCATGGCAAAAACAAAACGCGATAAAAAAATATTCTTTTTACTTGCAATTCAAATAAAAAGGTATTAAAATACACCCCGTTGCATCCATAGCTTAACTGGATAAAGCATCTGACTACGGATCAGAAGACTGAGGGTTCGAATCCTTCTGGATGCGCCAGAATTAATAAGAAATGTCGCCTTGTGCGGCATTTTTTATTAATCATGTGTAAACATGTGGATTCGAAACCGACAAAAGGGTTCGAGCCGCAGGCGAAAGGGCCCCACGACAACGTCGTGGGAATTACAATACTTATATTTAATATAAATTAATTATTTGCTAATCGGCAGTTTTTCGGGCATCGGCGCACCATTTGCTTCATTCGCATAACAATTCGGCAAATGTCCAATATCTATGGCTTGATATCCCAAGTCAGCCAAATCATACGCAAAAACCGTTGCAGCTGGTCCACACGCAATCAAGAACAAATAATCCTTGGGATACTTTTTAGCCTGAGACATAATTTTATCATATTCTTCAAACGCATTTTTCGCCGCAACATCAATATGATAATACTGCTTTATATTTGAAAATATTTCTGGTGTAATTTCAAATCGTCCCTCCAAAGAGTATATAAAAACAACCGTACGATTTTCCCAAATCTTGCGGTATTCTGGTATTCCAGATAGCAAAAAATCAGAATTTCGTGATATATTCGCATTGGCATATACACTTTTCAAACGCATCATCTTCAAAATCCTTGGATATCTGGTAAAATATTCACGAAAAAAACCTGCAGATATTGGACGTGGCGGAATACCAACCAAACATTTTCCATTTGGATTTTTCAAAATTTCCTGCATACGCCTCATCAATTCCTTGGAATTTTCTTGATAACAAATCTTCTTTTTTCCCAATGCCAAATTAAATTCACCATCACCCAATCGTGCCAACGATGCCCCACCCTGTAGCTTTTTAATTGTATCAGGAATACTTAAAACATCTGGATATGGGAATGGCTTAGAATACAAAAAGCGTTCACGTATCGCACGACGCCCGGCTCCCGTAGAACAAAACAAAGATAAAACCAAAGATATGGGTTTCCAAAAATATCGTAACATCAAAATTTGCAAATTCATAAAAACAACCTTTTTAGTAATTATTCACAACCATACGATAATATTTTCGATACAAATCAAATGTAAAGAAACGCTTTATCGACATATCCCATGGCTTAATTTTACCCGCATAATGCAACATAACGGGCCGACGCATTTCACGATACAATGTCCAATTCATTGTTTTCAAGAAACTGTATCCACCGCCAACAATTGCATTAAACTTTCTTGACATTGGCTTAATACGACCACGACAAACATTATTTAACATATCCTGATCTGGATATCTGGTTTGGTTATTTTCCGCCCAAGATATCATTTCTGCATAAACATTGTCCTTTCTGAATTGCGCAATATTCATAACTAAAAAGCCACTGTTTATATATGTAGGGCTATCAAAGCAGCCTGCCAACAAGTTATTTCCAATATCAAAATCATTTGCTTCACGTAAATCACGCACAAACAAAGTATCTACATCTGCATAAATTATACGATTTACTGTATCAGGCAACAACTTTGGCAACATACAACGCCACCATATTGCATTTGACCACCGCCCACAATGCGCATTATCATAATCTGCATTTGGTTTTAAAAATATAATTTTTGCATTTTCATATCGTGCATTAATAAATTTTTTAATTTTATCCTGACTTGTTTTGTTAATATCAGTCACACAATAAATATCATACACACATTTTGGAGAATTTTCCAACAATGACGAGATTGCTGTCAAAGCCAACGGAATATAACGTTCATTAAAACAAAAAGCGACATTTATAGTTTTATCGTATTTTGTTGAATCAGGAATATAATTAAAA
Source organism: Candidatus Enterousia sp. (assembly GCA_045635585.1). Taxonomy (GTDB): domain Bacteria; phylum Pseudomonadota; class Alphaproteobacteria; order Rs-D84; family Rs-D84; genus Enterousia. The sequence continues at coordinate 31,221 of JAZTWA010000006.1, forward strand.
CGTGGAAAAGTTGCCCAAGAAACAAAATTCTTTTTTGCAGTCTTGGATGGAATAAACAAATCCACCACATGCAATAAACCACGCTTAAACATAAAATAAAATTCGGCCAAACGTTCCATAACCTTCCCCTTATCTACAATAACTTATATAAATAAAGACCACACAATCTGTGGTCGGGGAGTTAAGAAAATCATACGAAAGAATGACCCTGCTGGTCTTCAGGAAACCTTGTTATATAACCAACAGCTCCCCGACATACGGGGAACATGGCGCATAAACACGCCACCAGATAACCGGCGCCAACACAGCACCGTCTTTCGTAAGGGATTTCTTAAGTCCCTGATATTCATTCCCATGAACATCACCACAATGGTACATAAAGCCCAATAAAAAAACAACTATTTTATATATAAATAAAGATTCTAGGGGAACAGAAAACAGTAAAAAAAAACCACCAAAGGTGGTTTTCTTATTATTTACATGCACCATACGTTCGTGCAACCGATGCGTTTTCAATACACGCACTGCCTGATGGAACACATGCAGATCTGACCAATGTCGCCGTTGTTGCATCTGCGGGCTTATAATTTATTTCAACCGCAACACACTGTTTCAAATCTGTAAACATTGCACATGTTCTTTGCCATGACGCACAGTCTGTAACCGTTGCGGTTGGCGCAATCACATCAGGCAAACGCAAATTCCATTTAACATAAAAATCTTTCAAACTGTCAATCGAATAAGATTTGCCCAAACCAACCTTTTCCAAACCATCACCAACACGACAATGAATATTACTATTTTCAACAAATGCAGTAATAGCTGTTGCGATACCACCCGCACCCAAACCAATTGCCGCACCAACCGCGGTTGTTTTTGCACGATTACCTTTTTCACCATTCTGGATAATATCGGCAACAGAATCATTGAAAACATTATTCAATGTACGTAATTGGTCGCGAATAACACTGGCTTCTACGCATTCACTTGTACCACCACTACACAAGATACTAGATGCCATCGTACCATCTTCGCCAACAACCAAATCTTTATTCAATGCTTTAAACGAGCACCCAGAAGTTCCCTGTTCTGATGCAACAACATCTGCAGCTCCCTTGGTATAGGAAATGTTTAAAACCACCCCACCATTAAACGTTTCTGAATAACTATACCCATTTGAACTACTTTCTAACAGTTCTTTGGCACAATCAACATAATTATTCGCATTTACACACAAACCATGTCGTTTTACCAAATCCAAACAACTGGCATCATTAAGGGCTGCTACCCCCGCCTTTGTACAATTAAATGATATTTTATCCGCAGCACCTGATGATACCACCCCAGCAGTCGAAGAAGCAGCACACGTATTTAAATGACTTTGATATGCGCTATACAAATCATACAGTTTTAAAATTTCTTTACATGCGCCTTCATTCAAAGACGAACCAATCTGAATATCTTTTTCTAAATATTCATTCAATATGGCAACATTTCTATCTGAAACAATTTCTTGCCCCAACAATTCACGATGCATTTTTTTGTCACAATCAAATGAACGTGCGCCATGACCAACCGCCGCACCAATTCCCGCGCCCAAAGCGGTACCACCAACACCACCAATCAATGCAACAGTCTTGGTATCATTCATCAAAGAAAATCCAAACAAATCCTTGTTACATGTAAAAACATCACCCGCCGCCTTCCATACCTCTGCCGGCTTTTCATCACCAATTCCACCAAATAACCAACTATTTGAAATATGTTTATCTTTGTTATATGCGGCAACACGAACATAACACGTCGCATCTGTCGCATCCCAACGTGCATAATGTCCACGCTGACTATCAACACCCAACTTTTCTACTTCAACACCCAATGGATCTTGTTTTGTCTGCCCATCGCTTCCATTAAAAGCATAAACCTGATTATTAAATTCATTCGTTGTATTGCCATTATCATTAACAGCAGCAAAAGATGTTCCGAAAGTATTTCTATCCAACAACAAACATGTATTTTCTGCCTGATTTGGTGTTAAACCTGTTTTACGCAAAACAAAGTTATAATATTCCGGCTGAACCTTACGCGAATTGAAATCCAACCAAACATCAGCAACAGAATTATAAACGTTTTTACAATCACGTCTGACATCAGAAATACATCTATCTACATAAACATTACACAATCCCATACCATTAACGATTGAATTACGCAAATCCACATTAAACATGTCATTCAAACCATTTGGCAATGCGCCATTATTAATACACGTTAGCAAATCGCCCATACATTCATTAATTCCATATTCAGAATTTTCAACCCCACCATCTGAACACTTTGTTGGTGTAACGGTTGGCACACTGGGTGTATCAGGTGTTGAATTCCCCGCACCGCTGTTACCACCGGTAACCTTACCAGAACTTGGTAACGTGGCAGAAATATTTCCAACAGAATTCAAGGTTAATGTCGGCATACTGGGCATACGTCCAGACGACGCACCCATCGCTGATGTCGAACGAACATTTGCATAACCGTCACGTCCTGTTGCCGCCTGTGCCGCACAAACCAAGGCACACAGCCCAACAGACATAATCGACGTACCAAATAATCTGAACAATACCGACATAAACATTCCTCCTTGATATCCCTATTATTATGCCACAAAAACATAAATAAAAAAAGTACTTTTTACACAAACAACAATTAATTATTAATATTGACAAACAGAATGCATTGTCTATAATAAACACAATGAAAAAAGTATACGAATTCTTTAAAACACACAAACATGCCGTAACATGGACAATATTTTATGGTACCGCAATATGGGCATTGTTATACTTTTTGTTTGGCTTTGATATTTTTTGTTCTGCCCAGTGGCACAAACTTTTTCGTGCTGAATTACATGGGTTTGGCGGATTTGTATTTGGTTTAATAATGTTAACCGCATTACCAATCTACATATCGACAACATGGATTATTATCCGCAATAAAAAGCCCTTAATATCCCTATCTATACCACTACCATCTTTTTTACACAAACCTGAACCGGCAACTGAATCAGTTACCGAAAAAGCGGCAGAAGAACCCCAAACAACAGAACCTATTATTCCCGATGATGTACCAATGGAAATACGCTCCACATTTATACGCGCACAAAAACGCATTTCATTAACAGACATCATAGACACACCTACAATACCAGCCATCACCGCACAAACATCAGAAGTAAATAATATTCCATTACCCCTTGATTTTGATATACCGGCCATAGACGAACCTGAACCTATCGACATGCCAACATTTCAAGAAATTAATTTTAACAGTGGCAACAAAACAAGCCAAATTCCGGAACATAATGCCGCAGAAATATTAATTGAATACCTAACAAAAAATAATCGAAACTTTAAAACAGACAAGGATATTGTTATAACCGAAACACACGCAATCGCCACACATTGCGACCCAGACTTTTGGGTACCTGACAACGAAAACTGGTTTGCCGCAGGCAAAACGTGCCCATCACCAATTATCGCCGCAAAAACAGCCGCCGACACACATGGTGTAAAACCCGCGATTTATCTGGCATCACGCAACATACTGGACATAGACACACAAATATCCAAGTGGGAAACCGATGGAATCTTTGTAATCCAAGATTTAGATCAAATATAAAAAATGCCCCGTTTGGGGGCATTTTTTTATTCAACAACATCCGGCTTAATCAAGCCAAACGATGTAATATAATTAAAAGATATTCCCATAATAAAATTACTGCCATACACATCAACACCGCGCGCACGTGCACGACGATACTGAACATATGGCCCCATTGTTAAATCCCCCCACAAATTTGTATCAAGACGTAAAATCGCACTTAAATCACGTTCTAAATCTGTCGCGATATATTCCGAATAACTTAAATATTCACGATAATAACCATTTGATGATAATTTGACACCTTCACGCACCTGATATTCCAAACGCCAACCAATTTCGGCCGCCAATTTACTGGTTTGCTGACCCGCATATGTAAAATCGTATTCATACACACCTGTCAAATACAAACTTTTTACAACCGCATTATCAAACAAAGAAATACCCGCATTGGCACGTGCAATATTTTGTCGTGGCGTATTATCATTGGTAACAAATTCTGTATCATATGCCGCACGAACTGTTGGTCCAAACTTGAAACCTGAAAAATCCCAACACGCATACGATAAATTACTAGACAACAAAATATCATCTGCATTTTCACTGGTCGTAGCTGGTTCATTATATGGCTTCAACTTTGTTTCACCATATTCCATAAACAAACTATTATCCCATTGAAAACGCCCCTTGTTATATTCCAGCCCCGTATCAAAAACCGCCTTGATAAAATCCTGACTGTCTGCTTTTAATGCCGAAACCGGTGATTCATGATACTCCGCAGCATGACGCACATCGGTCTTTGACCATTCCAGTCCAATACGACGAACCGCCAAAGTCATACTTTCATTACTATTCACACTTTCTTCTGCAAAAGCGCCCCCTGACACCAGCAATCCTAAAAATACAGCATAGAATTTTTTCACCCAGATCCCCTTTTGTTATTTCCAAATACGCAAGTTACCATCTTGATTTGCATATCGCCACCCTGCTTCGCGAATTGCAATTGTAAAAGCACCGCGTACCGACACAGGTAATGACAAAGTCGCAGAATTCGCCGACAAATACTTTGTACCCAAATCAATCTTTTCTGAACGTGCAATTGCGTTTAATTCACCCCAATTCAACATTGGATTTGACATACTAACAAAAATTGCAAACATATCCTGCGCTTCGTTGTCCGGCAACCAATTCTGGACATTATTATTAACCAGCCAGTTACGTACCGCATCGTTATCCAACGTCATTGAAATATTGGCAGAATACGTGGTATCAGACACCTGTTCACCATCAATACTGGACACAGCGACCAAATTCATCAATTCAACAGATTTTGAATTCTTTAACAAACCAGAAAAGGCCGACACATCAACATATTGACGCAAAGAATCAGAAATAATCTGACGTCTTGCTTCATCAAACGCCATATTTTTTGCATTTGCAGACGTATCACTTGTGATACTAACCGATGCCGTCCCCCGCAGTTCAACTGCGGCGAACGACATCGTCCCTGTCAACAGACAGAAAGAAACCGCCAACAAAATATGTTTCAGAACTTTCATACCTGTCTTCACAATCAGAATTTTGCATTAATTCCAACGCGGATACCCATTGATTTATAGAAAGATTCTATTTCACCATCCGCCGAACAAACCCAACCTGGGCAATCCTGTTCCAATTCCAATATATTCAGAGCAATTGGATCACCAGTATTCGAATTTATCATATCTGCTTCGGTATATCCTGCATCAACCCACTGGGCCAGCAAGTCATTATATATCCCCATATAATAATCTTCACTCAGATATGTTTTAGCATCTGCACCCGACACATTGTAATAATCATATGTCAAACCAATTGACAATGCCACAGAATCAGAAATCGCAGTTGACCATGAAGCCCCCAATCCCAAATGGAACGCCGAACCAACACCAGATGAATCTTCAACTGATTTTGGATGTTCCCAGTCGAAACGATATGGCTGATCACCCGTTGCAGTATAAGAAGGCAAACCAACTTCCAAATACGCATTTACAGAATTATTTTGATTAATATCATACAACATATCTAATGCCAAATATGGTCCAGACCATTCAACTTCATACGAATGGCTAACCCCTGGCTGACCATAATAATACGTTCCGCCCGTATTAACATATTGATATCCTGATGGAACTTCTATTTCATCATTTAAATCCAGATAACCATCCGCATTTGTATCACCACGTGTTGTCAAAATCTGATTACCTGCAGAATCATAGAAAATCAACACTGGATCACACTGTATTTCATCACTACCATCGACAACAAAACAACCACCATCACCTTCAAATGTATCAATTGACATACCATGATTATTTGTTGTTTCCAATTTATATTTCAGATAACGCCAACCAACACTTGGGGTAACTTTTAAATTTCCCCACTGAAAGAAATCCTTCAATCCAAAGCCCGCATTAAATTCCATCATCGAACCATCTTTGGATGTACCAATCGACAACGCACGCCCCATTTGATTACCCAAAACCTTATCAGCCTTGCCATCACCATCAGTATCTTCGCCCCATTCGGTCACAAAATAACCACCATTTGTAATATCATCGTCAACCATTGTCGATTCGCCCGCCTGCATACCATACTTAAAGCCCGCAGCGATTTGCATTGGTGTATTTCCCGCATTGAATACATATCCTGCATTCACACCCAGAACATTCCAATCAACATTATCATAGTGCAAAATCGATTCGGATTCTTTCATTTCAAATTGCCACATTGATGTCTGACGTGAAAAATCCGCCCCCAAATAAAAGCCACTTTTATCAGACGTTGACGTCATTTGTTGCTGACGCGACTGAGCATTTGTTTGTCTATTTGTCGTTGCATTTGTACGATACGCACCACTATTGCGTGCAGAATTATACCCCGACGTTGAATACCCCGCGTTTGCATATTGATTTTGATTATATGCACTTACCCCCTGTTGGGAATAGTTTGTTGTTCGACTGCGTTGCGAATAAGAACTTTGTGAATAACTTCTTTGTGGTGATTGATAATTCCCTGTATAGTACGTTCCCGCGGCATTTGCAACAAACGGCAACAGCGCAAACACAGAAGTTTTCAACAACAAACGTGGCAATATTTTCATAATAAACCCTTTCCTTTTTTACTATCAAGACAATTTTATCATAAAAAAGGTTGAAAAACAAACACCAATCTTGTAAAAATATCAACACTGCGACCATGGCGGAATTGGTAGACGCGCAGCACTAAGGATGCTGTGGGGCAACCCATGGGGGTTCGATTCCCCCTGGTCGCACCAAAAAAACAAGATTATACAGACAAAAAATCCGCTTAAAAACATAACAATATCTAATTTTTATACTTGCCCCACATTTCATAAATTTGCTAACATCCAAGTAATCAAGGATGAAGGGAACAAAACTGCTTTTTGTTGCATTGCTTGCACCGCTTATACTTCGGGCGGGACTTGCTGATGATGCAACCGACACATCACGTGCGGCCACGCGTCGTGGCACAACAACCACAATTTCATCGAATCGGCAAAAACCCACAACGACACAACCATCTGGCACATCATCGGCACCTAATGCCACCGCATCACGAACGGTAAACACACAAAAAACTGGTTCCATGGTCCGCGAACGCAATGCTGCAACAAACACACGTTCTAATAATTCCAACAACGACAAGCGTTTATCTGCGCGCACCACGACAAACAATGTTGTATCACGCACATCACAATCCGATTCGAATCGGGTAACGACACGCTCTGATTTACAAAATCGTTCTGGTGCGCAAACACGTGGTGCCATTACATCACGCACTGCGACAGGCACACGCACACCATCTGCCATTGGCAATCGTACATTGGGTGGCACAATATCATCACGTGGGCGCATGGCCACAAACACATCATCACGCGCACGCAGTGCCACCACAACCAACACTGTACTGACGGCGGCCGACATAACATCGCGTGATTACAAGAAATGCCGCGAAGTTTTCAACAGTTGTATGGATGAATTTTGCGCCAACAAAGATGCCCAGTTAAAGCGCTGTGCATGTTCTTCACGTTTACATGAATTTGACGGCATGCGCGAACGCATGGAAAACATCGAAGACAAGTTATTAGACTTTAACCAGCGTCTTTTAACCATCAGCATGGATGCCGAAGATGCGGCCGCATTGAATCAGGCGACGGCTGGCGAATTGGCATTTAATCAAAAAGATCGTTCCGAATCGCAAAAGATGCTGGATGAAATTGCCAAGAAATTAAACACCAGTTTTGACAACAATAACTTTGATCAAAACCTGAATTCCATATCATTATCATTAAACATGGACGCCGCATTCGACAGTGTTGATTCATTGGCCGGCGCGGCCAGCACATCTAAATCTGGCACTGCATTATATTCTGCGGCCCTGCCGGTATGTCGCGAAATGGCGGCAGAGGTATGCACCCCTGATGAACTATCTATTGCCGAAGGCGGTTATATGGTATTGGTTGAACAAGATTGCAACACCGTACAAAAATCGTACCAAAACCAAACCGACCAGGCACGTTCCAAGGTATTTGAAAGCAGCGCACTATTGGACATGTCCCGTCTCAGCACATATCAAGATCGTAATTCTGACGACATATTGACATGCAAGCAAAAAATGTTGGATATGTTAACTGACACAACCGTATGTGGCACCGATTTGGGCAGTTGTTTGGATATTACGGGTCGCTACATCGATCCCACCACCGGCCAGGCATTCTTGACAACAACATTGGCAAACCTGTCCACATTAATCACACGCCCCAGTGGGGACGCAAAATGGTCAACAATGGCGCACAACGACAAATTCGTTCAATATTTAAATTCCAAGAAAAAATTCTTGGAACCGGCCATGGAAAAATGTGAAGAAATATCATCATATGTATGGGATTCATTTATCGAAGACGCATTATCCCAAATCAAAATTGCCCAAGATAAAAAACTGGAAGACATCCGTCGTTCATGCACAACATTGACCACCCAATGTATGTCTGACACATTAAAATCAATTTCCGAATTTGATTCACGCGCATTGTCAATTTTTGGTGTTGTTGCGGACAAGACGGTAAACGAAATGTGTTCCGACGTAAAAACGGCATGTACCGCATTAATGGAATCAACCGGTGGCGGGGATGACGAATGGGTTGGTGGTATGGACAACATCGCATCCGACAAGACATACGACACAATATTATCCACATGTCGCGAAGTTGGCCGCAACTGTATTATCCAGGTATGTTCTGCGATTTCTGGCAACTTTGGATTGTGCGAAAACATTGACACATCTATTAACCGCAAATCCATCATGAATCGTACTGCCTGCTGGGACCAGGTTCGTGAATGTATTGCAAACGCGGGCGACGACGCATTAAAAACAATCTGGGACAACAAAACAAATTCAGGCATCACAACTGGTGACCTATTTTTAACAACATTATATTCAAACGTTGACATGGACAAATACAGTTCACCCGACAACGTACAAACAGCCAATGCAACACCATTTATACCATACGATTGGTGTACAAACGAATGCAAGAACAATTGGGCCAGCATTGATTGTATCAAATGTCAATTAACCGCCGAAATTTGGGGTCACTGCGAAGGCAACCCCGATACAAACCTTGCAGATTCCAGCCGACACAACAAAATTATTTTGATGGACAAAAATGATGACAACGCCACATTATTGTCATGGTTTGCATACAATACCGGCACCGAAGAACGCGCCGACAACTGTCGCGACACAACATGTGGCATTGGTTTTCGCGAACTAAATGGCGAATGCGTTGATTCGGCAGGCTTTACCAATGACGGAATATATTGTCGTGACACGGGGGAAGTAATCACGTTACCGAACGGCATGACGAATTGTTGCGAAACAAAAAACATTGATTCATGGGGCAACTGTTGCGACACCGGAACACAGCGTATACCAATCGCTGCTGCTAAAACGGGATATTTTTTGGACACCGATACTGACGCGACAACAATATGTGTTCCAGAAAAATATACACATGCAAAAATCGTTGCTGCAAGCAATTCCCAAATGTTGTTATGTATTGGACAATCATCCGACGAATCCCAAACAGAACCCATCAAAGATTGCGACTCAATATGCCAGAACAAAACAGGTTTTCCCTCCAAAGATACAATAGTTTGCAAGGGCCTATTTCTGGTCACGCCTCGCGAGGGCAGCAAGAATCAACCATATAAAATGTTGGATTCCGACTACATAAAAAATCAATATTACCCTGAAAATGATGACACGCATAGCAACCCAACACAAATATCCGAAACCCCCGATGCTGGGCAATGGTTCATCCAATATGACATAACCCAATAAAAACGGCTCATATAAACCCATGAAGAAACTATTATTAATCTTAATTGCAATAATATATTCAACCCCAATCTTTGCCATTGGACCCACTTTTACAGACCAATGTGGTTATAAAACAGGTCAATTTAGCGGCATTGTCGCCTGCGCAGCAAATCATGGAAGTACCCTTAATGGCTATAATGATTGTTATTTTAAACCATACTCTTCGGGTATTGGTAGTACGAGCGGTAGTTGTACATGGGCAGGTATTGGAAAATATGTAGAATATACATATGACGATGAAGATACCGCAGAAAGCAGCACACTTAAAGAATGTACAAATGTGAAAACACAATTCATTGTTACGGGTTCCAAAGACACAAACTTTCAACTCATTACATATACCACCAGTGGTGGCGGAGAAAATGACTGTGGCTTTACCGCCCAATGTGCAGCAAAACAATTTGCTAATTCCCATACAACCCTTCCCACGGTATATAGATACACCAGTTGTGAACCCATCGACACAAATACAGTAAAACCAGATATAACACAAATAACATATGATGGCACATACAACATAACCTGTAATTATACCTATGAATGCCCCAGCAACAGTACCCCAAACAGCAACCAAACAGCCTGCATTGCTAATAAAGGGTATTATTACACAGGGAAGCCAATGGCATCACAAGGCGGTTGTGTCACAAGCATTACTAACAACACCACAAACCAATGTCCCACCGGCACCACAACCAGCGGCACTGGCGCAACAAAGGTAAGCGAATGTGACGTGCCTCTCACCGGATACTGCTGTGCTGCAACAACATGTCGTGCCGACGTATCCAAAGATTGTCACGAAGTTGTATATACAATTGCATTAGATAAAAACGGCGGGACAGCTGGCACAGAATATTTTACGTTTAAATACAATACCACTGATGGACCATATAACACCACTGGCGGTACCAGCATAACCCCCCCAACAAAAAACGGACATGATTTTGCTGGTTTTTATATTGATAATACACAATACATTGGTTCCAATGGCCAGTTAACCGCCACCACACGCGATAAATTACAAACATATATAGAAAATAACAGTACCCTAAAAAATCCAACAACAAAAAGCCCAGCAATAACACTTACCGCCAAATGGACCCCACGTACATATTATGTCAGCTACAATACAGGCGGTAGTACTGTAGTGGGCCCCACGGTTAATTATGGCGCCACATTCACCCTGCCAACAACCTCTTCCAATACAGACTTGCCAGCCCCAGCCGGACAAATATTTACACATTGGACATGTTATACCGGCACAAACACTAACTATGAATGTAATTCAAAATGCACCGGCACAATTACACAAGAAATGATTAACAACGGCGACTGTGAACCAACATCCGGTGCAAATGGCGCAATGTTGGTGTTAAAAGCCAATTGGGCCGATTGCACAAACGGAACCGTCAGCAGCGATGCCACAACATGCATATGTAATACAGGATATGAACCAGAATCATGGACAAATACCGCCCCCGACACCTGCGATCCAAAAACTTATGAAATAACCGTACAAATCGATCCCACCACTTATAATCCAAGAGCAATATACAAATATGATTCTGGTATCGACATGAAGGATGGAAAAGGTTTTCAAAAGAAACTCAATCCACCTGAAAATCCCACAAAACAAGAATTTGATAAATACCAAGTCAACAAAACAGACGACATATCTGATAAATCCGGAAACTTATTCATAGAATACCTTAATACACTTGTTGAAGAAGTTAACAAGATAACAATCACGCTATCCTTCAAATGGAAACAATACACCGTAATATATAATAATAACGGGAATGTTTGTAGGGATACCGCAACATACAACACACCATATCAAATTAAATCGGCAGAAACCATCATCAACACATGCGCATCATTTACATATCCTGGGCCTACACAATCAGGCAAAGAATTTGTTGGTTGGAAATCAGACCAGCATAGCGGAACGTTTGTCGCTGGGACAAAATTAGACGAATTAGATACCGAAGAATACACCGACGGTAATGTTACTTTATCCCCAGTATACGCCGATTGTTCCGCCGGCTGGTATTGTACCAGTAACAAGAAAGAACCATGTCCGAACGGTTCCACCAGTGATGCCGGGGCGGACCAAATAAAAGATTGTTATTTATCACTATCTGACACCGGAACACGTATCAAAGATACAAAATCACCAGCAGAATCTCTAAACAAACTGATGACGGACAGCGACAATAAAATTTATTACAAATAATCCCCCTGCCATTGCGAGCGAAGCGCGGCAATCCAGTCCCCCCTTTGTCACCGCACACGAAGCGCG
>JAZTWA010000007.1:0-1285 GCA_045635585.1 Candidatus Enterousia sp.
GCATTTCTGGAAGTGTTGGATGCGGCGCGTGTTCGCTGTGTGTGGGATATTCGCCTGTGGCGGGTCAGCAAGTATGTTCCATATTACAGTGGCGAAAACCTGGCGACTGTCTTGGGTGACCGATATGAATACCACCCGGAATTTGCGCCTGAATTTGAAATGCTGACCGCGTTCAAGGATAAAAAGGCAACCTGGGCGGATGCCGAACCGATTTACAGATGCCTGATTGCGGGGCGTGCACCATTGGCGGGGCGCAGTCCGGACGAACTGGACCGCATATGCCTGATGTGCACAGAAAAGACCGCACACCAATGCCACCGCCGCTTGGCCGCTGAATACATCGCATCACAATTCCCAGACATAGAAGTTGTGCATTTGTGAAAATATTAAATTGACTTTTAATTCGTATTAACTATTCTAAAGCCAAGAAATAATATGTTTCCTGGTATAACCACTGATAACAGCATAATAATCTCATTAGATCTTGCAGTATAAAGGAACAACAGAATGTCAGACAATATAGCAGAACTTTCCAAAGACACAAAATTCAGCATGCGAACTTTGCTGTTGCTTTGTGTTTTTGGTATTGGGTGCTGGGTGTTTGGATTAAACCCTAAGTTTTTTGGTTATGAGCTTTTGGGTAGCTATCGCGCCTTTAGTGGCTTTCTGTTGGTTCTTATTGGTGGTCAATGGTACATTGCTTCACAGCAATATGGGCTTGATATTTGTAATATTAGACAAACGCTGTATGAAATGCTTCAAGACATAAAAATACAAATAAGGCGGATAGAAAATATTGAAGAGACAATTCATGAACTGCAAACACATATAGCAAAGTCTAATAATAGAAATGTAACGTATTTCAAAACACTAAGTGCCAAAGAAAAACTTTTACAAGAAACGCAAAAAATATTGAGAGAAAAGGAAAAAACATATAACTGTTACAATGCGATAAATACTAAAATAAATGGTAATATATTATTTTGGCTAGCGGGGGTATTGCTAATAATCGGAATTGTTTCGTGTATAATTGAAGGACCGATTTATACACTCTGGTACATATTTTTTCCTGCAGATTCAATTGATTTACAAACAATAACATTAGACATTCACAGCTTAAATATAAATTGTTTAATTAAAGAATTACCTATGCTTAATTGATACATCAATCAAAAACTCTATCCTGCCCCAGCATATCTTGAACTGCGTCTGCGTGTTGTTCGGCCATGTTTTCATTGGCGCCATTTTCAACAGCCGCCTTTAAGATACGAACTATTTCGTGTTT
>JAZTWA010000008.1:0-1991 GCA_045635585.1 Candidatus Enterousia sp.
CACAGTATGGCGGATATAGCTCAGTTGGTTAGAGCGTTGGTTTGTGGTACCAAATGTCGCCGGTTCGAGTCCGGTTATCCGCCCCATATTTGACGACACCCCTTCTGGACCATGTCTACGAAGGGGTATCTTATTGAAACAACTGCGTTTTTATTGTTCAGAAAAAGGTTCGAACTTATAAGTGAATAATTTCCACATTTGGAATTATATCGGCAATGTATTCAGCGGCCAGACGTCGATGACACATATCTGCAGTCTTTTCTGTGCATAACAAACATATGTGGTCCAGGTCACTTGGCGATACGTTTGCCAATGGCCCACGGTCTGCAATCGTTTTGCGATAAATCGGCTCGGCATCTGACCAAGTCATATGTTTGTCTTTGAACGATGTCAACATTTCAAATGTCGGTGCAAATTCTGGGTGATACTCATATCTTTCGCCAAGAACTGATGCCAGGTTATCACCGCTGTAATACGGGACATATTTGCTGACCCGCCACAGACGAATATCCCATACGCAACGAATACGTGCAGCGTCTAAAACCTCCAGAAATACTTCTGGCTTTTTACCGCTGAAACCAATCGTGAATATCTTTGTCATATCAATATAAGAATAGACATTCGCGCATCAAATAGCAATGATTTTTCTTGAATTTTTATCATTTTTGTGGTATAATACTTTCATTCGGCGGACGACATTTGGTCGTCTTTTTTTATTACCCGCACACGCGGGTGTTTTTTATTCAAGCAAAACCGAAGAAACGCTGGACGAAAACGGCAAAACAATCGCTAAAAAAGATTACAAGGCAGACAAGAACGCTAAAGCCAAATCACAAGAATCATCAGACACACCAACATTTGAAAAGCCGGTAAATATAAAGCCAGGGCAATATGCGGTATTTGACGGCAAGAAATTTACGCTGTATGAAAATGATAAGCCAATTATGTCGTGGGATGCAGTGTCGGGCAAAGATGGATACAGAAGCCCCGAATATCAAAACCTGAAAGACACAGGACCAATCCCCGAAGGAACATACGTTGCAAGACAAGAAAAGTTGCAGCATATAACTCCATACGGGATAATTGCAGGTGTTGCTAATGCAGGAACGTGGCCCGGAAGCTTGTACTCATGGGGTGCATCAAGGGTAAAACTAGAATCGTCGCAACAGACAAATACTTATGGTAGAGGTGGATTTTATATTCATGGTGGGTGGGTTCCAGGTTCGGCGGGCTGTATTGATTTAACATCAAATATGGATAATTTTGTTGCGTTATTTGATTATATAGGGAATGATTTAATTATCAAAGTGGAGTATTAGATATAAAAAAGTGTCATGATATGCAAAATACAAAAACATTAGCAACATATGCATTCGTTTCGTTTGTTATCATGTTTGTATTCTATTTTGATTCAAACATGTTGGCTTCTTCAAAATGGGACACTTTATTTTACGGTTTGTGCGAATATCACTGCCTGCGTTATGTTGATATTACAATTATAAGCGCAACCTTTTTGCTTGGTCTGTTTTTAATGTGTTTATCATGGAAACCATATAAGTGGAAATGGGGTTGTATTTTATTATTGGCTTTTATTGTTGCGATTATAAGTTATATTATTTTATCTGCTGTTGTTGCAGCTATAAATTATATGATTTAATCATAAAGAAATAAGGCTTGGCATGGAACAAAAAAAATACTCTTTGTTTTATTATATTTCCGTATTCCTGGCGGGATTGTTCTTCTTCTTTTTAAGTGATTTGGCTTATTTCGGGCGAATTGCAAAAAACGAAGATATATGGTGGAATGTATGCATGCATCTGGATGGTCATAAGGCAGATGTCTGTATGGCACGCTATGACTTGTTATGCATTTTCATAATTTTGGGTCTGCTAATGTGGTTGGGATACATGCTTACGCCCATTTATAAAAAGAAAATATTTTTTATCCCATTACTGGGATTCTTGACGTATCCAGTGTGCAACATGCTGTAT
>JAZTWA010000009.1:0-56489 GCA_045635585.1 Candidatus Enterousia sp.
GAATTCCGTCGCAAAATCGTTGATTTTGCGGCGTTTTTCTTTGTTAACACTTTTGGATTTAGGCACACCACAATCCACCCAAAAACACCACTATTTAACCCCTTGGCTACACAGCAGCTACACAGGATCCGCAACCTATCCGCAGTCCGATGAATAACTTACAATTTCACAACCCATAAAAAAATCTACATATTTTGAACATATTGCAAAAATGGCATTTTTGGAATGAATATTTGCACAGATAAAATGCAGGCGTTCTTGAATATGGATACGACACCAAATCAACTATTGCCGATTTATCACAAGCCTAAAAAAAAGAGGCATCACTTCCGACACCTCTATTTAATCAACAAAACACGTCCGTTATTTATTATCAGCGATGATGGCCGAATAACGCTTTTCTATGATATCTACAATCTTGTCATAGATATCCGATTTAGTAAGCACATCTGCATTCAATTCATCACGCAATGTTTTGGCCGCCCCCAGCACCCCGCTTAATCTGTCCCGAAGCGTCTGCAAAACGCGTGCCGGATTCAGCTCGAGCTGTTCATATAATGCCAACCAGTCTTTCTTGGTTATAGCATCATATTTAGCCTTGCCGTTTATAACCATTGCAGTTTCATGATCAACTGTTGTTTCTGGATACACCTCTACCGAAATCAAATCATAGGCCGGCGCCAAAAATATGTTTTTTCCATAATCTTCGTGCAATATTGAAAAATTCTTGGCGTGTGCATCCGTATTACCAATCAGATAGTTAAACATTACCAATTCAACAAATCTGTATGCATCAGTTGCCGGTGCAGACGAATATTCCAGGATTGCATTATAGACATCACGGATTCCTGGCCCACGATCCTTTTGATACTTGCTACGTTCCAAATACCCCAAAATCTGACAAAAATCTTCCTGATGAACCCTTTCGACCCGCCCATCTGCTACAACACGTCTGTCATAGCGTTCAATTTCCAGATATTTATGCTCACCCGTTGCACGCAGTGCCACAGGAACCGTTCCCATGCCTAACAATGTTTTTGCCGCCAACTTCATACAGAATAATTCATTATTCAGTAATTCTGGAAAACGCTGATTTACGATTTTTATTATGTGCGTTGTGGGGTGAGTGTTCGTGGAACGATAGTATTTGTCATCTACGCCCTTTACCACAGCGAATTTAGATTGCGCGCCGGCCAATGATAATCTAGGCGCACCCTCAATACCCGTCAGCAATGGGTTTTGGGGCAATTCTTGAATTATTTTTACCAGTTTATCGTCTGTAATTTCCACCAAATCTTCATCGACATTTGGCATCTCATCTGGATACAGTGAAATAGCCCCCGCACATTCGCCACCAATCTTGTCCAGCACAGAAAAAGTATTATCATCTGATATATGGAATTTATCCGCTATCAGCTTCAGCGCATCACCCTCTGGTGTCAGATTATCAAAGAATGGTTCAGCGTAACGACGATCATACTTTCTTGTTCTAACCGGCATACGAACTGATATGGGCCATTTTGCATCATTTGCGTATTTAAATTCCAAATAACCTACATCGTCTTCGGACAGTTTGCCAACTTTTTGGCTATATAAAAAAACATTCAAAGTTCTAGTCATTTTCGATTTCCGGTGTTTCTATGTTAACCCCCAGCATCCAAGCAACCTTTAACGCTTTTTCCAGCTGAATTGTAGGCTTGCCACGTTCTAACTCACCAATCAGTCGTGGACTAGTGTTTACAATCCCTGCAAGTTGCGCCTGGGTCAGCCCCTGTTTTTTACGTACTTTGCGTATAACTTCACCAAAAACCCTTGAGTCTTTTATCTTCATCATACACTCTCCCCCTTTTCTTCCTCATCGGTAAGATTATCATAAAAAAATCATAGAATCAACTGTTTTCTTACCGATATGTAATATTTTGCCAAAAACACACCAAAAACACCACAAATCTTCCCGCTCGGTAACAAAGATGCTTTTAAAGCCCTTTTTTACTACATTTATTCCCGATCTGTAACATTGTTTTTTATTGCCCCCCACAACACGACCCTTGATTTTTGTGGGAAATGGTGTAGAATACGTGTGTACAAGTAATTGCATAAGCGACATTAAAAATATCGTCTTGTGCAACAATAATAAAGAGCAAACCAGTGCTTGATATTCTACTTACTATATTTATCAAAATCCCAATAGCAGTTTTTGTTTTTGCGCTTCTTTTTAATGTGATTGCTATTTTGTTGAGAAATATCCCTAAGCTTATCAAGCATGCATGTAGTTTTTTTATATATGCTTATAACCAAATAAAATCATCAATACACAACCACATAAAATCCTATTGTGCTGCTTTACTAGCTGTTGCATTTCTAACAATTATTCTAGCTGTACTAGATGGATTAGAAAATGCATTGATACTGTCTGGTGGTCTACTTTTTTGTTTTTTATGCTATGCTATATTGGCGCTACTGTTTCAATATTATAAAAAACAGAATTACTAGCTATTTCTTTTGTCTTTATTAGCCAAATTTTGCTGTGCCCCTAAATATAACAGTAAAAACAGCATCTTCCTGCCCCACCCAGCACAAGAATATAGTAAAAGATTTGAAGTGTTGTGGGGGACGTATAAAAAACAACCAATAAGATGATTCAAACTACTTTAAACACAAGGTAAATTTGCCATATCTTGGCGAACGTTTTAAATCATCATATACAATTCCTTGACGAAACAACCCGTAATAACTTTTTATCATTGCCTCTACTTCGTCTATAAAGTTATGCAACTCTACAATGCATGGAGAGTCGATATCAAAATCCACATAGTCATTATGTACTAACTTTTTATCTCTTAACGTTTTTAATTTTGTGTGCATGCTTTGTATTTTAATTAAATCGTTTTCAAGGCTAATACTTGCTAAGTATCTTAACATATCTTGACTTATATCTTCAGTATATACTTTACCCGTATCGGGTTCATGATATTCAATAACAGCGTTTTCCATACTACTTTTCAACACTTCATAATTTTTTTGTTTTTTCCAAAAATTTACAAAATACCGCAGAGTTCTTTTATTATTATCGCTCCCCCTTGGTTCTAATAACTTGCATAAATTTATTACCGTAACCTTATAATAATTACTAAGACACCATGATATAAAGTTATTTTGTTTGGCCTTTTGCTCAATCAATGCGTTATTAAAATCAAGATAACAGGTCCTATTAAGGATTAGTTCCGTTAATATATCGTCAAGAGAATTCAAATAGTCTATCGCGTTTTCTATATCCATGCGAGTTCCTTATATTTTATCTAAAAATTTCCTTACTGAGTGTTTCCAACTAGCTCGTCGTAAAGCTGCAGTTCTTTTAGTGTCAATGCTGTTTCCGTAGCTCCCGAATTTATACAGCTCCAATAGTCTTCCGCAATTTTTAAAGCAAGATCTTTTATTTGCTGGAAGTTTATATCTGTTAAGCCAAGTACCTGTTCTCGGACATCTAATAATATATTTAAGCATTCTTGCAAGACGTTCATAAAATCTTTGCAATAACACACTGGTTCTTTACTTTCATTGCATAAGTTGTGACAAAAAATATCTCGTGTATTCTTTAGTCTTTTAGCATGAACTGAGTTAAAAATAAGATTTAATCTATCTGTATAAATATACTTTATGCCGTTTTTATCGTAAAGATTATCGCAAAAATCCGGACGTTCTATAATTTTACCTATGGAAAACATAGTAATTTTATCTGTCTTTGCGGGCTCAAGTAGCTTTTTAACTGAAATAATCAGTCGCTGCTGAATAGCATAAAAACTGTATCTGAATACAAAAGTATGTTGATTTGTATTTATCTCTTGATTGTACGATGTTAGATAAATGTAGCTATCAATATATGCGCTTATTGACTTGTTAAGCAAGATAGAAACTATCTTTTCTAATTCCTCTTTATCTTTCGCTTTCATTTCTATCATTGCTATTCCCCTGTTGATCAGAAGTTTAGTACAAAATAATCGATAAATCAATCTATGTGGTTTCTTATTCCACAAACACAATGCCGAACCATTTTTGCATGATGGCCAGGCGGGATTGATAGTCGCCCGCAGAGTTGCTTTCTGTTTCGTATTCGCGTTTTAGTTGTGCTGGCGATCCAAGTTCACACACTAGGCGATTGCACATACCCATAAGATAGAAGACATTGCCCGCCGGCCCGTTCAGGTCAATGCCCTTTTAGTTTTTCTTGTTCCATATACCTGCGAACAATGCTTTCATCAAAAAACTGTAATCGCCCACTGGGCAACATTAGCATTCTGTCTATGCCCAGGTGTTTCAAAAATTCTAAGTCATGGCTGACTATAATCAATGTACCACCATATTCTGAAAAACTTTGTGCGATGGTTTTCTTGGTTGCTACATCCAGATGATTTGTTGGTTCGTCCAATAATAAAACATTGGCACCACCAAGACATAATTTGGCCAGTTCTAAACGGCTGCGTTCGCCTGGCGACATTGTTTTTACGCTTTGTTTTACCTTGTCCCCAACAAAATTAAAGTGATTTAAAACAGAACGCAGTTTTGATGTACTGATATTTGTTACACTTGATGCGTTTTCCAGAATTGTTATATTTGGGTTTAATGTCTCGTATTCCTGGGCATAGTATCCCAAGTCGGTTTTTTTACCAATACGAACAATACCAGAATCAGGTTTTAATATTTTGTATAATAATTTTAACAAGGTCGATTTACCTGCGCCATTTTCCCCAACAATTAAAAACTTCTCGCCCCGATTTAATGAAAATGTAAGATTTTTAATTACTTTCTTATTGGCAACGTATGAAAAGTTTAAATTTTCCACCGCGATTGGCAAAATATCCGCTTCACGATTTGGACTTAGCGCCAAATCAATATCTTTCTTTTCCATGGGTGCAACCACCAGATTCTGACGCATTTTATCTAACATTTTCTCACGACTTTGCGCCTGTCTTTTTGCCTTACCCGATTTGCCACGTTGGCTGTCAACAAATGCCTGGATACGATTTATTTCACGCATTTGCTTTTGTAATTGCCGTTCCAAACTCTCGTTTGTTTCTGCCAGGGTTCTTAAAAAACGTTTATACCCAAACCCATACAATGTCCCGGTATGCATCATAGCATCTAAATACAGAGTCTTATCCGCGACCTTGTCTATGAATTCTTCATCGTGCGATATAAATATTACCGACGCATCTGTTGCAACCAGATAATCTGTCATCCATTCACGACTGGTGGCATCCAGGTGGTTTGTCGGCTCGTCTAAAAATAAAATGCTGGGGCGTGAATATAATGTTCGGATAAATGAAATCTTGGATTTTTGACCACCTGATAATTCGCCTAGCTTTTTGTTCAGATTCTGACGATCGATACCCATCTGGTCTATCATAGTTTCTAATTCAGATTCCGCAGTATATCCATCCCAGTATTCAAATTCAGATTGACACACCCCCAATTGCTGTAACAATTCTTCTGAATCATCACCTTCGGCCATTTTGGTGTATATTTCAGTCATACGTCGTTCTATTTCGGCCAAAGGTCGCCCCGAACGCAAGAAATCATAAACAATAACATCATCCGGCAGATTCAATTCATCTATCGTTTGTGGCATCCAACCAATACGTGGACTTTTGCCCATATAGAATTCTCCTGCATCGCTATCAATTTGATTTAATAAAATTCTAAACAAGGTGGATTTTCCGGCACCATTTAAACCGACAACAGCGACTTTTTCACCGTCCTGAACAGAAAAATTCAAGTTTTTGAAGATTACATTACTATCAAAAGACTTCTCAAGATTTTTTACAAGAAGCATTTTTGAGCCGTTTCTTTTTAGCGTAATATATAAAAAAAATAAATCAAGCAATATTGCTTACTTCATAAACACAATCCAAAACCATTTTTGCATGATGGTCAGGCGGGAGTGATAGTCGCCCGCAGAGTTGATTTCCGTTTCGTATTCGTGTTTTAGTTGTGCCGACAAACCCAAGTTCACGCACCAGGCGATTGCACACACCCATAAGATAGAATATATTGCCCGCCGGCCCGTTCAGGTCAATGACCAGGCCTGTTTGGTATCTCGCCCCCGACACACCCCGCCGGGCAGCAAATATCCAAAGCATGGTTTTACATGCGAAGTGAACTATGGTTTTATCCCAAACACAGTATCGGGTGACGGTGAAAAATTAGACGCATATGTATTGGGCGTCGATACACCATTGGCAGCTTTTACCAGCAAATGTGTTGCGATTATTCATCGCACAAACGACAACGATGACAAACTGATTGTTGTGCCAGACGGACAAAATCCAACAAACGAATATATTGAACAAAAAACCGCTTTCCAAGAACAGTGGTTCAAACACATGATTATACGGTAAGCAAAAAAAGATGTCGTACGATAAAATATCGGAAAGAACCCCATCATGATAAACCGCTGGACTTTTGATGATGATAATTTGTTTGAATTGGTTCGCAATGGGCGCAAACAGGGAACGTGCAGTCGTTATTCGTGCGATGCAGATATGGCATATGTCGGGGAAATTCAAGAAATTTCTAACAGTCGTGGCGAAACAATTAAAATTAAGATTACCGCCGTGCGACTTTGTCGTTTTTGTGATGTTGATACTGCTTGGGCGCACATAGAAGGCGAAGGTGATTTATCGCTGACACACTGGCGACGTGTTCATATTGACTTTTTTACAAAGCATTATCCCGATTTCCATGAAACAGACGTTTTAGAACTTAACGAATTTGTGGTTATCTAACCTCTAACTCTATTCCAACAATGCCATATTTGGATTCTGTGTCGGGGTCATAGAATTTTGAAATAGCCGTCATTAATGCATTCAATGACGCAAAACCGGTTCTGGGCATACTGATTTTTGTCGCCAGGTCTGCAAAACTGTGCGCAATATGCAGGCGCACAATTTTAGCACGAATATAATCATTGCGATTTTGCGCGTTGTAAATCAAAACAGTGTCGCCGTTGTGCATTCTGCGACGCTTTTCATCATACAGACGCAGTTCGATATCTTTTTCACCCGAACGCACCATTTCATAGTATTCAGGGCGCAAACTCATTGAAAATTTACAACCCAAGTTTGGCAAAATGTGCAGTGCATAAAATTCACGCATGTCGTCAAATGCTGTGATTTTTGGGCTTAATAAGTCGTCGGGGGCAACCCATGCGACCGATATTTCTTCGGGGCGATTTTCGCAGAAATTCAATTCCATATCATCTGGGACGTGAACGATAAAAAAGTGATGTTCTTCGCCCCATGCGCCACGTTTTTGCGCCCGTTCGGGGGTTGGGTGACGAAATGCATATGGCACCGGAATTTCAACCACTTGGTCTGCCAGCGCAGATACAGATTCGCCCAGTTCTTCGATCAGTTCACGCCGCAGCGCAGTCAAAAAATCTTCGCCATCATCCAGTCGCCCGCCGATTGGCCCATATCCGTTTTCGCCGTATTTTAATAGCGCAACCTGTCCATCACGCACCGGCAAAATATATGCAGAATAACTTAGTTCTTTTATCATTTTGTATCCTTTGATTCACTGCGGTATGATTTGCATTCTGAATAAAATTCACCACGAGCAATTGATGCCAATGGAATACGTGCTGTTGAAACAACATTTTTTAATTTTGCGACTTCATCCAATGTAAAGTACTGCATATCGGCACACTTGTCACCTTCGCAATTGCGTATTGTACCGTTATATTTTGACACTTCAAAAAAGAATTCAAAACTTTCTGTGCGACTGGCCAAATTGCTGATTACGTGTACACATTTAATATCATTTATGGCAATATCGATATCCAGTTCTTCTTTTGCCTCACGTATGGCTGCTGCCATGGCTGTTTCACCTTGTTCAATATGTCCAGCCGGCAGAACCCACCAACCACCATCATAATTAAAAAATCCATCATTGCGGAAGAATAGCAAGACCTTGTCGTCTTTTTTTATAATTAAGTTAATAACACCCTTAAATAATGCACGTTCTGCCATTTCTGTTCCTTTTTTAAAATTATATGTCGATTTTTTTTAATATCAAATTTTATTTATGCAAAGCTAGCACAAATATTTAAATGCTAGGCACATATGTAGTAATCGAACACAAGATACTTTTTGTTTCTTGATTTTTATAAAAAAAAGATATACTCTTCTGGGCGAAGAAGGCAGATTTAACCTGACTTGTCCTGCCTTTAAAAAAAATGGACTAAACAAGGAGTTATAAAATGTTAAAAATTATTGTGGCAGCACCGGCCACTGATATGGGTGCAATTTCTTATTTATTTGAAAATCTGGATTTAGTATTGAAAAACAAAGACAAAATTTTGTCATGTGAACAGTACAATAATATACAAATTTCTGGGATTTTTGTGGGTGGTCTGTATGTGGGTATGCATAAAATGTCAATTGGTAATCTTTTGAATTTGTGGGACAACACAATATGGCACGCAGAAGAAAAATATTACTTTAACATAATTGGCACACCGTTAAGTGGCCAAAACACCGCTTATTGGTACAACACAAAAAATAACAAAATTGAATCAGGAATGTATAATGGAAAACAGTTAAATTTTTTGGAATTAGCACGACCAGCATTAACATATCTGAATCAACAATCAAGAAAAACACAAAAATCAAATTTATCGATTTATGACTTGGTTAAACAATTACAACGATAGCTGACGCAAAAACACCGCCCAAATGGGCGGTGTAATTTATCTTGACGTGTCAGATTTCACATATAGACATATTATACTGATATGTTTCTGTATAGTAAAAATATCTGTATCTAATGTAGATTTTGCACTTTATTTGATTTTCAAATATGATATCATTCACACATTTAATCAAAGGAAGGTATGATGTTATTAAGTATCACATTATTAATTATCGGGTTTGTTCTACTAATTCGTGGTGCAGACTTTTTTGTTGATGGCGCATCTGCATTGGCAAATCGCATGTGTATTCCACCAATCATTATTGGTTTGACCGTTGTCGCAATGGGAACCAGTGCGCCAGAAGCCGCGGTTAGTATTTCATCCGCCATGGCCGGTTCAAATGCAATTGCAATCGGCAATGTTTTGGGGTCAAACATTGCAAACATACTGCTTATTCTGGGATTGACGGCGTACATCACGACATTAAACGTACAAAAGAATACCATTCAATACGAAATGCCATTTATGATTGCAATAACATTCTTATTGGGATTTATGGGATGGAACTTTGGCCATATTTCACAGGCGTCTGCGGCAATATTATTGGTAATATTTGCCATATTCTTGGGATATTTATACATTATTTCCAAACACAACACATGTGATGTCACCGAAATTAAAAACTTAAGCAGTGTAAAAATCGTATTATATATCTTGTTGGGACTGGTTGCATTGGTTATTGGCAGCAAATTGACCGTTGATTCTGCATGCGAAATTGCACGATTTGTCGGAATATCAGAACGCGTTATCGGTCTGACTATTGTTGCAATTGGGACCAGTTTGCCAGAATTGGCAACCAGTGCAATCGCAGCAAAAAAGGGTGAATCAGATATCGCAATTGGAAATATCGTTGGATCGAATATATTTAATATATTGTTTGTATTGGGAATCGCTGGGATTATACTGCCGATACCATTTAGCCAAGAGTTTATCTTTGATTCAATTATCGCAATATTAGCGGCTGGATTGTTGTTAATAATTACATTTCGTAATAGAAAAATGGGTAAAAAATCGGGATTCTTCTTTATTCTGATTTATATTATGTATTTAATGTGGCTGATATTTGCAAAATAAAAAAAAGGGGGATGCATCCCCCTTTTTTATTATTTACACCCTATTTCATATGTACAGTTGATGGCATCAACATATGACGCTTTTTTGCAAACACGTTCATTTCGCCATTGAAAAAATCAGATAAAATGTACATACGACCACCCATTTGGGAACAATGCCACTGTGGTAATTCATAGCGGATAAATTGCGATATTGATTGTGGTGCCGAAAATGAAAACTGGCGCGCAGCATTATTACAAGCAACACGTAATGCCGCACGTTCAGACAATCCGAAACCTGCCTGTTCAAATGTTGGCACACGCCCCGCCCCCAATTCACCACGCAAAAATACCCAATTGTTATTTACATCCAAATCAACTGGACCAATTTCGGCTTTAAACCATTCGAATATATGCATTGGTGAATTTTTCGGCATTGTATAATTCGGACACCAATACGCATATTCCAATAATATGTAATATAACAAATTCATTAATGTTGTGTTTGGAACATTTTTAACATTTTTTGCACCAATAATCTGATCAATCAAGTACAACGCAACCGTATTTTTGGCTTGTTTCTTATCGATTATTTTTTCTGACATCTTTTTTACCTCTTGCGGGGGACAAATGTATCATAAAAAATAAAAAACACAAGCATCCGTTTTATTGTTGACAATCTCTTTTTTTGTGTTATTTTTTTATTAAAATTATTGGGGGCATTATGACAACAGATACATCAATTGAAATAAAAACAGACAAATGGCTTTGTGCGACAGATTTATCACGCTATATTATCGGAAATCCACAAAAACTATTTATTGCAATGCATGAACAAATGCAATATATGCCACACGCGATAAAACTTATGAAAAATCGTGGACGTATTACGGTATTTCTGCACCAAGATTTTATTGATGAATTTTGTCAGCGCGCAAGTCTGGTACAGCGCAACAAGAAACAATGTCCCGACAAAAATTGGCTGAATGCAGACCACGCTAGAAAGTATATAATTGGTGATGCGGCTAAAATACGCCAGGTATTCATACAACAAAAAGAAAATATGCCGTACGCTTTCCAAGAATTCTTAACCTCTCGCGGGAAAGTCCTGTTTTTAAATCGTGAATATGTCGATGAATTATGTGAAAAAACATATCTGCAACGACGTAACAACACAAAAACAGACAATTCCCATAACAAAAATGAAAAAAGCAAAAAAATAAGAAAAGCAAACTGTTATCAAGAAACCAAAGGCGACGATTGGCTGACACCTTACGAATTCCCAAAAAATATCATTGCCGTACCATCAGTTATACGCAAGACTTTAATAGAACTGCAATCACAAATGCCATATGCCATTCAATATAAAAAGAACTCAACAAGAATAACTATTTGTTTACATCGCAACTATCTGGATGAATTTTTTGTAAAATCAGGCATACAAAAATGCCATATTGCCGATGAACAAGACCAGACTTGGTTGCGAACAAGCGATTTACAAAAATACTTTATCGCAGGCTCAAAAGAGTTAGCAGAAGCTATTAAACATGCTTACACCAATATGCCACATGCAATCACAAAGGTAAAAACAGACGGATCAAGATCAGGACTGCGCCTGCACAAGGATTATTTGGACGAATTTGCAAAGTTTACAAAATTAAAAAAACGTACTGACTTTGAATTAGCAACACCAGAGTGGTTAACCGTCCATGAAATGAGACCAATGGTGTCTGCAACTGATTCACATTTATACAAAAAAATAAAAGAATTACATCCGATAATGCCACACGCCATCAAAGAACTGACGCGCGACGGGCGTATAACGCTATTTATTCACAGGGATCATCTGGTTGAATTTTGTGAACGCGCTGGCATCAAACATCAAAAAGACAACCCGCACAAAAGCAAAGACTGGATTAACGCAAGAGAAGCAAAAGAATTTATTACTGGGGACGCGATAAAAATTCGTAAAGCAATGCAGGCCATAAAATATGAAATGCCGTATGCTTTTCAAGAATCAAATTTTTATGGAACCCCAGCAATATATCTGAACAAATCTTATATTGATGAATTCTGTCAAAAAACAGGATTAAAACAGAAAAAAATGAAAATAAATAAAACACGTGCTTGGTTAGACGCAAAAGAATTAAATCAAATCATTTATGCATCTGAACAAAAAATTCAAAAAGCATTATTGTCGTCAAAACAAACCATGCCAGAAAAGATTCAAATGAAATCTATATCCGCAAACAAATCTGTGTTGTGCCTGCGACGTGATGCGTTAAATGATTTTTGTGTATTAAATCATATAACCAAACGATCAACAGAAAAGTTAGCAAAACAGAAAATTGCAGAAATAATGCAAAAACAACGATAAAATAAAATGCCCATTTGGGCATTTTATTTTTGTTTCAATCTGTATTTGTTCATATTATTTAACATATATTCTTTGCGTTTTTCAAAATTATATTCTGATTCAAATGGCACAATTTGTTTTTTTCTGCGCAAATCACGAATAATGTCATCAATTACACGATTCAATGCATCAGGGGTAATATCTTTATTTGAACGTTTGCACAAATCAACCAAATTTACCCATGTATTACCAACCCAAATACGACATGTAACCGTATGCCCTGCTTCATTCCATTGGCGAATCATGCGTCTATCAGACACCATTTCTTGCATGCGACCATTTGAATGATAATATTTAATCCACCATGTTGGTCGGCTATCTTGGGGACCAGTTATTTGTGCCTGTAACTTTCCATCAGGATAAAATGCAGACAATGCAAACGATGAACACATTGCAGACGTACGAACAGTGAACATCAACTGGGCCGCAATTTTGCCATTTTCATAATAACAATTACAAAATGTACCGTTGCGTGAACGTTGATACTTTATATTTCCGTTTGGATAAAATATTTCGTCTTTGTTTGCGCGATGACACTTTAACAATTCAAACGCGGCTAATTCTTTAAATTCCATATGTGCCCCCTTTTGGCATTTATTTGCCAAAAGATTAACACAACCAACAGTTTTGTCAACAAAATTTAACAACCAGTAATTTTTGTAACCTTTTTAATCCATCGCGATTATAAATATACCCAATTCGTTTGCACGCTTGATAACAGCGGGTTTATCAATAACAAAACACGTACGCGCATTGACAATAATACCACGCAAATGCGCATTTGCAATCGCATTAACAGTATCAACACCAATTGCAGGTATATCAATACGTAAATCTTGCCCTGGTTTGGTCATCTTGGCAAAAACACCACGCGACTTGCGTTTACTTTTGCGCATACCAACAACACGTTCCAACATACGAGCAGTGCCTTCGGCCGCTTCGACCGCGATAACCTGTTTATCAACAACAACAGACGCACCAATATCCGCCGCGCCAATCGTATGCGACACCTCAATTGCACGCGCGATATCTTGTTCATCAGACTTAGATGGTTTGACACGTGTTTGAACCCCAGATGTTTCAAACGTTAATTCCGGCGCCAAATCTTGGGCCGCAACAACCTGAAACCCTTGCTTTTCAATAACTTTGTTAAATGCAACCGCCATAGAATCATACCCCCGTTGATTTTTTAAAACCTGTAATAAAATCTTAATAGACCATAAATCAGGTCGAATATCAGATAAATTTGGATGCCCCAATGCCCCCACAAAAGTTACCTTGGATATGCCGCGACGGCGTAATTCACGCACCGCACGTCCCCCCCCACCCAATCGAATTACCATATCAGGTGCCAAACGCGCATCATAAAAATTCTTTAATCCAATAACAAATACGTCCCAGCCAGCCCGACGTAACGCATCACGTGTAAAAAAAGGCAAATCAAGTGCGCCCGCAATTACCGCAATTTTTTTATCTGTATTTTTTTTCTTCATGTATCATATGGTACGCATAAATCTGACTGGAATCAAGTCGCAATTTATGATACAATTTTTATTAGTAATATTATATGGAATAAAAAAATGAAAAAAATATCTTATATCGGATTGTTTTCTGTCTTGTTTTCTGCAACCGCAGCATGCGCAGGATACGACAACGAAAAGTTTCAGGACGAAATTGCCGAAGGTTTGGATTTGATACAAGCACGCACAGTACTTGTTGAAGAACCGGCCATTGCAGATGGCGAATTGGGCGCCGAAGTGTATAAAGTTCAAGGCGCAATATCTGACCCAGATTCAAAAATGTTTATACCAACCGATATGTATATTCGTATGGGTGGTGGTTTTAATTTGGGCTTTGCAACAGATATGGCAAAACACAACAACAAAGAATATAAAGCATCCGGTGGTTATGCCAGTCAGATTGGGCTGGGATGGAATCTGTCATCATATGTACGCACAGAAATAGATTTTCAGAATACTGTATTGAAATTTTCAGATTTAGTTAAACATCAGGCAACGTATAACACAATTGGCGGTATGCTATACTTTGATTTTGCACGCCGTTATGTAAATATGGGCGATATAACATATCGCAGAATGTTTGTTCCATTTATGGGAATTGGTGCCGCATTTGGTGCATACGAATTCGAAGGCACAAACGGTGCAAATGGTGCTGTTATTGCCGCACCGCGCGCAACATTGGGATTAAATATTGCTTTTAATGAAATATTTGGCATAGATATCGCATACCAATACCAGATGATGATTGGCGATGGTTTTGGTTGGGATGACACACATGGTGGTGTAAATAACATCAGTAACCTGATGACGACTTTTCGCGTAAATTTCTGAAACACAAAGGAATAAGGACATGAAAAAATTATTTGTAACGTCTGCAATATTATTAATGCCAATGCTTGCAAATGCGGCGATTCCATATCGTGTTGAAATGACAAAATTACCAGACACAACAACCGATATATATTCTGATTTGAACACTTTTTATATTGGTGGCGCATACAACTTTGCAATGTGGCAAAATTATACCGATGACCATGACGTCAGTATTAGCGGGCAAAACACACACAGTTTCGAAGCCATGGCAGGTATGCGTATTTATGACACTGTCAGAATGGAATTGAATTACATAAAGACAGATGCACAATGGCGCGAATTCTCTTTTACAGGCGACACAGCCATGATAAATGCGATATTTGATGCACGTATTGATTCAATGTATAGATTGTTCCGCACACAAATGCTGGTACCATATATCGGGGTTGGCGCAGGGTTATCATGGAATAAGGCTGAAAATAACGTACACTTGGACACGAAAATAACACCAGTTATGGCGGCTTTGGCGGGCATAAGCGTTGAATTCAATCCAATATTTGCACTGGATTTCGGATACAGATATTTTTATATGTTTAAACCAGAAACTGATATTATTTCTGGATTTAATCCAACATCTCACCAATTCCGCGCAGGCGCACGTATCAGTTTCTGATGAATAAAAAATGTCCTTTTTTTGGTATTTGTGGGGGCTGCGCATTGGATTTTACCGCCCCTGATTATCGTGAACAAAAATTATCACATATAAAAAAAATAATACCGACAAGCGATCCAATATGGATTAAGTCTGGCCTGCGCAGACGTGCAGATTTTTGTTTTTCTGGGAATCAATTTGGATACTTTGAAAAAAATTCCAAAAACATCGTAACAATTGATAAATGCCCTAACCTATGTAACGAAATAAATAACATCGTACCATTAGTTGCAAAATTACCATGGAACGGTTCTGGGTCATGCCTGATTACAAAATGCGATAACGGCATTGATATTGCAATAACATCAAACATCCCATATATCACACCAGAATTTCGCGCCGCCGCAATAAAATTGCCCGCAATCAGAATTACATGGAACGACAAGATTATCGCCCAACACGAAAAACCAACTATATCTTTTGCAGAAAAATCAGTCGAATACCCAAGCGGAGCCTTTTTACAACCCAGTGTCGAAGGGGCTGACACTTTACGCAATATGGTTATCCAGCACACAAATAACGCAAAGCGTATTGCAGATTTATTTTGCGGTTTAGGAAACTTTACATTTGCCTTGAACGCAGATGGCTTTGACATTGTTGGCACAGGCGTTAAACGCGATCTGTTCAAAAAACCACTGACCGTTGGAATGTTAAATCAATATGACACGATTGTTATGGACCCACCACGCGCAGGCGCAATGGCACAATGCCAAGAATTAATTCACAGTGATGTAAAAAAAATAATATACATATCATGCAACCCAAACACATTTTTACGCGACAAACAAATATTAGAACAAGGGGGATACAAAACTACCACACTGGTACCCGTTGACCAATTCGCGGGCAGCACACATTGGGAAATATTTAGCGTTTTTGAAAAATAACCACAAACAAAAAAACCGCCCGATTGGGCGGTTATTATTATTTTGCTTCTTCTGCTGGAACAACAGATACTGTTCTTCTGTCACCATTGCCTTTTTTAAATTTAACAATACCAGCAATTTTAGCAAAGATAGTATGATCTTTACCCATACCAACATTCAAACCAGGGTGTACAGATGTACCACGTTGGCGAATGATGATGTTACCTGGGATAACGCGACTGCCACCAGATTTTTTAATACCTAATCTGCGACCTTCGGAATCGCGTCCGTTCGTCGTTGCCGAACCTGCTTTCTTATGTGCCATAGTTCTGCCCCCTTATGCTTTGATTTCTTTGATTTTCAAAACAGTAATGAACTGACGATGACCGGCAGTGCGGCGATAATTTTGGCGACGTTTTTTCTTGAACACCAAAATTTTGTCAGCGCGTTTCTGTTCAACAACTTCTGCGACAACTTTGGCACCTTCAACATATGGTGTACCAACTTTGTCACCGACCATTAATACCTGGTCAAATTCAATAGAACCTTCGGCATTCAGTTTTTCAACCTTGATAATATCGCCTGTTGCAACGCGATATTGTTTGCCGCCGGTTTGAAAGATTGCATATTCGCTCATTTTCTTTCTCTTGCTTTTGTTACTTTGTTTATTTTTACGCCATTTGGCGAAAAGTTTGTGCAATTTTGCCGTTTTTATACATAAAAGTCAAGTATTTTGTTGAAAAAATTATGCAAAACAATACAAAAACACCCTTTCTAGGATATATTTTGCATAAAAAATGCCCCAATCGGGACATTTTTTACAAATATTAAAACCAAACACTTTGCGATTAGTGTGATACTTTCGCTTCGGTCATGACAACGTGCTTGCGCAATTTTTTGTCATATTTGCGGAATTTCATTTTACCCTGAGTGTTTTCAGACTTAGTATTTTTTGTTGTGATGTAGAAGACGCCAGTTTCATTGTTTCTTAACTGTACAACTTCTTTGCTGCCTTTTTTAGATGCCATTTTATTTCGCCTTTTTATATTATTCTGCGTCGGATTGTATGTTAAATTTTACTGGAAATCAAGTTTTTTTTATCATAAAATATAAAAATGTAAAATTTATTACAATTTATTGCCTTTGTTGCGGGTATGGCGAAATTGGTAGACGCACTGGATTTAGGTTCCAGCGGGGCAACCCATAGGAGTTCGAGTCTCCTTACCCGCACCACTAATTATAAATATAAAAAAAATCCCCAAACGGGGATTTTTTATTTACCAAACTTTCCACTGCGTGGAAAACCAACCGGCACAGTACGCCCTTGGGATGCACGCTTGCCACGCCATGGCGCCCAGTCGTCTATGCGCGTTGTTCCACGCCCAGTCGTCCAACCAAAACCATTTGCCGCATCAAAGAACATTACATCTAATACAGATGTGCGTTCGGCATTATACTTTTGCAAGATTACCCCTTTGCCGCGGGACATTTCCGGAATTTCAGCCGTTGCAAATATCAATAATTTATCATTTGAACCGGACATTGCAATCGTATCACCAGATACAACCACGCACATATGCGCAGGATTTTTTGGTTCAGTATTCATAACCTGTTTACCATTCTTGGTCTGGGCCAAACAATTTTCACCCGCAATAATAAACCCATTACCATGACGCGAAACCAACAAATACTTGGCACCCACATCCAAAACAAACGCACGAACAATATCTTCATCGGCACCAATATCCGCCATCATACGCACAGATTCACCAAAACCACGCGCAGACGGCAATTCGTTCGCGGACAATGTAAACATTTTACCGGTTGCAGTAAACAAATTGATTTTATCTGTTGACATTGCATGGAATGCAGAATGCAATTCATCACCTTCTTTGAATTTTAAATCCAAAGACGTCAAATCCAGATGCCCCTTGGCCGCACGAATCCAGCCCATCGTTGATAATATGATAGTCAATGGTTCTTTTTCAATAAATTCATCCGCATTTACAACAATTTCTTCGGTCTGTTCCGCCCATGTTGTACGGCGACGACCCAACTTTGTTTTTTTGTCGTATGTTTTTTTAATGTCGTTAAACCATGCTTTTAATTGTTCATTTTGCGCATCAGGACTGGCCAATAACGCCATTAATTGTTCCTGTTCGGCGCGCAATTCCGCGTCTTCGCGTTTTATTTCCATTTCTTCTAACTTACGCAAAGAACGCAATCGCGTATTCAATATCGCTTCGACCTGAATTTCTGTCAGGTTAAATTCCGCCATCAATACAGACTTTGCATCATCTTCGTTACGGATAATTTCAATAACACGATCCAAATTCAGATAAACAACCAATAAACCGCCCAGTATTTCCAAACGGCGTGCAATGTTTGTCAAACGCCAATTCGTACGACGACACAATACCGATTTCTGGTGCGCGATAAATTCACGCAAAACATCGCCAATCGGCATAACACGTGGCGCACCATTTGAATCTATAACATTGAAATTCATATTAAAACGGTATTCTAAATCCGTCATCGCAAACAAATGCGCCATCATCTTGTCCGCCGGAATATTACGCGTTTTTGGCATAATAACAATACGAACATCCGTCGTCGATTCATCAACAATATCATCAACCAATGGCAATTTTTTCGCATCGATTAATGTCGCAATCTGTTCAACCAATTTCGATTTAACAATTCCATATGGAATTTCAGACACAACAACCTGCCAGCCGCCACGTTCCAGATTTTCAATTTCCCAACGTGCGCGAATACGAAACGCCCCCTTGCCCGCTTCGTAGTTCTTGACAATAGTTTCAAAACTATCGATTAAAACGCCACCCGTCGGAAAATCAGGCCCAACCATTTTTTTTATTATTTGAGCCGTCGTTGCATCGGGTTTATCAACCACCAAATTTAATGCATCACATACTTCGGCAACGTTATGTGTCGGAATATTGGTCGCCATACCCACCGCAATACCCATACCACCATTCGCCAACAGATTTGGAAATGCCCCCGGCATAACAACCGGTTCCAATGTTGTACCATCAAAATTCGGCATCATATCAACACTGTTTTCGTCCAAACCTTCCATAATCAACATGGCCGCTTCGGTCATTTTAGATTCGGTATATCGATACGCCGCCTGGGGGTCACCATCAATATTACCAAAGTTACCCTGACCATCAATCAGCGGATAGCGCACCGAAAAATCTTGGGCCAAACGAACCATCGCATCGTACACAGAACTATCCCCATGCGGATGATAATGCCCCAATACGTCTCCCACAACGGTCGCACATTTACGAAATGCCGCATTTGGCGACAACTTTTGGCGCAACATAGAATATAAAATACGACGATGAACCGGCTTTAGACCATCACGAACATCAGGTAATGCACGCGATACAATCGTACTGACCGCATAAGACAAATAACGTTCAGACAAAGCGTCTGACAACTGTTGTGAATCAATATTTTCGATAATTTCCTTGCTCATAATACAGAGAATTTAGAACATTTTAAAAAAAATAACAACAGAAAAAAATCCACCCCAAGACAAGCGAGCCAACACCAACATTCATGATATTAATGACATTTACAATAAAATTTATTAATTATTACCGATTTTATGCTTTATTTCACGAATACGCGCCAATATTTCACGCAAGTCCGCTTCGGTTGCGGCGGGCTCTGGACGATTATGTAATTCATCCGCCAAAACAATACATAATGTTGCCAACAATGAACTTTCAGGCAATGGCCCAATTTTATCCAAAATTTGGCGCGCGCGGGCATCAACCATACGTCCCAATTCAATCAGACGCATTTCTTGGCCGTCTTCACATCCCATCGGATAATTTTTGTTAACAATTGGTATTGATACAACACTCATTTCTTTAACTTTTTTAGTATCCCCAGCGACTTATCAATCATTTCTGTGGCACGTGCATTTTTTTCGCGCAGACTTTTTACCTGTTGAGTTAAAATTGCAACTTCTAAATCAGTTTGCTTGCCAGCATGGATTGCAGTGCCGCGTAATCGGGCGACCGCTTCTTCCAAAGATGACAACTCTTGAAAAATTTGCTGTTTTATGTTTGCCATATTTGCATATTAAGATATTTTTTATATGCGTTCAACCCCAAAATGTGATATAATGTTTCACAGTATTGTGGGGGAAGATTATTATGAAAACAAAAATCATTTATATTTCTGGGAATGAAGTGTTCGAAATGGCAGAAATCCGCGCCGCTTTTGATGAAGTACGTAGCGCACTGGGGTTGGACAACGATACAATTCTGTTTGGTGTACCGGTCGATTCTGATAACGCAATAACAACCGCAGACACCACAAAAAAAACAATCGAATCAAACACTTTTACGGCAACAACGGCCGACATCATCGATTCCGAAACAGTTATTGAAAACGAATCAGTTGTCGATACACCGGTTTACCCAGAAACTGTTATAACAGAAACGATTATAGTTGATGAAGTTCCAGAAATTACCGAAGAAGAAGTTTCTGAACCGACTGATGAAATTATCCCAGAACCCGAAGCCCCAACAGAAATACATAACGAACAAGAAGACAATGTCCCAGAAATCGTTGTTATAGAAGAACAAAATAATACGGTTGTACCAATATTGTCTATTTTATCAGCACAAGACAATGTTGAACCCATAGCCGATGAAATTTCAGAAAATGTGGACGAAACTTTATCGTCAATCGAAGAAACCGTGGCAAATTCTGAACCCGCAGAAGTTATCGAAACAGAAGAAGCGGTAATTATTTCTGATATTGATATGGATACACAATTAACACAGCCTGCGTTGGATAATGATGATGCAGATGCGCAACAGGTTACAATTGGCGACATGATTGTTGATGATGCACCAGAAAAAATATCAAATATGGAAAAATCTTTGGAACAACTGTTGGAAAGCATGACCCCATTGCGCGAAGACCATATCGCAGACACAGAAAACATTGTTGCAACAGACGAAGCAGAAGCCGGCGATAAAATGTTTGATGATACAGATTCAACATTGGCACAATTGGCATCTGAATTCGCAGAAACAGAAGACAAAATATTTACAACAAAAAATGAAAATCATGGAAAAATCGGAAAATTGAAAAATATTTTACCATTCAAAAAAATGAAGCGCGATGACAGCAGTCTGATGGGTGATTTGTTCGGATGGGCCGGTGTCGCTGCGAACGATGACGATTTTTCAATTCCTGGATTCTTTACCCAGGCAAGAAAACAAGGCGCATAATGTTTTAACACATGAACACAGATACAATTCTTAGGTTGTTAAGTAATTCTGGTTTTTATAATCTGCGTGCAGACGCAGATTATATTTATATGGAAGATCCAGCATGTGTAATACGCGCATTTGAAACATTTGTTGAATACGCATGGTTTGCAATTGCAATATTTACTGGACTGATGTTATTCGGATGGGCCATTACATTAATACGTGGCGCAAAAAACGACTATATTAACAATGCAAAAAATTTAATTATACTGTTTTCTATGTTATCATTGGTACCGGCACTGATGAATTTAATATATGGCGGGGATATATTTGCACTGGGATGCAAAACCATCAGTATATCAATCAAAGATGCCCATGAATTATTGGAATTACGTCATGCAAAACTGGGTGAAGACGCAACAGAACTGTATGAAAAATTGGATATATATGACGCTGGAATTGTTGCACAACCGGTAACAGTTACACAATATGAAACCAAAGTCGCACAAGACAGCCCCGAAATAAAAATTACAACAGTTGAAACAGTCGCTGTATCTGCACAAGAAGCCGCAAATAAAGACGTTATATACACCATGCAAAATGGTGAAAAATTTAGACGTGTTGGTGGCACACGCGCATGGCGTAATTCAAACCCTGGAAATATCAGATACACAGACTTTGCCAAACGCGTTGGCGCAATTGGCAGTGCGGGTGGATTTGCCGTATTTCCAAACGAAGAAATTGGTCTTTATGCAATCGAAGCACTGTTAAGAACAAACACATACAGCAAATTAACCGTCGCAGGCGCAATCAGTAAATACGCACCGCCGTCTGAAAACAACACATCAGGCTATCAACGAAAAATTGAAAAAATGACAGGCATTTCTATTAATAAACCAATGGCAGATTTAACCGATGATGAAATGCAACGCGTTGTACGTGCAATAAAAACTATTGAAGGTTGGAAGGCAGGAGAAATCAAAAAGGATATATAATGACAACAGAATCAGGAAAAATAAATTTAACATTCACAATTATCCTAACACTTGTTGCACTATCTGTTACGGGATGGCTGATATGGGATAAAAAACATCAAACAACTACTAATGGTGTTGATGGACCTGCACAAATATCACATCGTAACAAACGCGATTTTTCAGACGGATTGAACAAACCAAGCAAAGAAAAAACATTTGAACTGGATGAAACAGGCACTGGTATCGCCAGCCAAGATGTCTATGAGATAGATATAAACAATGATAAAAAGCTGGACAGAATTACACGCAGCCATTATGAAAACGGAACCAGCCACCATTGGGACGAATATATAATCGAAATCAATACCGATAATGGTTGGAAGAATATTACACCAAAAGGATTCAGAACAACAATTGGTGCAGAATGTGCACTGGCAAAAATACAATTCGTCTTTGAACCAAAATTTTCTGTGATAAAAATATCACGTCCATGGGCAGAAACATGGGATACGCCAAGCGTTGCCACAAAGACCGTTTACGAATTAAAAGACAATAAAATGGTTCTTACACAGACAAACAAATTAAAATCCATCTGTGATGTTACAGAATTATTTAAAGAAATTTGATACATTCAACCATGGATTTTCACCCAAGGCATGCACCACACCTGTGGCAGTTACAACAAAATGTTCAATATACGTAACACCTGCAAAATCTAATTCTTGTTTTATTGCATTGGTCGCATTGACATCAGGTGTCGAAAAAGAATTTTCTGATTTTGGGTGATTATGTACCAAAATAACAGATTTAGCGCACAAACGTAATGCATGTCTGGCAATTTCACGCGGCAATATACTGGATTGTTCAAAATCACCATGACTGTGTAATTCGTCTTCTAATAACTTGCCATCATGATCCAGATATAAAACATGAAATTCTTCGAATTCTTTGCCCGTCAGCATACGACGACAATAATCCTTGATTACATTCATATCAGTTAATACCGTAACATCTGTCAAACGTTCGCGATACGACACCAGCATTAATTCACGAACCAAGCATATTAATAATGCAGTACTGCGCCCAACCCCAGGAACAGATATTAAATCTTGGTATGATGCAGAAAACACCAAATAAACACTGCGAAATCTTTTTAATAATGTGCGCGCCAACGGCCGTACATCGCGACGTGGAATCGCATACGCCAACAATAATTCCAATTTTTCATAACTGGTTAACTTGTCATCCAATAACTTTTCACGTAATCTTTCGCGATGACCGTTATGAAATAATAAATCATTGTCCGCCATTATATGTCCTGGGCCATTTTTTCAGTAAATATTATCGCCCCATCTTCGGTAATGCCAATCGTATGTTCCCACTGGGCAGACAAACCACCGTCAACCGTACGCGCCGTCCAACCATCTGCATCAATCTTACATTCGGCAGATCCCGTATTTATCATTGGTTCAATTGTAAACACCAAGCCTGGGACCATTTTTACTTTGTCCCAATGTTTGTCATAAAAATGATAAATCTGGGGTTCATCGTGCATAACTTTCCCAATCCCATGTCCAACAAAATCACGTGAAATAGAAAAACCATGCGGACCAACAACCGCTTCGATTGTTTTACCAATTTCGGACAAAGGTACCCCAGGGGCACAAATCGATATCGCGGCATTTAATGCATCTTGGCAAACATTGACCAATTTTCGCGCCTGAGGCGAAACATTACCAATCATAAACATACGCGATGCATCACCATGAAACCCCTTGTATTCCGCAGTTAAATCGACATTTACAATATCGCCATCTTTTAAGATAACATCATCACTGGGAATTCCATGAACAATAACATCATTTACAGATGTACAA
The DNA here is from genome assembly GCA_045635585.1 of Candidatus Enterousia sp. GTDB lineage: Bacteria > Pseudomonadota > Alphaproteobacteria > Rs-D84 > Rs-D84 > Enterousia. The sequence continues at coordinate 24,247 of JAZTWA010000009.1, forward strand.
ATATGTTTCGGATATCCTTGGTACCCCAAATCAGATGAACGTGCGCCATTTTCCTTTAAAAAGGCTGCAACCATTCTATCAATTTCACCAGTGGATATGCCCGCACGTATGTGCGGTGATATAAAGTCAAAACAACGTGCAACCAAATCACCAACCACACGTAAACGCTTAAAATCTTTTGGTGCATAAACAGATGCCAACATATTTAATTCCTTCGTTTAATTGCCATTTTTGCCGCACGTGCAGACAACTTTAATGCAAAATCACGCAATAAAATTTCCCCCGGCATACCCGTTGTGCGTAATTGACGTTCTAATTCGTTCAAACGAATTAAAACAGATGTTATTTCTGATTCCGGCCATATTTTCATTGCTTGGCGGAATTTATCTTCGACCTTCCAAAAAAGACGCGGCAACTGGCCATTAACAACCGCCGTTTGCAGTTTTTTAAAGTGCCCATCCAAAACACGTAACAACATATTTGGTTCTTTGTTATCATATAACAATCTGTCCAATGCCATCATTGTTTGCTGAATATGTCCCGCAGTCAAAGAATACATAAAATCATCAATATCAGATGCCCCCGTATCGGGCAAACATTTTTCGACATCAGATAATTCAACAATCCGCTTGTCATTGACATATAATGCAATCTTGGTCAAAAAGCCGCGCGTTATGCCACGATCACCACCCAAATGCGCCGTCATATACGCCATTGCGTCTGGGGTTATTTGTTGAATTCCAGCAGATGCAGACAATTCATTACGTATCAATGTCGCCAAAGTTCGCGCATCGTCTGTATAACATGCCAACGCTGCCATATCATCAGCACCTTCGAACAATGAACGTAATCCCCCGCCCGCACGCAAATCACCACCAGTAACAATAACCGTCGCGCATAACCCAGGATGAGACACCAATTCCGCCACCTGTTTGGCACATGCATCCCCAGCATTTGATATAATGACCATCTTACGGCCACCAAACATTGACGGACTACAACTTTCAGCAAAAAGAGCATCTTGCTTTTCACGCAATTCGTCAGAATCCAGCGCAAATAGGTTATCTTTTTCGATCGCCAGTTTTTCAATTGCCAAATCACAATATTCATCAACCTGACCGGCATCAGGACCATATATCAAAACAGCACGTATCTGTTCAATTCCACCCTTAAAATCAGAATCACGCCATTTCATTATTTATCTGTGTCCATATGTGAATAAGAATATGTTTCCGCGGCAACACGCGCACTGATTTTTTCCGCCAACACGCGAATCGCATTTTGTACCGCATTGTTATATGATGCATTTGATGCAACCAGATAACGAACAAAAGTATATGATTCTGCAGAACGTTCCGAACCAGAAGCAATCTTTTTATCACCACGCAACAACGTATACGATGCCGTTAATGACACTTCTTGCCATGTGGCGTCGCCAGTACGTTCAATCGCCTTGTACTGGGTAACAGGTTCGCCCAACGTTACCATTAATTTGTATTCCGCATCCGGTGTATATTGCCCACCAAACTTGGCCCACAAGGCATTACGCAAATCAATCCCGTTAATACCACTGATTGGGGCGACATATACATTCATATCCGTCCCAGAAAACATCGGACGAAATCCACATGCAGATATAAACAATGTGCACAATAAAACAAAAATTTTTTTCATCATTTTATTTGATTTCCTGTTGCAATTTATTTGTATATTACCTAGACTTTTTATAAATCGCAAGGGGGAATGATGAATATTTTTATAATGATTTTGGTCGCATTGTTCATGGCCGGTTATTATATGCTGGACAGCCCCAGCCAGCGTGTCGAACAACACACAACAGAATTTGCAATCACTTTGTCTGATCTGCGTGGGGTGGCCCAGTGTACTGCGGCAGCACACAATGCACAAATTAACGGAACAGAATTTGCTGATATATGTGTCGAACAAAATAACATTACCAGCAAATTTATATGTCTGGACAAGAATAACAAAATCACTGGTTGTGAAATTCAAAACAATAAAAAACCGACTTATAGTTACATAATTACCGTAACAGATGTTATTGATTTCGATAAATATAATGACATGATGGACGTACTGGAACGATATTATCCTGATGCGGGTACATTTGGAATATTTGAAGAAAAGCAGATTATTTCAGGCGGCACGTCAACAAAACGTATTGTACCAGCAGCGATTATTAAAGATATGAATCTGGTCGATGGTCAATTGGTATATTTAACACAGTATGAATTGCCAGATACGGGAATTGTGTACGATTCTTCAAACAGCGATGATATTGTTTGTCCACTGGGGACTGCCAAGACGTATCGATTTGGACGTTGGCAATGTATTGCATATAACACGAAAACAGACTGTGGCGGGGATATGATTTGGGATTCTGAATTATATGAATGTGTTCCAGACCAATCCAGACGTCCACTTTGTGGGGCCAACCAAACCGCCGTTATGGTTGATGAGGTATGGGAATGTATCAACCCTTTTCCAGAAAAAACATGCCCGAACAAAATGATTGCACGCCTGAACTATAATACTTTGGAATGGGAATGTGTGGTTGATCCAACAAAAACGCCAACGACCAAAAAGTGCCACAATGTAATCGGTGGCGCAATTTATGGCGAAGTTGGTAAGACGCTGCAAATTCCACACACATCGTGTACACCATGCGAAACGATGGTTACGGACCCAGAAACATGCGAAACACATTGTGTACCCGACCCATCAAAAATTAATGATGCCGCATGTTATCCCGGCGATATACGCGAATGCAGTGGCCCAACACGTGCATTTTATTTCGGATTTCCAAATCAAGAATACGCAAAGGAAATTAGCGAACTGGATACAATACCAATCCCAATCGATACACAGCACGCACAAAATAAAAAGTTTAACTGTCTGGACTGTGTGGGTGGAGAAATAGATAAATCACTTTCATTGCCACCATATGTGGCAGTATGCAAATAAAAAGCCCCCAACTGGGGGATTTTTATTTGTTCAGCATTAATAATTCTTGCTTTAAAGCGGATAATTGACACGATAATGCATCGTATTCATTGCGATAGTATTCCAGTTCTGATTGAGACTGTAAAAATACATCGGCGCCACGTTCATATTCGTCCATATTTATTTCGCAATTAAACATACGTCTGTCCAATGAATCCATTTTATCTTCAATTTGATATATTTCAGATTGCAATTCTCTGATTTTGGGCCCATAAACGAATTCGCGATGCGTTACATTAAATTTATCAACCCAGCGTAATTGATTTTGCGCAGATTGCCCCGCATATATACGCGAACGAACATCTGATAAACGCTGTTCATATTCTGCAATTTCTGATTCTGTTTCACGTACTTCGACCCTATCGTGACGATTTGCCGCAACATATTCATTCAAAGAATCAATTTGCTTTTCCAGTAAATTTTCTTGTTTTTTTGCTTCTTCGCCCGCAGTTATCGCATGTTGCAACTGTTTTGCACGATGCGTCATAACAGACTTTAAAATATTCATTATACCAACCGATACTGCTTTTCGTGTGTCTGTCATCACACCCCCCTTTGGTTTTATATTCACACTATTATTATAGTACACATACACTTTTTGTCAATAGTGTGTTTAAAAAAAATATGGGTTTTCGCCCATATTTTTTCATTTGTATTTTATAGCACTATTATTCCCCGCGCGTAAAGGCACCACGGTCCAGCATATCGCGAACAGCAAAATGTTTAACCTTTTTGGCGGATGTTGATGGTAATTCTTCTTCGGTTATTGCAAAATGTTTAACCCATTTATATTGTGCAATTGCCAAATTAGATTTCTTTAACAACATTGCAACACGCGCAACCGTCGTGCCAGGTTTAACCTGAAATACCGCAAAAGGAACGGTCTTATCTTTTATAACATATTCAAAAACGGCCGCATTTAATATTTCTTCGTTTTGCATGTATAAATCTTCCAGTTCATCTGGATAAACATTTTTACCACTATCCAAAACAATTACTTGTTTCTGGCGGCCTTTGACCGTCAAGCGACCATATTTATCCAAACAACCGATATCACCTGTTTTGAACCAGCCATCTTCAAATGCTTCAGCATTGGCAGCATCATTATCCAAATAGCCAGTCATTACCATATTGCCACGAACCCAAATTTCACCAACACCGTTTTTATCGGGATTATGAATCTGAATTTCGTTACCCAACAATGGCCCCGCATAATACATGGATCCATTTGAACGACGAAACGCAAAGTTAAAGTTCGCAGGTCCTGTTGTTTCTGTTAAACCATAGCAATCGCCCACAACGAATCCCATCTTTTCATAAAACTTGCGAATTGATGGTTTCAATGTTGCACCTGCAGATACCAAGACACGTGTATTACCACCAAATGCATCATGTACAGGCTTTGTAACCTTGTCCACAATAAAGCCCAAACCAATTGCACGCAACACGCGACGCATAGATACAATTACACGCATCAATGTCCATGCATGTTTATCCTTGGCGGTATCAACGATTTTTTTATAAAACACTTCCCAAATACGTGGTACCGCAGGAATTACTTCGGGTTTATATTGTTTAAAGTCTTTGATAAATTCTTGTGGTTTCAAAACAGGCTGTAACAATAATTTACCCTGGAGTGCGATTGGCACAATAATGTTAATTACAACACCATATATATGATACAGCGGTAAAAAACCATAAAATGTATATTGTGGAAGAATCACATCTTTATAAAACTGGGCACCATTTGCCAACGATAATAAATTCTCATGCGTCAGACCCACAACCTTGGGATTACCAGTTGATCCAGATGTAAAAGACAATTGGGCGATATCGCCACGTTCGGTATCAGCCATTGTAAAATCATTTTCATCGGTATCGTCAATATTTTCAATATCAAACATTTCCGATGGCGCATCATCAATAAAATAGTGACGCTGGGCCAATGTTAATTTGCAATTTGTACGCTTCATCATATTGATGTGTTCAGATGGTTGCAAACCGGTATCCAACATCAATACACGTGCCCCTTGGGACGTAATTGCAAAATAAGAACGTAAAAAGTCAGGTGTATTGCCAGATAAAATCGCAACCGTATCACCCTTTTTAATCTTGAAACGTTGCGCCAGTAATACTGCACGCTGTTTCACCTTCTTTAACAAATCTGCATACGTTTCGTTTTGTCTGACAAAGAAAATACTGTCTTTGTTCCGAGAACACACATCATGCAGCATTTCATATATATTTTTAGCAATCATAATTATGCTCTTGTGTTAGTTAAAGTATCACCGCATCACCATGATACGGTTATGTACAATATATACACTTTTAATAGGAAAAACAACTTAAATATACCAAATACAACCGGCACACAAATACAATATATAGTTCTTCAAAATTATTTTTTATCAATATTTTGTATTTTTATTACAAAAACCGAATCAGCAGTTGCTTAATTTTGTTCTTTTTATTTATACAAACACGCAATTAGTATAAAATACCCGATTCTGTTTTCATGCTGTAATGGGCAGAAAATCCGCTTTTTCAAAAGTAAAGCGAAAAATAACTTTTTTTTGTGTTTTTATTGGTTGAACCTTTTTTCTTTAAACTATATATTGTGAGCAGAATAGTTAAATCACCACTATATGTTGTGTTTTTAGAAAAAATTGGAGTTATAAGATGTCAGAAACACAAAATGAAATTCAAATTCAGATTACACCAACGTTAAAGACTCGTTTGGTTGCGGTACAAAAGCGCAGCGGTGAAACGGTTCCTTTTGATGTAAAAAAGATTTTTGAAGCGATAAAAAAAGCAGTTGCAGTCACAACAGAAATTTCAGATGTAGAAGTTGTGAAAATTACACAAGATGTATTGAAAAGATTAGATGATAAATTTCAGGAAAAAACGCCAACAGTCGAAGCAATTCAAGATACTGTTATTCAATCTTTGATGGACGCGCGTGCATACAAGACAGCCGAAGCATATATTATATATCGTCAAAAACGTACAGAAATTCGCGAATCAATGGTTGATGCGGTAGAAGTTATCGAAGGATACGTCGGTGGTTCAAATTGGCGTATCAAAGAAAATGCAAATGTCGGCTATTCCATCGGTGGGCTGATATTGCGTACCAGCGAACGTGTTACCGCGGAATATTGGTTAAACCTTTATCCGCGGGCGGTTGCTGAAGCACATAAAACTGCTGCGATTCACGTGCATGATTTGGGTTGGTTAACCGGATATTGTGCCGGTTGGTCTTTGCGTGAATTGTTATACGAAGGTTTCAATGGCGTTGAAGGTTATTTACAGTGCGAACCAGCAAAACATATGGCGACCGCGATTTCACACATGGTGAATTTCTTGGGGACATTACAAAACGAATTCGCTGGCGCACAAGCTTTTTCATCAGTGGACACATATTTGGCGCCATACGTCAGAATTGACAATCTGTCATATGCAGACGTAAAAAATGCGATGCAGACATTAATCTTTAACTGTGCGGTACCATGTCGTTGGGGCACACAGACACCATTTATAAACTTTACATTTGATTGGACATGCCCAGAAGATTTAAAGAATCAACATCCATTTATTGGTAAAAAACAGGTAGATTTTACATACGGCGATTTACAACACGAAATGGATATCATCAACAAGGCATTCTTGGAAGTTATGACCGAAGGTGATGCATTGGGACGTCCATTTACTTTCCCAATTCCAACATATAACATTACAAACGACTTTCCATGGGAACACCCAAATGTAAAGCCACTGTTTGAATTGGCAGCGAAATATGGAATTCCTAATTTTCAGAACTTTTTGAATTCTGATTTGAATCCAACAGATGTGCGTTCAATGTGCTGTCGCTTGCGTTTGGATGTTCGTGAACTGTTGAAACGTGGCGGTGGTTTGTTTGGTTCCGCAGAAAAAACAGGTTCAATTGGTGTTATCACAATTAACTTGGCCCGTTTGGGATACATACATCGTGGCAACCGCGAAGGATTATTTACAGAATTAAAAAGATTGTTGGATTTAGGGCGCGACGCACTGGAAATTAAACGCGATATTATTTCAAAGAATATGGAACGTGGCTTGTACCCATTTACAAAAAGATATTTGGGCGATTGGAATCATCATTTTTCAACAATTGGTGTTAATGGCGCCAATGAAATGGTTCGTAACTTTACAGGCGATCGCGAAAATATTGCAACACCAATGGGTAAAAAGTTGGTCTTGGACGTGATGGATTTTATCCGCGATAATTTGGCAACATTCCAAGAACAAACAGGAAACCTATATAACTTGGAAGCAACCCCAGCTGAAGGATGTTCATATCGATTTGCAAAAACAGACGTTAAAAACTTTCCAGACATTATTACGGCCGGAACCAAGGATGCACCATACTATACAAATTCAACACAGTTACCAGTAAACTTTACAGATGATCCATTTGTAGCACTGGAACACCAAGAAGAATTACAGCGTAAATATACAGGCGGAACAATGTTGCACCTTTATATGGGGGAACCAGTATCCAGTGGTGATGCGGCACAAAAAATTGTGCGCACAATATTTGAAAATTACAAAGTGCCATATATGACACTGACACCAACATTTTCAATATGCCCAAAGCATGGATATTTACCAGGCAAACATGAATTTTGTCCAAAATGTGATGCTGAAAATGCCGCAAATCAGGACAGCAAATCAGAAAACGCATAACAAATCAGAAAATAAAGAAAGGGAGGATATAATTATGATTAACAATGCAAACAGAACACCATGTGAAATTTTTTCCCGCTCAATGGGCTTTATCAGACCAGTGAAAAATTTTAATATTGGTAAATATTCTGAATTCTGTGAACGTAAAACATTTACAGAAGAAAATAGCCTGAGCACAGGTGCCAGACATTCTGATTTGTTAAAAAAAGCGGCATAAAGAAATGCGCGAAATCCAAATTGGGGGTTTGGTATCATTCACCACAATTGATTACCCAGGCAAATTGGCCGCTGTGTTGTTTTTGGTCGGATGTCCCTTGCGGTGCACATATTGTTCCAACCCCCATTTATTATCCATAGGCAACGGTGAATATGATCCGGAATTGATTATAGAATGGTTAAAACAACGCATCGGAAAACTGGAAGCAGTTGTTTTTTCTGGGGGCGAAGCATTAATGCAGGGCGACGCCACAATAGAATACATGAAGCGTGTACGTGATATGGGATTTAAAATTGGATTACACACAAATGGTTTTTACCCAGAAACCTTGCAACGTGCGGCAGATGTTATTGATTGGATCGGATTGGATTTCAAGGCAACACGTGAAAAGTATCCAGATTTGACCGGACAACATATTGCGTATGACAACATGATTCGCAGTTTGGATATATGGCAGAAAACACAGAAAGATATGGAAGTGCGCATCACATGCGACCCACGATATATCGACAAAAATGATTTGATAAAAATTACGAATATGTTGGCAGATCGTGGTGTAAAAAAAATCGCCATACAAAAATATATTCCACACTTTGAAGACGAACAAAGCAAAACAACATGTATGATGCGTGATCAATTTTTTAGCGATACGGATTTGCGAAATAAAATTGATTCCGGTTTTCAATCGGTAATTTGGCGCGAATAAAAAAAGATGTCTTTCGACATCTTTTTTGATTTAACGGGTGCGTCCATATAATTTATTCCACAAAATTCCCCTATCAGAACGTCCACTATATTGCGGGGTTACTATCTGTCCGGTTTGCCAATATTTAAACAACTTACATGCTATATCGGCCTTTTTGGGATTAATGTGAATTTGGCCAGAACCCGGATCGTCGGTTACACGATGAACACATGTATGCGAAATATTCAACCGGTCTAATAACCCACCCAAGCGCACACACTGGGCATGACATGTATATTTAAAACCACAAACAGTGCCCCATTTATCGGAATTCAAATTGTCAGTAAACACAGCACGAAACCTGTTATAATCACGACTGATACTGTTTAATTCCGAAACAATTTCATAATATCGCATTGCCATATGTGCCCCCATCCAGTATGTATTATTTTATCGTGCTTTTGCCCATTTATCACGCATTTGTAATGCACCATTCGACAATACATCATATACAATACCAGAACGCCAACCCGCAAACAACTTTATCGCATCACAGGTATGACGCGGTGCAATATGTAATTCACCATATTCTGTGGCACCAAATGTATGCACAGTATATTCGTGCCCAATCGATGTTAATAATGACGCCAATTTTGCACACTGGGATTTACGCTGAAACTTGAATCCAGATACCAATGTACCATTTACAGATACCAACTTGTCAGAAAAAGCAGCATTTGCCATTCCTGAAGAACGACTGATATCGTTTAATTGCATAATAACTTTATTTTTTGTTGTCATATTTATTACCTTTGTGTTTTGTTATTTCGACAAATACTTTACACAAATTATTTTATTTGTCAACAAAAATTTATTTTATTTTTCTCTTTCATGTTCATTTGTTTTTTCAACAACACGTTCGCAAGCATTACTGTACGGTTGAGGCGAGCAAAACTGATTAACATCGCCTTGCATTTCAGAAACCTTGCGTTTTAGGATTTCCATCGCATTTTGAATCTTGGTTTCGGCATCTTGTTGCCACAAGTCCCGCTTTTCTGGTGGGCATTGTATCAGTTCATAAAAATGTGGCGATGAGACAATTTTCGTTTGCCATTTCTTGCGATGATTAAAAACAGATGTGCGCGCATAAACTGTCGCTGCATTATCCGCAGAAATAGAAAAAATTATTTCACGCACTGAATCCAGCGCACCTAGCCAAGCATCACCCAGTTTTCCCCCAGCCAGCCAATTGCGCAAAGAAACCCCAGAAAATAACAAATCAATCGCATTATCTATTTGCCGACAATCTGCATCAGATAACTGCTTGCTGATATATTCAGACGCATTTTGCCCCGATAACATCGCCAACATTTTATCAAAATTTGTATCAGACATAACCACTTTCCTTTATTATTTTATGCGGCACGTTGCGCAAAGTTTTGCAAAGCAACCAAATTAATTTGTTGCTTTTTCATATTAAGTTGAATACACGCACCCTGCTCTATTACTTTTTGTTTTGCACCAATAAACTTGATAGCATTATCTGGTTTTTTTTCGATTGGACGCGCAACTGGTTTCGCAACAACCTGTTCCATCGGTTTGGCAACCGGACGGACAACTGGTTTCGCTACAACCTGTTCCATCGGTTTGACAATTGGACGCGCAATTGGTTTTGCTGCAACTTGTTCCACAGCCACTTTTTCTGGCATCATCTGTGTCCTTTCAATAACTGGCGCTGGCATCGATTGCGGTACGGGCATAGCCATACCGTTGGCATTCTGAACAGACTGTTGATGTTGCGACAAATGCGCCTTTTCAATATTCATAGCAAACGCGTATTCATTATACTTGCCCAATATCAAATTAATATAGTCCATCGTTTCACGAATTTTCTTCATCGCACTGGCACGAACCTTGGCAGCCACAGATGCATCAAGATTATTTTTATTTTCACTGATTTTACTGGTCATTATTACACGCGACCAATACACCTTGTGCGATTTATATACACTTTTTAAATATTGAGCAGCCGGATTTGCCGCTTTTTTTACATCAACAAAAGATCCGCACTGACCCAATCCTTTTTGCCACGCACACCCCAAACTACATCCATTGGTCCAATTTAATATGGAAAAATTTGTAAATAATTTTAAATATGCATCAACCAAATTTTTACGATCTGATTCAGATACAATACGCGCAATCTTTGCATCAACATCAATAACGAATATTTCTTGTTTTTCTGCGACATTTGTTTGTACTTTCATGATAAACCCCTATTGCTTGAAAGTTAAACGATGCCCCATGCATCAAGTATATATAATGCGTCCCTATATTTTTTCAACCCCCTTGTCAAGGAAAAAGATTTTTTGACATATATCCTATTGTCATGTAAGAATAAAAACGTTCGTATCAGAACAACGTACTGTTGCCAGGAATGGGCGGTATGGATACGAACCTGCATCTTGCCAATAATGGGGGTGTGGAATTTCATCGAAAACAAGGAGTTAAATGATGAAAAAAACTTTAAGTGCAGCAGTTGCATTGTCCGTATTGGGCGCACCTGCGATTGCGGCCAACTTGGAAAACCCACTGTATATGCCAAAACAAGGCACAGTGTATTCCAAAACATCTGCAGGTGTTATGTACAAAGTCGCAGATGATACAGACGCCATGATTGCAAAAAATCATGATGGCGCAACAGAATTCCCAATCTGGCGTGTCCAAGAAGAATTGGGGTATGGTATTTTGGATAACTTGGAATTGTATGGCAAATTCGGCTATACACACGACGGCGACATTGACCGCAAGGGAATGCATCTGGGTCGTGCAGGTTTGAAATACCGCGCAATCGACACAATAGATGGATGGGCATGGGACTTGTTCGCAGATGCACAATTGGGTGGTATCAGCGCAATGTCTGGTGCATATACCAATAACGGTTTTAATTATGACAATTATTCAAATGGTCGTTGGGGCTTTCACGTTGGAACCCAGGTTGGTAAAACATGGTCAAAATTCAGCGCGGCCGCATTCGCAGAAGTTTTGCGTACATTTGGCAACGACAACAACGAAATTGATGTAACACAATACATGGTTGGTGGTGTATTACCTATTACAAAATTGGGATTCCCATCAGAAATTTCTGTTGATTTGAAATCTGCAACCGAAGTTAATGCAGGTTTGAAGATGTTCTATCAATTGGATGATCGTTGGTCAATCGGCGGATCATTTACATTCAAGCACCATTCAGACAACGGTGTCGAAGGAATGGCATTCAAAGTCGGCCCTGTTGACACAGATGCAATGGGTACTGCCGCTGTTATGGCATTGGTTTCAAAAGGCATGCCACAAGCAACAGCAGCTGCAACAGTCGCAGCTATGGACGCAGCAACGGTAGCAGGAACAGCCACAGCATTCCAACAGGGTGTTGTTGATGGTCTGATAGCAGCAGTTGAAGATATGGAAGACGGTTTTGATGAATATGTATTTGGTCTGACCGCCGCATATCAAATGACTGACGCAATGCAGGTTGCTGTATATGGCGAATACACATTTGACGAAGCACACAAACTGTCCCAAAATGGTACAGATGTAAAAGCTGAATTGGGTGTACGCCTGAACGTTCAGTTCTAAAGAAAAATAAATTAATTAATATATTGGACAAAATCCCACCCATGCGGTGGGATTTTTTTACAATTTCTGTTACAAATACTTGCGCGGGGGTGATGATATATGATATAATAACCCCAAAGGAATATGGACAAGGAAATGAGAAAATTCAGCATTTCTGCCGTTTTATCGGGGACATTGTTGTCGTTGCCGATTGTCGCAAATGCGGCATATCCGGCCTATCCATCATATCAGGCGAACGCACTGGGCCAACAAATGGGATATCAATTACCGTCCCCAAACAGTCGCGTTGTTGCAACAAATGGATATAACAATGGTTATATGAATGGATATAACAATGGGTACGCGATTCCCAATAATACCGTTGCGGCTGCACAACCAACACGCATAACCGGTGGTTTGCCACGTGTCGGATCATCTCAAACAACCGCGGGACGTCAATATTACCAACCGGCTGATTATGAAAGATTGGCAGACAGTGGATTATATGTTGGTTTTTCTGCGGCATATACAGCATCGCTGATGGGATCAATATCTGCAGATTATACAGGTGAAGCAGATGCATATACCGTACCCGGTGCTTTTCAGGCGGCAAATTTTGCGTCTGACACAATGATTCCATTACAACTATCTGTTGGCGCGGCAATTAATAACGATATTCGTGTCGATTTTTCATATTTACGTTATTCGGGACTGTCATATCCAAACACAGTCCAAACATCAGATGGAAATGGTGGATTTATAGAGGCACAGGTTGACGGTGGTGCAATTACCGCGAATACAACCATGCTGAATATATATTACAACATTGATGCATTCACAGGATATTTGGCCGGTGGTTCCTTGCGCCCATACATTGGTGCGGGGGTTGGGATTTCGTTGAACACAGTCGCAGATTATGTCGTTTATGATAACACTTTCTATTCTGTTATGGACCCGTTGTATGCTGGCGCGGGTCAATTGACTGGAATTTCCGATATTTATGCGTATCATAATGGTGGCACAACCGAACAGTTGGCATTTATGTTAGAGGGTGGTTTAACAACAGAATTGGAAGGCGGTATAAAAATGGACTTTTTTGTGCGTTATGCCAATCTGGGCAAGGTTAAGACATCGGGCAGTATTGTTTTGTCGCAAATCGAATGGTTGGCTGATGGTGTTGGCGGCGAACAAGAAGCACCATATGACAGCGTTTTCCACTATACTAATTGGTATGAAAGCGGAAAACTGGGGATGGTTGACGTCGGCGTCAGAATGCGACTGCAGTTTTAATGATTGCTGGGGGACTGCCCAGCAACATTTTATAAAAATCGAGAGAGATTATGAAACGCGTTAACTTGGGATTATTTTATACTTTTTTGGGGATATTATGCGTATCTGATGGTGCAAATGCCGCAATTCGTGTGGGAAATTCATCACGCAGTAATGCACAGGCATATCAACAGGTTAATGAAATGCGTGCCGCAACAATGAATCCCGCAGGCCAAGTAACAGATCCCGCTGATTTACCAATCAATGTTACAAGCGAACAAACCGCACAGGATATTATTGCTGGGACCGGCGACGTTTCTGTGGCGGATTTAGAAAGTTGTTCTATGATTTATCCAACTGGTGAATTCGAATGGACCAAACCAACCATTGGCATGGGTGTTTCGGGCCCCGCAACATGTACCGCCGTTATTGAACTGCGTTCAACAACAGACAATCAAGTTCTGGCACGTGCAAATTTGGCCGCAGGTGATACGATAAACTGTAACGTTTCTGATTTCCCTGATTTTTCATATACACTGGCTGCGGGCGAAGTTGAATTTCCGGCCGACAAAGCACCGACCAAAGAAGACGTTATTGCGATAATGAATCAGGAACAAAAACAAAATGCCGCAATAAAGGTTATTGGGGCTGCACTGGTTGGTGGAATTGGCGGAAATATGGCCGGCAAAAGCGCACCAAATAGCGATAAAATGTTTGGCACAAACAAAGAAAAAATAACAACAACTTTAATCGGCGCCGCAGGTGGTGCTGCAGTTGGCTTGGGCGGAACATATGGTGGCAAAGTGGCAGGCGATATGATTATGTCCACCGGTATCAATGCCGCCGCAGGTGCAGTAATTGGTAATATGGCCGCAACAGGCGAAGATGTGTTACGTATCGAAGTATGCACATTGGATGGCGACGTTCGTTCAACATGCCTGTGGGGAAACATCCAACAAACCGAAAAAGTAAACACAGACACCACATTATATGTAAATTTGGCAAATCCAAACGAAGTGGTGGCATGCACGAAAACAAATAGTATAGAAGTTTGCCAATCTGGTCGCTTTACCAATATGGTGTTAGATGACGAAAACTTAGACAATAGTATCAACAAATACGAAAAAGATAACACAACCAAAAAATCTTTTGAAGCAATCTTGGCCGAAGTAAAACAAAAAGAAACGGGTAAGAAATACACACTGAACAACCAGGGAAAAATGGTTCTAGAAGGGGGATACATCGAAGGCGAAAAAAGGTACTTGAAACTTAGCAGTGCTGAACGTGTAACTAAATTAATTCCTGCAATGATTATAAATGTCAAAGACGACAAGACGTTTGGGTACAAGCAAGCAGATTGGAACAAGGATTTCTTGGGAAAAACCAAAGAAGATATTGTTGGACGCGGTACAGATGGTCAGCAAACCGTACTGACGTTACCAGATGACTTTAAAATGGAAAACTTTAAGCCAATGACACGTGGCGCAGATGACGGTGGCATAATCGACATCAGCAATAAGGCACGAACAAAAAGCACATTAATTGGCGCAGGTGCAGGTGGCGCATTAGGCGCGTTTACCGCATACCAAGGCGCACAAAACGATATTGATACACGATGGACCGCAGCAACGCGTGAATACAAGGATTCAATGAAAATGTTTTATTGTGGCACTGGAACAAAGTTCTTGTCTTTTTATAACGAGCCTGTTTTTGTTCCCACGTCACCAACAGAATAAAAAAAATCCCCAATCTGGGGATTTTTTATGAATTCAATATATCCAACAATCGTGAACGAATATCAGAAATCGCAACACGTTCTTGGGCCATCGTGTCACGATAACGCAATGTTACCGTACCATCTTCGATCGTTTGATGATCCACAGTTATACACACAGGCGTACCGATTTCATCATGTCTGCGATAATTTTTACCAATATTACCAGAATTTTCTAGTTCAATACGACCAATTGCCATCTTACGCAAATCGGATACGATATTATTTGATATATCCAGTAATTCAGGTACATTGCGTGCCAATGGAATAACCGCGGCCTTGACCGGTGATAACGATGGCTTTAATTTTAATACAGTACGCGATTTACCGTCACCCAAATCTTCTTCGGTGTATGCCTGGAGCATAACCGCCAACATTGCACGATTTACACCCATTGCCGTTTCAATTACATATGGGATAAAGTTTTCACCACTTTGTGGGTCACTGTACGATAATTTTGTTGTACTGTCTTTATTTTCGATGACATTTGCATGAATTTCAAAGTCACCTTGGGCCTTGGTATGAGAACCCAAGTCAAAATCCTGACGATTATGGATACCTTCGACTTCATCAAAACCATCTGGGAATTCATATTCGATATCATATGCCGCCTTGGCATAGTGGGCCAATTTATCATGTGGCGCGAAACGTAATTTTTCCGCAGGAATACCCAAAACATTTACCCACCAAGCCATACGTTCATCCATCCACATTTTATGAAATTTTTCATCATCTGACGGATTTACAAAATATTGCATTTCTGCCTGTTCAAATTCGCGCATACGGAACACAAAACCACGTGGCGAAATCTCGTTCCGGAACGCTTTGCCGATTTGCGCAATACCAAATGGCAATTTATGCGGTTTGGCATCCAACACATTCTTGAAATTAGTGTATGTTGTTGTCGCGGTTTCAGGACGCAAATAGGCATTTATTGCGCCATCAGATGTCGCACCAATAGATAAGCCCATCATTAACTGGTATGCGCGCGGTTCAGTGATATCTGCACTGCCACAATTGTCACACTTGGTCAAATCTTTCATTTTATCTTGACGCATGCGGGCACCGCATTTTTTACATTCAACCAACGGATCAGAAAAGCCCGCTTCGTGTCCAGAATACTTCCACAACAAGCGATTTGTAATCAACGCCGCATCCAAGCCTTCGACGTCGTCGCGTGAATAAATCATCGAATTCCACCATGCGTTACGGATATTCTTCATTAATTCAACACCATATGGACCATAATCATATGTTCCGCCCAATCCACCATATATTTCTGAACCCGTAAATATAAATCCACGTCTTTTACATAATGCAACGATATCGTTAACTGTTTTTGCTGGCATTTCTTACCCCTAGTGTTTAATACGGTTATATATTATACAGTTTTTGTACTTTTACAATAAAAAAAACGGGGGGCGTACCCCGTTTATATGCTGCTTACATATCAGGGCCAATCGCACCAACCGGACATACCGCCGCACATGTGCCACATGATAAACATTTCGACTTGTCAATTATGCATTTGCCATCTGGGCCAACCGTAATCGCCGCAACAGGACAAATGCCCATACATGTATGACAGCCAATGCATTTTGTGTTATCTATTTTATATGCCATTTTCTTCCCCTTGTGTTTTTTTAATCTCTGTTGAACAAACTTAATAAATACTGGAACATAGCGATAAACGATATATACAAATGTAACGCCCCCAGAACAGATAACTGGTTACGACGTTCTGTATCACCAATAACCGCATATGCGCGCTTTAACGTTTGCATATCGTATGCCGTAAATAATGCAAATATCAATACACCAATAAAGCAAACAATTGTACCAAATGCACCACCCATAATTGCCGGCCATATAAACGATGCCAAACCAACCAAGATTAAGCCAATCATGCCCATGGTCAAAAATACGCCCATAAATGACAAATCACGTATGGTCTTGTAACCAAACATCGCCATACATGCAAACATCGCAGCCGCCACAATAAATGCCATCAATATAGAAGACGGATTAACAGACAATGCAACCGCAACCAACGGTGTCATCGTTACCCCCATCAAAACCGCATACAACGCCAATAAAAACGCCGCGGTTGATGGACGCATGCTGAATACACGCACCTGGGCCCAGATAGACAATACCAATCCGCCAAACAACAAAATATAGTACAACACAGACATGCCACCAGTATGAAAATTAAATAAATACTGTAAACCACCGCCCCATATTGTCAAATATGCCGCCACAGCAGTCAGCCCAACCGCACCAAACATCAAGGCAAAAATACGCTTTAAATACAGTTCAATTCCACCCGCAGAATGCGCAGAAGCATCACGAATAGCATTTTTTTTAGTAATCATGAATAATTCTCCTTGTTATTTGATAAATATATAATACAATGAAATGTGTATTTCAAGATGAAAAAAGGATTTTATTATGTCAACTAAATATGATCAAGACAGACGTTTGCATACATTGCGTGTTGGACAAAAGCCAGACATTACCAAAGCACCAAAAAAAGAAGCTGTTATTAGCGATTTAAAGTCTGAATTAAAAAAAGCTCAGAAAAAACTGGAAGAAATGATTGCCAACAAAAACGAAAAAGGCATAAAGAAAATGCGCGAAATTGTTTCTAATTTGGAAGGAACATTGGCACGTCAACACTAAATAAGACAAACAGGAACGAACATGTCGGAAATAAAGTTTACTGCGCAACGAAGCCCGAAAGTGGACAAAAACCACAACGAAAAAGACGATGTTTTTTTGCCTAATATTCGTTTCGCAAAAAACTTAACACCAAAGGATAAAGCAAATATGAAACCAATTATTGTTACAGACTATAACGGCGTACCATTTTATGAACATAGTACATATGGTATTTTCTATGGCAACAGAATTCAACGCGCAACAATCGAAGCATTAGAAGATAAACGAGTCGAAATCGAAAACAAATTGAATGCAGCCAAAGCAAGCAAGAACCCAGATCAAAAGTATCTGAATAGATTGCAGGAAACATTGAATAACATCAATCATTCATTGGCAAATTCTAAACAAAGATAATTATGGCAATCATAATAAACCCAATTTCACCGGTTGCGTTTTCCGTTTTGGGTTTTGATGTGCGGTGGTATGCGTTGGCGTATATCGCCGCATTTGTTATTGGATATTGGGTTTTTAAAAAATTAACCAATTCACCAAAATCAGTTATATCTTTGAACAAAAATCAACTGGATGATTTATTAACATATGTTGTTTTTGGGGTAATTTTGGGCGGTCGATTGGGGTATGTATTATTTTACGACCCAATATTTTTTATAACACACCCACTGGAAATATTTGCCGTATGGCATGGCGGGATGAGCTTTCATGGTGGTCTGATTGGTGTTATAACGTCTGTATTCTTGTTTGCAAAGCGTCGCCAGATTAATCCATGGGCAATATTAGATATACTGGCGGTGGTTGCACCCATCGGCCTATTCTTTGGACGAATTGCGAACTTTATTAATCGCGAAGTAATGGGTCGCCCCAGCGATGCGTCATGGGCAGTGGTATTTAATGGCGACACCCCTATTCCGCGACACCCCAGTCCACTTTATGAAGCAGCAACCGAAGGATTAATATTATTTATGATAATGTATTGCCTGTATAGGTTTACAAAATTGCGCACAAAACCCGGTGCATTGGGCGGTATAATGGGTATGGGATATGCAATATTCCGTATGCTTTGTGAACAATTCCGCGCCCCAGATGCACAGATTGGATTCTTGACATCATGGGGATTGACCATGGGGCAACTATTGTCAGGAATAATGTTTATTGCAGGATTGATTATATTTATCGTATCGACACAAAAAAAGGCAGTTAAATAACTGCCTTTTTCATTTTAATATTTTTTCAGCGCGCCTTGCATTTAACACACAAGTCTTTGATACAGTTTGATAGTTTGGCAAACAATCCGCGTTCCATATCAGGATTATATCCAGCAGCAATTAAATTGGCCTTGGCCGATTTATATGCATTTAATAGCGTATCATGTCTGTCATACGACGCATCCGGATCAGATTCATATAATCTTTTCTTGGCATCATTATAAACTTTTAACAACTCTTTTTGTTCTGCGGTCATTTTGATTTCCCGTTTACTTAATATCTTACCCATAAAAGTTAATACACATAATTATTTTTGTCAAGCAGATAAATTTTTTGAATTTTTGTGTTTGCATTATGAAAAAAATTAATATAGAATGAGTGCGCAAACAAGTTTCGGATGGTTGGCAGAGCGGTCGAATGCGGCGGTCTTGAAAACCGTTGTGGGGGCAACTCCACCGGGGGTTCGAATCCCTCACCATCCGCCAGTAAAATAAAAGCACCCTGTTTGGGTGTTTTTTCTTATTATTGACAAACAAACTTTTTGCGATAACATTTCGTTTATGAAAATAAGATACGAAACCGTTATTTTAAACAAGCAAAACATTTCTCAGTATGTAACGGATGGCGCAATACTGAGTGGCAGTCATACATGTTCTTGGTCTTTTGCAGAAAACAAACCCGAACAACCAGAAATTATTATTTATCATTATGAAATTGCCCCATCTTTAAATCTGAATCCAAATGGATATTTGTACCGCGCAATAGAACAGACAAATAACACCAAAGAAAAAACACTGACGCACGAAATGCGACATAATCATAATACCCAGGCAGGTTCACACATGAATATGTCGGGCGCAGTGTGCTATACATACATTATGCTATACGTATTGGACGAAATATCTGCACGTATTGCAGCAGAAATATATGATATTAAAAATTATACAACAAACAATATTTCAAATAAGGTTTTGAAATTTATTGGGGCAAAAACAGAAGATATCGCCCTGTTGCATGCCATGCTACAAATATATGACACATCCGATTACTATTGTGAGCGCGCAGCCAGTTTTTACAAAGATAATTTTAAGTCCGTCTTTAACGACGTTGCAACGGAACGTTCATTACTGGCCCAGAATGCAATATATCGATATGGCAAGAAAGCAATACGAACACTGAACACGACATGTGTAAAAAAATGTACAAAACATTATTTTACATTTGATGACGAATACCTTTTGGACAAAATTAATCCAACAACAAAAGTCTTTGGTCAGATTTTGTGGTCGCAAATAGAAAATAAAATTTTGATTCATGCAAAAAAATGCGTAAAAAATATGTTAAAATAAAAATCCCCGTTCGGGGATTTTTATCTTTTATGCTTGTACGCCAAAACATACGGAACAAATTTTTCAATATGTTTATCGCCCAACCATGTACGTGGTATCAAAATGCTGTTACCCATACCGGCGGCCAACTTTTCCACATTTTCGCCATTTTTCGCATTTATCAAATGTTCTAATTTTACAGATACAGAATCCATTGTCCCAGGTAATATAAATGTTATTTCATCACCAATACGCGTTTCATTACGCAATTCAAATGTAATATTATCATCATCCACCGCGGTAATAACACCCGCCGCATGATAATCAGACGTACTGCGTGTTGTTTCGTAATTATGCGCATCTGGGGTTACCGGACCATCAAAAAAAGCAGTTGTATATCCACGTGTTTCCAAACGATTCAACGATTCCATAAATGGAGTTGCATCAAAGTTTTCGGGATCACGCGCATATGCATCCAACGCGCAACGATATGCATGAACCACACTGCCGACATAATATTCGCTGCGATTGCGCCCTTCGATTTTCAAACTATCTGGATTTGCAGATACAACTTCGGCCAAACGTGGCATTAAACATAAATCTTTGGAATTCATGATATATGCGCCACGTTCATCTTCGTCAATCGGCATTTCAACCCCGCTATCGCGTTCACGCAAAATAACATCATATTTCCAACGACAAAGTTGCGCACACGCACCACGATTTGCCGGACGACCTGTTATAAAATTTGATAATAAACAGCGACCAGAATAAGACATACACATTGCACCATGAACAAATATTTCCAAACCGATATCAGGACACATTTCACGTATGTGACGAAATTCACTGTGCGATACTTCGCGTGCTAACACGCATAATTTCGCACCCGCATTCTGCCAAAACTTTACAGTTTTTGCCGAACAAATATTCGCCTGGGTTGAAATATGAATTGGGATATCTGGATGATTTTCATGAACATACATCACAATTCCAGGATCAGATACAATCAACGCATCAGGCCGCAGATAATTTATAACCTCGCTAACACGTGGCATATTCACATATTCATGATCATGCGCAAATAAATTAAATGCCAGATACACCTTTTTACCAGCAGCATGCGCCAGTTCAATACCTTGTTTAACTTCTTCGACATTGATTTTTGCGCGTGCACGCATAGAAAAACCGGGCAACCCAGCATAAATTGCATCGGCACCATATAGGATGGCGGTTTTAAAGGCGTCCAACGTACCCGCAGGCGCCAAAAGTTCAGGTAATTTTGTATTCATGCTTATTATTTTGCCCCAAATAATTATAAAGGCAAGGATTTTATTAAAATAAAAACGGGCAAACGCCCGTCTTGCTTATAAACTTTTTAACTTTTGGCGCGCATTTGTTATCGCCGCTTCTGCTACCGCTTTTTCAGCTGCAATCTGTTCAAGACTTTTTTGCTTGTTGCGAACCTTTTCTTTCCCCTTTTCAAACTCTTTTGTCTTTTCCAGTTTTTTATTATATGTTTGACGCGCCATCTCTATTAAACGGCTGAACATTGAAAATCGCGCACGTTGCAGTTCATCCGCCTCTGAATAACCGTTTACAAACTTGCAATCCATACTAACAATATTTTGTCCATGTGGCTTATTTTCTGACACAACGATCGTTCTGTCCAAAATTGAAAAAGTTATTTTTATGGTGTCTAATTTATAAATTTCATCATTATTACGAATTTCACGTTTCAACGTTTCTGATTTTTTTATTTTTTTTGCCAAATCAGAAATCAAAGCGTTTTCTTGTCTATATTGTTTATTGAATAGTAATATCATATTCTTTTCCTTGTATTTTGTCATGTTAATTATACTAAAATACATTTAAAAAATCAAATAATTCAGCAAAAAATAACATTCTAAAAAATTATGATTTTTTTGCTTGCGTTTGTTTTACAGATATGTATAATTGTGGGGCAACGCCGGTTTAGCTCAGCTGGTAGAGCGGCTGATTTGTAATCAGTAGGTCGTTGGTACAAGTCCGACAACCGGCACCAGAATAACCCCTTGATTCAAGGGGATTTTTATTGTTTTATCCAATCTACAAAAATTGACAAAAAATTTTTTGCTACTCGTTTGCTACCGGCCGACATGGCGAATATTCCTTGAATATCGATAAATTTTTATTATGCTGAAAAAATAAAAATCCATCAGTGGAGAAATTTTATGGAAAAATTGTCGGATTATCCATTTGTAACAATACGTGATTATGGTGCCTTTTTTAATGCCGCCCCTGGCCTGCGGGCAACCGAGATACAAAATTGTCTTGTTTTTGCGCACAATCTTATTTTTACCGACTTTACCTACGATGAATTCGGCATTGAACTGGAAGACTGGCAACTTGAAAAACTAAACCTGTTATTGACGGCTGGGCTCAATTTGATACGCACGGCCCATGAAAACATCTATAACATGTTCAGGATATATTCTACCAAGATAACAGACTCTGACCCGGTATATTGTCCACAATTTGACAGATGTGTTCAGGGCGCAATAAACCACCTTATTAACAATCAAATCAACAAACACAAGAAAACAAATACTATGTTTGTGGCACTGCAAGACGGCAAAGAAAGAACCAGACGCATGCGCAACATAGAAGATATGATTGGCATAAAACCGTATAAAATAAGGGCTGCGATTATATTTTACCTGACAGAATTTGCCGCATCTGCCCTTAAAAACAACCAGATTCTAAAATACGGCGAACTGGTTGGAATCATTCATCGTATTACACGTGAACTGGAACATGAAATGGTAACACGTTCTGGGGGCGAAGCGGTACACAGCACCGAAAAATCCCTTGCCAATCTCTACAAGGGCTACCTTGACTACTATCAGACTTACGGCGAAGAAGAAGGGTTTGATTGGGGCAAATATGCAGATAGCGATTGCATAAAAAACGAGTTTCTTAAGTGCGCCCAAACGAATCAGATTCAGATGCCCAAACGCCTGTTAGACCTGTATGAACTGGAATGTTTAAAACAAAAAAACAAAATTTAATTCATTGTATCTACTGGATTTATTGCCAACTGTCAGCTTAAGCTGACAGTTGTTTTTTTGCCTTTAGTGGTTTTAATTATTATCGAAAGCTTTCAAATAACTATCAATTAATAAAAATAAAGGTAAAACGATGAAAATAGGAACAGATATCCTTAACCAACGTCAGGCGGCTCAGTATCTGGGGACGACTGTCGGGACGTTAAACAGTTGGCGCCATTGTGGCAAAAACACTCTGCCGTTCATTCGCTGGGGGAACCGTATTCGGTACCGCAAATCCGATCTGGATGCGTGGATTGAACGCCAGCTGATTAACAAGTTAGACGAAGGGGGCGAAAATGTATAACGTACAACAAATCTCGTACATGGGTACATATTCGATACCCGAAGTATGCCAGATGATTAATCGTTCTGAACGCACCGTGCGCCAGATGATTGCAAACGGCCTGACCACAATTGACGACAAGCGACCAACACTTATTCGTGGGACGAATTTGATAGATTTTCTGTTAAATGAAAACGACAAAAATCGTTGTCCAATCGAATTCCACCAGTTCTATTGTCTGCACTGTCGCCAGGCCCGCATACCAAAGGGCAAGGTTATATGGTTTTCACGCGAACACCCGACCCTGCCCAACATGTGTGGCATATGCCCGGTTTGCGGTTGCAAGATGCACAAAGTCTACAAAATTGCGGATATTTCACGACTGAAACGCGAATTCCGCTTAACTGAATCACCGTGTATATCCCATTCCCTGGATTCTAGCCTAAACTGCAGACTCGATGACGGGGACAATGATGCAACATCCTGCAACCAGGAATTTATGAAATTTGAAGAAAAAGGAGATACAAATGCTAACAAGAATTGAATATAGCAAGGGGCCACATCCGTCCCTGTTCCAGATTAACTATGTATTGGGTAATGACTATCTGACCCTGTTGGGGTTAAAGGAATATTGCAGTGATGTCGACAGCACAGCCCGCTATATTGCCGGCATATATCAGAATGTGGCCCTAACACAAACCATGACACCAGTTGAGATGGAAACGGTACGTCTGACAGCCAAGGAAGTATACGATGCAATCAATTCTGAACGAATCTAACCATCGCAAATACAATCCTGGTAACGAACGTATCGTTAAAAAATACCTGGAACACGTCCGCCGGACCAAGCTGGCCGATAACAAGACCCTGCTTGCCCTGCGCAAATATCTGCGTGCGTTCGAGGTTTTAACGGACTTTCAAGACCTGGATCGATATACCCCAGACATGGCCAAGGTATTCTTGGCCAATCTGCGACAACAGTCGGTATCCCCCAGCTATATGCACCGGATAACATCCGAAACGCAAAAGTTCATACGCTGGCTGGCGGACGAGCCATTTGGCCGCCGCATTCGCCGAAACGATGCCGACTATCTGACCCTGACCCGGAACGAGATTAATCGTGCCAACGCATCTGGATATAAACCGCATCACGAATATTCACAACTGTTGCATGCCGTTCGTACTATGCCAGCGCAAACAGTGACAGACCTGCGAAATCGGGCACTGGTTGCACTGGTAATACTGACCAGCCCACGTGTAAGCGAACTGTGTAACTTTCGAATTGATACGATTATGCAGGAGCCGTTGGTTGGTGCATACTTTCTGGACATAAACCCACGCAAAATCAAGAATGTAAAGTTCTGTCGTGCACGCGAGGCGACCTTGCTTAACATCCCAGACCTGCGGCAATTTGTACTGGATTGGCGGGACATGCTGGTCAATGAATATGATTTTGATAAATCAGACCCGCTTTTTCCCAAGATTGCAACCAATCCGTTCCAAATGAACATCTTTGAACGCATTGTAAAGCCCCAGCCAATATCCGTATGCACCGCCAATCAGATATTTAACGGCGCATGTGTGGCAAATGGACTGGCCCCACTAAGCATTCACAGTGTCCGCCGCACCCGTGCCAGACACATTGAAAACATAACGCACGACGACCGCATAGTCGCCCTGCAACAAGACTTTGGCCACAGCAGTATCGGCACCACCCGATGCAATTACGGCAACATCTCCCCATCCCGCCAACGCGAACTAATCGCCGGGATTAAGGTTGAGTGAATCAAAGGAGAAACAATGATATACGCATACTTACGTGTCAGCACAGACGACCAGGACACCGCCAACCAGCGCATGGGTGTCGAAGCCAAGGCCCGCGCACTGGGCCTGGCCATCGATAAATACATCATCGACGACGGCATATCGGGAACTGTCGAGCCCAACAAACGAAAACTAGGTAAATTATTAAAGCAAATTCAACCAGGGGATGTAATTATAGTATCTGAACTATCACGATTTGGTCGCAGGTTGTTTATGCTGTTTGATATTCTGAAACGCCTGCTGGATAAAAATGTACGTGTTTATTCAGTAAAGGACGGCTACTCATTAGACGAGACACTTCAATCAAAGGTTCTAGCCTTTGCCTTTGGTATGGCCGCCGAAATCGAAAGAGACATGATTTCCCAGCGCACCCGTGAATCTCTGGCACGAATAAAAGCATCTGGCCGTAAGCTAGGCAGACCTTTTGGCAGCAAAAATAGAAAACATGCAATGGATGGGAAACACGGACTTGCAACACAATTACTTGCACAAGGCCACACTAAAACCTATGTTGCTAAAAATATAAATGTAAGTTTACGAACACTGAACAGATATCTCAATAACGTTTAATGACCCTTTCCTTGCCTGTTCATATACGTGATATAATATACAAAAAATCCTATTCTTTCAATATGTATTTGGCCATAAAGAATAGGCATATTAATCGTGATTGAATGGCCAATGAGACACTAACAACGGCGAAGAAAGCCAAAAATGACGAATTTTATACGCAATATTCGGACATACAAAAAGAAGTAAACGCATATTTGGAATATAATCCCGATGTATTTCGTGGTAAAACTATATTATTGCCGTGCGACGACCCAGAATGGAGTAATTTTACAAAATTCTTCGCACAAAACTTTGAGCGTTTCGGCATAAAAAAGCTGATATCAACTAGTTATGCCTGCTTGTCTAAAGGCCCTGATGGGTGCAATGATTACTGTCCAACTTTATTTGAATATGCATCACGACAGTACAATGAACAAAAAACCAAAACACATGGAAAAATCTTTACCCTTTGTCGCGACACAAACCATAGTGGCCGCATTGATATAAACGACCTGGAATGGCGGTATTTAGATGGCGATGGCGATTTTAGAAGTGACGAAATAAAAAAATTACGTGACGAAGCAGATATAATTATTACAAATCCACCTTTCTCGTTGTTTAGGGAATTTGTTGCGTGGATTTTTGAAGCCAATAAATCTTTTTTGATTATGGGCAACAAGAATGCGATTACGTTTAAAGATATGTTTCCGCTCATAAAAGCAAATAAAATGTGGCTAGGCGCAAGTATTCATAGTGGTGGGGTAGATTTACGGGTTCCGTCGTGGTGGAATATGACAAGTGCGCACGTGAAATATGATGATGAAGGTAATAGATATATAAATTTGCCGTACATTCGTTGGTTTACCAATTTGGATCACGGACGTCGTCACCAGCCATTAAAATTGATGACAATGGCGGAAAATATTAAACACAGTAAACATAAAGAAATACGCGGGCAGGAATACCAAAAATACGATAATTACGACGCGCTAGAAGTACCGTTTTCGGACGCTATACCATCGGATTATGACGGGGTTATGGGGGTTCCAATCACATTTTTAGATAAATATTGCCCAGAACAGTTTGAGATTATAAGTGATAGTAGATATCACGATGGTTGTGAAATGGCAGACGATATAAATGTAATCAATGGTAAAACTTTATACCGTAGAATTTTAATACGCAAAAAGAAAGGTGGTGTACAATGAAAACAGAATTACGCACAGACATAACAATTCGTGAAATTTGCGATGGGTTTGTGTATAATGAATTAGAGGGTAAAGGCCTGTTTGGAATGGCCGGTAAACTAACTATTCAACCAGAATACCAACGTAATTACATATATGCAGAACAAAACCGTGAAGCCGGCGTTATAGATTCCATTATCAAAGGGTACCCGTTAGGAATTATTTACTTTAATAAGGTAAATGATAATGAATTTGAAGTATTGGATGGACAACAGCGTATAACTAGTATCGGGCGTTTCCTGACCGATAAATTCGCTATCAAAGACCAGAATGGAATGCAACAGTACTTTTCTGGGTTAGCAAAAGACATTAAAGACCGTATATTAAATACCACTTTGTTGATTTATGAATGCAGTGGTACAGAAACAGAAATCAAAGAATGGTTTAAAACAATCAATATCGCAGGCATACCATTAAATAACCAAGAGCTATTAAACGCTGTTTATTCTGGACCATTTGTGACTATGGCAAAAGAAGAGTTTAGTAATAGCCAAAATGCAAATATTCAAAAATGGTCTTCTTATATTTCCGGCAGTGCCAATCGTCAGGACTTTTTACACACCGCGTTGGAATGGGTAAGCAAAGGAAACATTGGCGATTATATGAGTTCGCACCGTCAAGATACAAATATAAACGAATTAAAAACATATTTTAACAGCGTATTAAACTGGATTGAAAGCGTGTTTAAAAATGTAGAATCTGAAATGCGTGGGTTAGATTGGGGCCGTTTATACGAAGAATGTCATAAAAAGGCCTATGACATAAACAAAGTGGATGCGATGGTTAAACAGTTATACGGCGACCCGTACGTTAAAAATCGCAAAGGTGTATTTGAATACATTTTAAGCGGTTGTGAAGATACAAAGTTGTTAGACGTACGCGTTTTTGACGAAGCGACAAAGCGTGCTGTTTATGCAAAGCAAACCCAAGACGCAGAATACGAACATATATCAAATTGTCCATTGTGTGCGCTGGGACATGATGCAAACAAAAGTAAAATTTGGAAGCCCAATGAAATGGATGCAGATCACGTTGCTGCTTGGTCCAAGGGTGGCGCCACAAGCATCGACAACTGCCAAATGCTGTGCAAAACCCACAACCGTGCCAAAGGGAATAAATAGCCTAAAAGCTTATATCACTGTTTTTCATTCCCCATCCGGGATTTCGGGGCTGGATACTTCGGTGATGTCGTCAAAGGGGATTTTGGTTTTGACTATGGTGATGTATCGGTATTCGGGGTCTATTCGGGTGACCTGGCCTGTTATAGTGTCATAGGCATCGGTCTGGTAAAAGCGAACTGTTATCATAATGCTTTTTTAACCAGCGCGAACTAATTACAAGGATTAAGGTTGAGTGAGTCAAACTAATTACAAGGATTAAGGTTGAGTGAGTCAAACTAACGAGTTGACATTTGGGCCACATGTCCTAAAGTGACATAAAAGGAGAAAACTATGCTGTTTGGTGCGATTATTGGTGATATTGCTGGGTCTGTTTACGAATTTGCAAATATCCGGTCCAAGAACTTCCCTTTTATGACCGACCGTTGCTATATCACTGATGATGAGTTGCAAATCGTTATGAAGCTAGAAGCTAAACAAAGCTAACTTGATGACACCGACTGATCCAATCTTTTGAATAAATGGGACAACAAACTTAATAAGTCTAAACAATCTGCTTCTGAAAATAAATTTGTAAGTTTTAAATCTTTTTTTTCCTCATGCGCAACAACATTTCTCCCGGCCTGAACAATTCCCATAGCCAGGAACTTTTGACCTTCCTGTATATTTTTTATAGTTCTTGCATCAAAAGGTAAGCCATTTGGACGAATGCAATAATCATCTTTTAGCGACAAAACATTTGAAAATACATGTGACATTAGTGCATAATCATCCATGCTACCGCCAACACAAGCTTTGTCTTTAACTGCATTTCTATACCTTTTCATGGCATCCGTAAAGGCCTCATAAAAATCTCCGCGTTTATATGCATCTTGGGATGCATCACGTATATCAGAGTGCAACCATCTGTAATGATAGTAAGTATATGGTGGAATCAAATCGTACATATTATGAACAACGCAAGAAAAATCTTCATCTTCAATTTCTGGCCTATCAGAAATATTATCTATAGTTTCTTGTAATTTAGCCCGAAGATTTTCTGGGACACTATCAACCCAATTTCTAATATTTATACCACTTCTTTCAGAAGTCTTTACTTGCTTTGCTTCTTTGCGCTTTCTACTCCAATCTCTGACCAGGAACTTGACTATTTTATGCAAATATCTTTTTAGCTCTTCAGCCTCCGGCAAATCCCAATTTAACGATTGTCTATCGGTAGAAATAACATCTTCTGATATTTCATCCAAAAAATCTGCATCTATCCAACCAGACATATAAGAAAAAGTATGCCCCGCCTCAGACATCCCAAAAAAACTAGGTATGTTAGCTAAACGTCCATTTACATACAGAGTAATTCCTCGCAAGTCTTGTTTTATAGGTTTTTTTGATGATATTATTCTACCTTTTAACTCCCCTTTGTATTCATAATCTTCGTCAATTGATGATATTATATCTTGAATATCCCATTCAAACTCTCTATCTATTCCATCATACCTCATCGCTCTCGTCAAAACTATTGGTTCAGAATCATTTTTAGAAATTTTTACAGTAAAATCGTTCCCTGGCCAATTAAACAATTTAGAAATAGAAACAGCAATATCAAACAAATCAAAACTAGAAACTCGGGTTAAACCAGATAAAGTTATCTTGGTTCCTTGACTGTTGACATCGGCTTTGGGAATAAATTCTGTTACTGGATTGTAAATACCTCCTGTTTCATTCAAAATATCATCCCAATTTAATACAAATTTCGTGATATTAGGTTCTCCTGCCTTAGTCGTTTCTATTTGTATAGTTTTACCTATTCCAAACAAAGCCAATTTGCCCAATCCCTTACGTCCGGTTATTCTTCTACGTTTAGAATTGTATCGTCCATCATCCTCGTCTCTACGTTTTCTACCTATAATTAAAAATTTATTTTGCACCTCTTCAAAAGACATGCCATCTCCGTCATCTTTTATGACTATTTTTTTATTTTCTGGTTCTGAATCATACAGCTTTATTTCAACAGATTCTGCAGCAGCATCATATCCATTTGCAATCAACTCAGCTAATGCAAATGGTAATCTGGAATACATTTTAATTCCTAAATGTTCTATTGTACGAGGATCAAACTTCAGTTCTAACGTATTATTATCTGGCATGCTAACCCCTTGATTTACGAGCAATATATACCAAACAGACAAAACTTACAAGACTTTTGTTAACAAACAGCCCTATTTATCTTTCCATTCTCATTTAAGTGCTCTTTAATTGAAACGCCTATTATCCATCCTAAATCAACAGGAACAGCATTACCAATATGACGACTAATGGTCGCAATAGACATACGCTCTTCATTCTCAAAAAAGGTATAATCTTCCGGAAATGTTTGTAATAAAGCCCCTTCTCTAAGAGAAAGCGCTCTATCTTGTTTGGGGTGTCCATAACGTCCTGTGCCAAAAGAAAAAAATTGTGTTGTTATGGTCGGAGACGGTTCGTCCCATACCATTCTTCCATAAACACTTGTAAAAGATTGTCCGG
The DNA here is from genome assembly GCA_045635585.1 of Candidatus Enterousia sp. Classification (GTDB taxonomy): domain Bacteria; phylum Pseudomonadota; class Alphaproteobacteria; order Rs-D84; family Rs-D84; genus Enterousia. Next base: position 55,401 of record JAZTWA010000009.1, read on the forward strand.
AATCTTTCTTATAACAATCTGGCAATAAAACAGGATCCCAGTCTCGCCATGTTCCACCTGGTTTAGACTGTTTCATACGTTTCAAGTTTATGTCGCTTAAACCCGCACATCTATGCAATGGGTCTTTTTTATTTGCATGTCCATGTTTTAACGTTGGCAATCTCCCAATTACTGTTCGAACAGTGCGCTTTTCTTTAAAATACTCTGACGTTGGTGGCAACAGCTTAATAATGCCTAATTTGGAAGCCAATAATACCAATCTTCTACGTTTTTGCGGCAAACCGTATTTTGCACAATCAACGATCTGATAGCTTATAAAATATCCTAGTTTTTCCAGAGTTTCTTTAAATTCTCTAAATATTTCAAAATGTTGTAATGAAGGTACATTTTCCATTGAGACAATTTCTGGGTTGATTGCTTGTATATGATTTGCAAAAGCCCGCAATAAATTCCAACGAACATCGGTTTCTTTATTGATATTCTTTCTATATTTGTTCGCCTGTGTTGAAAATGTTTGACAGGGAGCACAGCCTACTAATATTTTAACATCGGAATTTTTGTATAGAGAAGCGATATTTTCTGATGGATACTTTGCTACATCCGCATTAATAAACTTAGCATGATTGTTTGTTTCATATGCATATTTACAAGTTGGATCAAAATCAAGACCTGCAACCACTTTTAAGCCAGCCTTGCGCAAACCGCAAGTTAATCCGCCAACCCCACAAAACAAATCAACAACAGCCGTTCTCATTTTTTCTTCTTTTTTATGCATTCTATCAAAAAATCATTTTTTTTCAATAGACAAGTTATGTACATCACAGCTCAAATATATATCATTACTTATCAATAGACCTCATCATACTAATTACTATTTTACGAAAGATAGGGTATAATCACCACATGCCAAAGATATTTACAATCGGTTTTAGTGGTAAAAGCCACGAAGCATTTCTGGAAGTGTTGGATGCGGCGCGTGTTCGCTGTGTGTGGGATATTCGCCTGTGGCGGGTCAGCAAGTATGTTCCATATTACAGTGGCGAAAACCTGGCGACTGTCTTGGGTGACCGATATGAATACCACCCGGAA
>JAZTWA010000010.1:0-1506 GCA_045635585.1 Candidatus Enterousia sp.
GGAATTTCATTACGCGGTCATTCGGGCCGTCCCGCAGATATGATTTCACGCAAACTGACCGCTGCGGGCATTTTGAATCGTACGGCATTTCCTGAACACACACAACGGGCAGGGGACACAACCGCCGCCGACCGATTACTGGCGACCCGTTTTGCCGATTGCGCACTAAACGCAATTGCTAACAATGAAACATATGTGATGACCGCCCTGATTGGCGACGAATGCAGAACAGTTACTTTATCTGACTTTATTAATGCCGGCGAAGTTGTTCACGATCCAAAAATCCCAGACTTAATGACATCGAACGCATACGTGTCGCCAAACGACCCATTATTAGATGTGGCATACAACATGGGAATATATTTGGGCGAATCCAAGTAAAGAAAAAGGTTCCGTTTTGGAACCTTTTTTTATTATCTAACTTTTTGCGCCAATCTATAAAAGTTTTGTGCAATTTTACAATCTGCGCGCAAGCAAACATCTTCATCACCATCACGTTTGGCATTTAACGCGGTATAACATTTCTGTCCTGTCAATGCACAATGTGGCACACCACTAACATTAGTGAACAACAAAGACTGACTTTTTGCCTTTGGGCGTGATACTGCTTTATAAGCACGTTCCACATCGCCAAATGTTTTACAATCTTTTAAATTAACTTTATCTCTTGGGATACCAAAATTCATTTCCATTGCAACGGACAAATTATGTATCCCCATCGGTGTCATAGCCAAATCAGAATACAAATGATCATCTCTGCTAACGTTTTTACCAAAAAAACCTTGTATTGCTTTCCATATCATATTAACTTTCCTTTTTTGTTATTTATTTTTGTTTTACCATTTTACCAAAAAAATTCATACAACGCTGCTTTAATCCTTGCACATCAGGCACATTCAATCTTAACATCTTTTTCGCCTGTGCTGATGGACTTTGTGTATCAATTGCACGAATAAACGCTTCCACAGTCAAACGATCTTGCTTATACAAAGCATCATAAACTGCCGCTCTATTAAACTGTTGTCTTGTCTTATCTTCAACAATATCCATAATCCATTCAAAATCCAAAGAATCAATTTCTACAACCCCACGATCACGCCTAGAACGTGGCACCCACCAACCAAACACAGTATTCATTGACACCTGTTCACCCGTAACACGTTCAATTGCGTCAATTACAATTTGTTTCATCATATTTTTTAACTTTTTTTAATTATCAAATATAATTATTGTCAATAGGCATACTAATGTCAAGAAAAAAACACCCCTTATTTTGGGGTGTTTTTTTATTGATTTTTCAATTATTTCTTTTCAGAAAAATCCGCATTAACCGTACCGTCTTCGCCTTTTTTTCTGTTCTTCATTATTGTTTCCGAAGGAATTTCATTACGCGGTCATTCGGGCCGTCCCGCAGATATGATTTCACGCAAACTGACCGCTGCGGGCATTTTGAATCGTACGGCATTTCCTGAACACACACAACGGGCAGGGGACACAACCGCCGCC
>JAZTWA010000011.1:0-70546 GCA_045635585.1 Candidatus Enterousia sp.
GTCATGTGACATAAACCGATTGCCAGCACGCATGTCCTGGTACACGACGCGTCCACGTGAATCTGTTATTTCACGTACACCAACCGTCGCCAATTCATCGGCAGATGATAGGGCGGTACCAGAAGAAGCGACATTGTCCGCAGCACGTGCTGCGTCTGCGGCATCGCTTGCGTTATTGGCTGCACGACCTGCATCGGATGCAGCGGCCGTTGCTTTTGCGGCGGCTTCGGCAGCCACTTCGGCATCAAATTCACTCATCAATCGACTTAGTGCACGCAGTTCGTCATCGGACATATTGTCTATGTTGTCTAGCTTTTGAAATATATCTTGTGCTTTAGACTGAATGGATGCAGATGATGTGGCATACATATCAGGATGATACACTGCACGTGCGCGATTCTTGTTAGACGCATTACGAACCGCATCAATATTTGCGTGCAAGGCATCGCTTGCGTTATTGGTTGCACGACTTGCATCAGACGCTGCGTTTGCGGCATCGCTTGCGTTATTGGCTGCACGCGCGGCATCAGATGCATTGTTTGCGGCACGCGCGGCATCACCTGCTGTATCCAGTGCACGTGCAACCGTGGATGCGGTACGACCAATACGTGACCCTTTGCCGGCCAGTTTTGTGATTGCCTGGGCGGTTAGGCGCAGTCCAGATGCGCTAATAGATAAGAATTGTGCGCCTAATCCAATACGATATAACCATACCAGTGCGTTTCCGCCTGCATCTTCTGGGTCGCCACCCAGTTGTGTTACGATTGCGTTCCAATCCCCATCCGATACACCCGATAAATCTTCTGGTTCTAGATAGCCGACCAATCGTGCCAATTCCTTGTCAACTGAATCCAGGGATGTTGCATCCAATGCGCCCATAACACTAAGTACATGACCGGCATTTTGTATTGTGCTGATTGCGCAATCACGTTTTTTGCAACGTGTGGATACTGATAGGAATTCCCCGGCACGGTTTTCAATTGCAACACCGGTTGTCATTTCGACTGCCAACCCTGCTGTTTCAACCATCACCAAAACACACCCCAGTTTCGTGCCAACCACACAATCAACCAATGCGATTGCACCGGTTCCAACCTGAATTGCACCGTCATAGAATTGGGCTTCGTTTGCATCGATTGATACGCAATCTTTACCGTCCCAACGGAATCCTGATGCACCTGGGTTTTGTTTCAGATATATTGCGTTGGCATCTGTACATTGTTTTTGGGTTAAACCATAACATTCCTGACCCGCAAATTTTCCACCACTGACGATACACTGCATTTTGCTTTCGCCAACTTCTTGGACATACAACCAGCTTTCAGAAAAATCATCAAAAACAAAGTCTATTGGTTGGCCATTTAATGTACAACGCAGAACATCATCATCGCCGGCCAGCAGACTGTTTTTGATTTCGCCAACATTTTTGTTGCAGTCGAATGTGCGGACAGTTTTGCCGGTTGATTTTATATATTGGCGTAATTGTGATATAACATTCTGCGACCCCTGAATTTGTATCCCATGGAAGAAAACATAGTTATCAATACCATCAATCTTGGCCAGTTTTGATTCAGTATCAGATGCATTCATGCTGAGTCCAGAAAAATTACATGTGTTCCCAGAGGTTTTTGCATTCAGACCAAATACGCGTGCAGTCTTGGTCATGTCGCTGGTGCATGCACTGTTGCATTTCGAGGCCCCCGAATAACCGCCGGGGACTTTACTAATGCCGGATGATACGTTGTGTATTTTGCATATCCCCAGAACCAGAGCTTTTTGAATTGCACTATCAATGCTTTCTTTGACATCATCGAATTGAAATTCGTAATACCTTTTGGAATTCATACTGGTACATTTTACATAATCATCATTCCAACTAGTTCGAATATTCACAGTGTCGCAATGTACTGTATCTTTGTAACGTACACGTGCGTATTCTTCGGCCAGGCCAGATGCCTGAAGTCGTCCAATATTTACCCAGTTAAACACCCCCTCGACACATACTTCGGTACCACCTGATTTACCTTTGTGGTCGCCGCATACCTCATAATATTTTAGGTTGTTGATTTGCTTTTCTTTGGCCTGGTGCATAGATTCATAGGCGGCATCAATTTCTGTAGAATTTGGGTTGCAGATACATTGACCTGTACCGTGCGACATTACAACAGATGTATATTTACAGGTACGACCTGCATATTTCTTTTCACAAAAACTTTTACATTTTTCAAGGTAGTTATTTTCGGATGTTTTTGGATACGCTTCACGCAAACAATCACCATTTCCGTCCGCAATACGGGTTACGCATGCGCCACCCTGGAATTCAAAACCAGTGTTACAAACAGATGCCATGCATGAACAGTTATAGCCTGGCTTAAATATAACCTGACCCATACGAATGTTAGTAGATGAACAAAAATCACCAATGCGTGTTTTATCTGTAATGGAACGCAGTTTATTTGGGTTGTTTCCTTTCTCGTCCAATCCTGGACAAAAACCATTCAAGTCAACACTTTGGGCGATTTCGGCATCCATCAACATTTTTTGGATAAAAGATTTACATTGGGTAAAGCCTTCGTATTTATATGTGTTGAATCCTGCTTTGCGGCAGACTTTGAATAAACTGTCGACCGATATTTTACCGGTGGTTTGGTCCATTAAATCTTGGTATAGGTCTGCAACAGGTTGCTGTTTGTCTTCTGGTACGAATTCAACAATTGCGCTTTTTACGACATCCGCATTGAACCACAAGCGATTTTCTGTATCCAGGTGCGTTGCTGCATATGCACCACAAATAAAAAACATCACAAATGCAATTGGGGATTTCTTCATTTCAATACCCCCGTACATTTTTCGGCGACTGCGACTACTTTCTTAATTGCGGATATCTGGGTTGCGTTGAATACGGTTGCAGTGGCGGATGCCGCTGTTGTGCCAATGGCCAGTACATTTGCCGCAGTATTTAGATTCTTTTCTTTTTGCTTGCCAGATTCTGTATTATCGTTGCGTGTTTTGTCCGTATTTGCCATTGCGGATGTAACGGTTCCGGCCAATCCAGTCGCAGCACCAACGGTGGATGAAATCATTGCGCCCTTGGCACGATTGTTTATCTTGGACACATCAACATATTCATATTCACCACAGGCGGACGCGATTGACTGTGCCTCGGATATATCTTCGCCATTTATGCGTGCCTGCATAATGGAATTTTGCAGGGTTTTTACATTGCTGATACAGTTATCTATTTGTGTTTTCAGGTCGCCATCTACTTTGTTTGTGCCGGCAATAATTGCACCGGCCACATTGGTTGCGGTTGCGCCCGCCATTAAACCGGTACGCCAGTTGCCCAGATTTTTGGATTGTTTGGTTAGTTTTTCTATTTCTGAATCTATATCTTTATAGGAATCGTTTTTGTGGTTTTGATAATATGTATCTAGTGCTGCAAGGTTGTCGGACATATTGCCATTATTTGTCCCACTGTTGATGTTTGATTCTGATATTTTTTGCAGGCGCACCATTTCCAGTTTTTCAATCTGTTTATCTTTATCTGCCTTTACAAGCCCTGTGACCGTTGCCCCAACACCGGCCGCCGTTCCAACGGATGTAATTGCGGTATTTATCCCGGCCATTGTTTTCAAGTCGGCTAATTCATCATCAATACCCACGCATGCGGTGTATGTGGCACGCAACGCATCATCCAACGGCAATATATTTGCCGATGCCATAAATGGGAAAATTATAAAAATTAAAAAGCCGAACCGCACAATCTCTCCATGAAAAAATTAAACCGCCATGGGAATTTTTGGCGGTCGGGGAGTTCAGAAATCAGTTCAAAGCAAATGATTCTGTTAATCTTTCGGTTTCCCGTATTTTATAATCAACAGCTCCCCGACCTTGGTCAGGGATGTTATGATGCTATACGCACCAGCTTTGAACACGGCTTCTGACAGCCCAACTCCGTTTCCCATTGGAGTCTGCGTTATTATATCATATTGTATGAAAAAATGCCATATTGAAATTATAAAAAATGCTGTATTGACGATATGAGTCTTATCTTTCCATGCTTTGATTTAGAATATTTGACGATATAGGATTATACAACTTGAAGTTGTCCGTCCGTTGTATCAGTTTATTAAATAGTTCATGATGTTGTTCTGGGGATAATTTAGATATGTCTATATTCTTCTTTGGAACAAATATTTTAATATTGCCGTTTTGTATTTCACTTGCAATATCGAGTTCATAAACATTCTTAATTGGTTTGTTGGTTGAACAGTAATATTCTTGGTTTCCATCTAAAACAAAACCATCGCCGTCCAGTTCGTAGATATAAAATTTACCAGATAAATTTGGGTTTGCCTTGGTTGTAAATAAACAGTCTGTCGTTCCACGCAAAGAACATATGCCACGATTTATAATATGCCGCGCGGCATAAATTTTTGCCTTGTCAAAAGTTGTTGCGAATACAGCAGTTACCGTTTCGGTCATACAGTTAATATGTCCAGGTTTTGGGTGTATAATTCCGTCTGTTATTTTCTGAACAGAACCATGGTAAAGAATTTTCGGTACGTTTGTCATATTTTATACAAATGTATCAAGGTTATTTTATCTTGTATAGTTCTTTATAATCTTTCCAGGTTGGAAACACTCGGTAAGATTTAAAAGTTCCCCATTCCCTGTATCCGAGTTTGTCTTCGGTACAATAACAAACTCCTTCGCTAAAATAGGTTCCGTCTAATACGCAGGCGTTTGCTATCGCATAATTTCTGCAAAATTTTTCACAACTGGAACGTGAGCGAATTTCAGTGGAAAAATCTCTTTTGTTGTTATTATACGTACAATAGCCTTTGGCTTTTAATACTTTGCTGTATTCTTCTTCTGATGTAAATACATCAATATTGTTGATTTGTTCCTGTTCGTGTTTGCTTATTAGTTCATTGTGTTTTTTTGCAATATCTATGGTGCAGCCTATGCAGTTTTCAACATACCCAGGGATATCTTTATCGCTAAGAGTAATCTTGTGTTTATGTACAGCTGTGCATAGGCTAAAAAAATATTCTAATGTTATATTGGCTCCCTCGGATATTGTTTCTGCTATGTATTCAACAATCTCGTCTTTTACATCAGATTGTATGCTGTAAAAACATTTGTTAATCTTGAAACCTTCATATATAGCTCGGATGCTTATGACAGAGTTCATTGAATCATAGGAACTTAAGTTTGTGTCTACGAATGATGTGTTTTCACAATAACCGCTGGTCATAGAGAGAAAAACAGCAAAAAAACTCGATAATACTTTTTTCATTTTATTTCAGCGCCCCCTCGCACTCATCGGCAACGGTTGCCGCACGTTTAATTGCACTTATCTGTGTTGCGTTAAATATTGTTGCGGATAGGCTGGCCACTGTTGTGCCACCCGCCAATACATTTGCCGCCGTGTTCAGGTTCTTTTCCCGCTGTTTATCATCGCCATCACGCACACCGTCTGAATTTGCCGATGCGGATGTTATTGTGCCGGCAAGTCCCAATCCCGCACCAATGCCAGATGATACGGTTGCGCCCGTTGAACGTTTGTTAATGGAACTGATATCGACCGTGGCCCATGCGTCGCATGCACGAATAATATTTTCCGCACGTGCCAGTTCGGTGTCATTTGCACTGCCATCAATTCGCGCCTGCATACGAACGTTTGATAATGTCTTGACCGATGCCAAGCATTCGTCTATTTGTTGTTTCAAATCTCCCTTGACCCGATTAGTGCCGGACATAACCGCACCTGTGATATTGGCAACGGTTGATATCGCCAATGTTCCCGTACGGGTATTGCCCAGAGTTTTGGATTTTTCATTTAATTCATCCAGATGATTATTTAAATCCAGTTTTGCAACAGGATTTTCCGCAAGTGATTTTTCAACATCTTCTATATTTATGACGGTGAATACAATTTCAGCTTTTTCTTGCTCTATGGCTAATTCTTGCAGGATGCGTTCCCATTCTTCAATTTCTTTATCAACATTTGCCTTGGCAATACCGGTGCCCAGTGCTACACCACCGGCGACTGTACCAACGCCGGTGACCGCCGTTGTAATACCCGCCATTTTTTTCATGTCTGCTAATTCCGCACTGATGTTTCCGCATGTGGTGCGGACATTCTCTATCGCCGCGGTCAGATTAGCATTTGCGTGCGCCACCCCCACCATCAGCGATAATAGTATCCCAAATGTTAATCGCATATTTCTATTTCCTTTGTTATAAAATAACCGTCACAAAGCGGACGGTTGGAGGTTCGAAACTATAACTTGTAGAAAATAGCGGGCTTATTCATTATATTCACCGCCCTCCAACCCTGGTGGCTGGAGGTGTTTTTTGTCCCCGCGGACACTACAAGTTCAAGGGTTTCGACGCCCCAACACAGTCGCCTGTGTCATGGGTATTATATCACATATTTGTAAAATTTTTACACAATTTTTACATGCGAAAAAATTTCTACTTGCATTGAAAATAAAAAAGCCCTATAATCTGCGGCGCATTGGGGCATAGTTTAATGGTAGAACTCCGGACTCTGACTCCGTCAGTGTTGGTTCGAATCCAGCTGCCCCAACCATAGTTTCAAAACTTGCCCATCGGGGCAAGTTTTCTTTTGTTTCGCGATACTTTTACTGAGTTCGAAAGTTAGAATTAAAAAAGTGGCGATTTTACGCCACTTTTGAACTTTTTTAGATTATTTATTAATCCCTAAATCTTTCATTTGTGATAAAAGCGACATATCAAGATTTTTTGAAACAGGCTTATACAATTCAAAATTATCCTTGTTATTAACAAGTTCTGTCCATATATCGCCACGTCCTGTTGGACAATCTATACCCGGTTTTGGAACGTATACTTTTATGTTTCCACTCGTTATTTCCTGCATAACATCAATTTCAATAACTCTTTTAATTGGTTTGTCCGTCAAGGAATAATAAGTCCCATCGATGTCGCACTCAAAACCGTCAGAGTCTAATTCGTATATATATGCTTTTTTGCCAGAAATATCTTGGCTTAATTTTTGAACATACAAGATATCACTTGTTCTTGGGGATTTCCATCCGTCTGCTATCAATCGCATACACGAATAATTTCTTGCACGAGCAAAATCAGGCGTTGCAAATACAGCCGTTATAGGCGTGTTTGTTGTTGGTAAATATGCATCACGGGCATGAATAACGCCATCTGTTATTTTATGTTGTGAACCATGATAAAGAGTTTTTACTTTGTTTTCCATGTTTGTAATTATACCATAAATCTGTGTTTAAAATCTATTATTTCTTGCCTAATCTCAATCAATTTAGTTCGCGAATTGCACAGATAGCACAACCAAGATTGACAACCCCGCCAATAAAGGCGGGTTTTTATTAAAAAAGTGACGAAAAATCACCACTTTCGAACCAGATTCATGATTTTTTTTGTGGGGTTTTTTTTGTTTTTATTTTTGTTGAATATTCAAATATGTGTGCTATGAATAGATACATCATCGCAGATGAGAATGTTTTTTCCAAAACAAAGAAAGGGGTAATTCATGGCCAATATGAAAAATTTAGCGGATTTGTTAAAAGTCTGCAGCGTTTTGCCAGCCTTGGCGATTTTGCCAGCAGCGGCGGCGGATGTTCCTGTACCGGTTGATGGTATTGTGGAATATGCAAAAATTTCAGATGTTCAAGGTGGGGTTTATAACCTTAAAACGTTGGATGCAGATTTAGTTGTATCAAATTCTGAATTTAAAAATAATGACAATGCGGCGGGTAATGGTGGTACTATTTGGGCAACTGCAAAGCATGATTTGGCCGTAATTGCCAGTGGTTTTGAAAATAATGTGGCAAGTTCTGGTGGTGCATTAGGTGGCGGAACCACCGCAGGAATGTTAAGAATTAATGGTAGTACCTTTACAGGTAATCATGCGATTTATGACGGTGGTGCAATTTCATCTTTTGCGGGTTTGTCAATCGTTGGTGCAACATTTGATGGAAATACTGCGCAATATTCAGCAGATAAAAATGGTGATTATAATGTTGTGTCTAAAGACAGTATGCCAATCGGTGGTGGTGCGCTGGCGCTGGGGGCGGTTTCTAATACAACAATTGCATCAATCGAATCAACAACGTTCAAGAATAATAAATCTGGTATGAATGGCGGTGCAATCGGTACACGTTTGGCAGCCAATGCGTATAATGGTGATGCAAAGCTGGATATTGATGCAACTTTTGAAAATAATTCAGCAGCGCAACATGGTGGTGCAATTTATAATACCTTTTATGCAAACAATGGTTTGAAAAAGGGTGATGGTGTAACCGTTACAGGTAATTTTACCAGTAATTCAGCAGGTAAAAATGGTGGTGCAATATACAATGACGGTACCATGGATAGTGACGATAAAATTGCCGCAACCATGACATTAACTGATGCAAAGTTTACAAAAAATGATGCAGCAGGTTCTGGTGGCGCAATTTATAATTCTGGTGTGTTAAGTGTATCAGGTACTGAATTTACAGAAAATAATGCGGGCAGTTGGTCTGGGGCCATTTATAATGGAAATGGTGGTTCACTGGTTATCAAGGGATCAAAGTTTACAGGAAATACAGCGGCATCAGCAGGTGCGGTTGTATCAGGTACAGCGGCGATAAAAACAGAAATTTCCAATACTGTATTTGCAGATAATTCAGCAGGTTCTATGGGGGCTGTGGGGTTGTTTTCTGGTGGAACGTTGACAGATGTTACATTTAAAAACAATAAATCCACAGATGCAGAAGATTCAGGCGCAGGGGCATTGTTCTTGGGGGCGGTTTCCAAAACCTTTGTAACACGTGCAACGTTTATGGGTAATGAATCTGCGGCTGATGGTGGTGCAATTGCAACACGTGAAAAGGATTTGGGTAATAATTCTGCGGCAAAGTTGGATATTGTTAATTCTTCGTTTAATTCAAATGTTGCGGCAAGAAATGGTGGTGCAATTTATTCAACGTTCTATAACAGTGTATCTGATGTTGATAATGTTTATATCACAAATACACGTTTCGTTAGTAACGAAGCAATCAATGGTGGTGCAATCTATAACGAAGGTGAAGCCGATTTAGGCAAGAACTTTGCGTCAATGAAATTGGATAATGTTTTATTCAGTGGAAATTCCGCCGCAATGCTGGGTGGGGCGATTTATAATGGTGCAGGTGGTGCAATTACATTAACAGGTGATAATACATTTGTTGGTAATACCGCCGGCAAGAAAAATGGTCGTAACGACATCTATAACTTGGGGGCACTGAATATCGAATCTGGTACAACCACAATTAATGGCGGTATCACTGGTACTGGTACATTGACATTGGCCCAGGGGGCAACATTGGATATCGGGACAACAACCGTCAGTCAAGATGTTTTGAATATTGATGGTACAGTGAATGCGTCTGTATTAAGTGAACGTACATATGGTCGTTTGCTGGGTACGGTTAATGCCGGTGAAAATGCAACGTTAAAGTTGAATGTTGGTTCGGTTGGTACATATAAAATCTTTGATGGCGATGGCGCCACATCAATCAGTATCGATGCAGGTAAGGCATATGTTGTTGAAAATAACGGTAAAGATGGTATTACGGTTGCTGTAAAAGCAGCAGATGCTTTGGTTGCAGAAACGGGTATCAGTAAAAATACAGCCGGTGTTTTAACGGGGTTGGTACAATCTGATACAGATCGTGCATTTCATAAATTGTCTTTGATGGCACAAGAATCATTGAATTCTGGTGATACGGATGCCATGGAAAAAGAGCTGGCTAAAATGAATCCAGATTCTGGTGCGGTTGCACAATCTGTGTCTGCGTCGGTTCAGAATCAGGTGGCGTCTGTTGTTTCGGGACGTGTTGCAAATGTTGTAGGACGTGCCGGTGGGGATACACCAAAAAATACAGGATTCTGGATGCAGGGACTGTTTAACAAATCAGAAATGGATAATCAATTCCATGCATATACGCGTGGGTTGGCATTGGGTTCTGATATCATGCTTGGAAAGTCATTGGTTTTGGGGGCAGGGTATATGTATAACAATACTGATGTTCATATGGATAATGACAATGATTCAGAAATTGATAGCAATACCTTGTTATTGTATGCACATTATAAACCATCACAGTGGTATGTTGGTGCAATGTTGAACTATACAATGTCTGATTATACAGATAGCAAAACACCGTATGGTATGACATTTGCAACAAATTATGATTCTGATGCAATCAGTGGTCAGGTTGTAACAGGTTATGATTTTGCATCGGGTGTATCGCCAATGCTTGGATTACGTTATACACATATGACACAAGATGCTTACTATAATGGACCATTGTATGTCAAAGAAATGAATACAGATTATTTGACGGGTTTGGCGGGTATTAAATATGCGCGTGCATTCAGTGTTAAAGAAAATCTGAAGGTTCGCCCAGAGGTACAGATTGCGGCAAAGTATGACATGTTGACAGATGATGCGGTTGCAACTGTTGTTATCCCAGGTGTGTCTGCGTATCAGGTGGCCGGTGAACAAATGGCGCGCTTTGGCGGTGAATTTGGTCTGGGGGCATCTTTGCTGTATAATGGTATAGACTTGTCAGTAATGTATAACTTGGAATTGCGTCAGGATTATACATCTCATACAGGCTTGATTAAGTTCAGAGGTCGTTTCTAGAGACGGGTTTCGTAAAATAAAAATCCCCCAATCGGGGGATTTTTATTTGTAAAAATTTTATTTGCATACGACAACCATTGCGGTGCGTAATACAGTGTCGCCAAACATATATCCAGATTGCATTTCGTCTGTGATTGTATTTGGTTGTGTATCTGGGGTTGATACCAGCTGAATTGCGTTGTGTAACATTGGGTTTAATGTTTCGCCAATAGATTTAATTTTGGTAATACCAATTTGTTCAAACGCGGATTCCAATGCACGTGCCATTGATTGAATCCCGGCATCGTCGGGGTTGTGTTTTAATGCCGCGTCAACAGCATCCATTACGGGCAGAATTTTTTCTGCGACAGACATCGCACGATTACGTGCGCGTGATTGTGCATCCAATTCTGCACGACGGCGCGTATTTTCTAGTTCCGCAGCCAAACGCAAATATTTATCGTTTAATTCGGATAATTGTTTCGTTAACTGTTCGATTTCTGGACTTTGTTTGGGCGCAGATTGTGTGTCAGGTGCGTCATCAATTGAAACCGTATCTATTTTTACATCTTTTTCATCATTCATTTTATTTACCTGTGTTCTTGGATACTATATAACTATTTTACACTGGTTATTATAGGTATGAAATCGTCGCTTTTCAAGGATGCGCCACCGACCAATACGCCATCAACATTTGATATGGACATAATTTGAGCCGCATTTGTCCCTTTGACCGATGCGCCATATAATATTGGTGTGCCATTTAATCCCATGTCTGACAAGGTTTTTGCAATCAGGGTATGTGCATCTGCAATTTCTTCGTCTGTTGGTGTTAATCCCGCCCCGATTGCCCATCGTGGTTCGTATGCAATAATTATATCTGAATTTACGTTGGTTGGAATGCTTTCGCGAATCCCAGATTCAATAATTTCCATTGTTCTTCCGGCTTGTTTTTCGGCCATTGTTTCGCCGACACATATAATTGGTGTTAAACCATTGGCCAATGCTAATTCTGCTTTTTGTCGTACAGTGGCATTTGTGTCGCCATGGTATTCGCGACATTCACTGTGTCCGATAATTACATATTTGGCATTTGTGTCGGCAATCATAGATGCAGAAACTTCGCCAGTAAAGGCACCATGTGTGTGCGCGCTGACATCTTGGGCGCCCAATGAAATTTTACCAGAATTGGTGCATAACATTGTATATGGTACGCATAAAATTACCTGATTTGGCGTTTCCAGTTTTGATAGATCGTTAATCATTGATTCCAGATTTGAACGAGTGCCGTTCATTTTCCAGTTGCCTGCGATAATTTTCATAAAAAAGCCTTTTTTTCGTTGATTTTTTGTGTTTGCTTTTGCTATGGTAGCGCAAAAGGGGAACAAATGCTAGAATATTTAAGAAATGCATCGGAAAAACCGGTCGCGAAAATTTTAATTGCTTTATTGGCCTTTTCATTCGTTGGATGGGGGGTTGCAGAATGGATTTTTGGAAATGTTGCGGGTGATAACACCTTGGTAAACGTTGGGAATACTGAAATTTCAGTGCAACAGTTTAATTCGGAAAAGTCGCGCGAAATGGCCAAAATGTCTCGTGAACAACAGCGTGCGTTGTATACAGATGCGGATGCACAGCATGAATTTAGTCAGCGTATTTTAACGACACTGGCAACCCAACAAATGGCAGAAAATCGTGCAAACGATTTGGGTTTTGTGGTCAGTGATAAACGAATCGCACGTGAAATTCGTGAATTCCCAGAATTTCAGGTTAATGGTGAATTTTCGCCATATGCGTTTGATTCGATTTTAAATAATTCTGGTTACAGTGAAGCGGCATTTGCGGATGTTTTGCGTGGTCAGGTTTTACGTTCAATGACTTTGGGGGCGATTTCTGAACCTGTGGCGGTGCCGGAATTTGCAGTGCGTGCGGCATATAATGCACGTTATGGTGAACGCGATATTGAGTATGCAACAATAAAGTATGCTGATTTCAATGTTGATACACCATCAGACAAGGAATTGGCAGATTTTTATAAGCAAAATCCACAGATGGTCCCAGAAACACGTCAGGTATCATATGTATTTATTGCGGCGGATATGGCAACACCCGATAAATATGATGCGGGTTATCAGACCGCGGTAAAGGTTGAAGACGATATTATTTCTGGTGAAACGATGAAAGATGCGGCGCAAAAGCATGGGGCAAAATATGTTGCATTGAATGCGTTTGGTCGTGATAATCGTCCGGTTGATGCAATTTTGACCGATAAGATGGTTGAAAAAATCTTTGATATGGATCAGGGCTTGGAAAGCGAAATGATTGAATTAAAAGATGGTTTCTTGTTCGTGCGTGTTGATAATATTAACCCATCACATGTTGCGGAATTTGAAACAGTTAAAAAGTCATTGATTGCAGATTGGAAAAAATCACAACAGAAAAAGCAGGCATATGTTCGTGCAAATGATATGTTGGTCGATTTGAATAAAAATGAAAAATTATCAAATAAAAAATCGGCAACAGTGTCACGTATGTCTGGGGCGCCAACAGAAGTATTGGTGGCGGCATTCCGTAACAATGTTGGTCAGAATGCAATTGTCGAAGGCAGTGATGCGTTTTATGTTTTGTCTGTAAAAAAGGATACTTTGCCAAAGGTCGATGACAAGAAAATGGCAGATGTTCGTAAAGAATTACAGAATATGTCTGAAAAATCATTGATGGATGATTATAATTCTTTTTTGATGCGTGAATATCCGGTTGAAATTAATGACAAGGTATATAAACGTGTCTTTACAAAATAAACAAAAAGCCACCAAAATGGTGGCTTTTTGTTTGGTTATAAAACGATTGACAGTTTATTTCTTTTTTTGATAGTGTTGGTGTGTACATAGGGGATTATTAGGATGAAATGTTTTCTTATAATATTATTGTGTTTTGTAACGTTGTCTGTAGATGCTGCAGTAATAAGTTGTTTTAAGGAACCAGATGAAAGCTCTAATTGTGTGCCAGGTGCGGTTGAAGATTATAGTGTGTTATGGTCTGCAACGTGTGGTGATGCCGCGATACAAGGTGTATCAATGTGTGCTGTGCCATCGGGTTCGGAAGAAACGGATAATAAACCCGTAATGGATGATTTAATTATTCATCAAACGAGATTATATATTTCGACAAAATCTTATGGTTATGTTAGATCATCGTGTTATTGTCGTGTCTTTTTTCCTCAGAATTATGATTGGGTTGAGATAAAAAATATGGCGTCTGATCCGGATAATCCAGTGCCGGATGATTCTGATTTATGCGATAAACAATGCGCATCAGAGTGTTCAAAGAGTGTGAATAGATTATTTAAATATATGTAGATTTAGTATGGACTTATTCCTTCGTTGATTGTGAATGAACCGCGTGTGTCGGACATTTCAGAATTGTTGGGTATGTACATATGGCATATTGTGTGCGATTTCCCATCCATACAGGATTGTAGATTACGTGTTTCTGTTGTTGTACCGTCTGGGCATGATTGTGTGGAGTATTTTCCCAGTGTTTCTGTTATTTGTGCTGTGTAACCATCGGGGCAGATTTTGTCTTGTTTTTGGGTAACGCTAGGTATTGTATCAATTGTGTTTTCTGTTTTAGTAAAAAGGTTTGCGCATCGTTGTGTGCAGTTTGTATGTAACAGGAAAGATGAAACTGTCAGACCATTATAACCTGATGGATTTTCTTTTGTTGTGGCTTTTATTTGTAATACGGGTACGGTTACAATACATAAACAAGCAAATTTACAATAAGCGCATTTATTGTTATCATCAGCGGGGCCCGATGATTTGTGTGATGGTTTATTGTTTATTGTGTTTCCTGTTGGAATGGCAAACCCTTTGACAACAAATTTTTCAAGTGGATTTTCTGGATTAGCGCATGAAGCTGCAAATGTTGTAGAGGTTGACAATGTTGAGGTATCCCAAGTTGGTATATACGAATCATTACAGTAATCTTGGTTGTAGTTAGAAATACACTTTTTTACCGTTGTTGTGTCGGCGGCATGGACCGAAAAAGCGGGTGTTAGTATAAGTGTCAAAAATACCAAATATTTATTCATTTTTTATTTTTGTTTAAAGTGATTTTGTATTGCAAAGTACATGTCTAATATTTTATCGATTTTACCGATTTTGGCAAAGCGTTTTTCTTCGCGTTTTTCGGCGTGTGCTAATTTTTTTGCATCATATTCCGATAACATTTGTTCGATTTCTGGATTTTTTATCCGATAATTTGGATCTGTTATTGCAATTGGTGTTTTGTTCATTTTTTTATCTCCGATTGTTACATATTTTTTTATACAACTGCAGTTACTGCGCGCAGTGCGCCGTCGCGTGATAATTGTACAACACGAATTTTCTTTTTCATTTCGCGGATTAAATCGGTACGATTATATGCCGGTTGGGTGTGCAAAATACGGTCGGCAAATGCCGCGTATGCTGCATCAGGACTTTCCGCATGTATTGTTGTATAAAAGTGGTCGTGGCCCGTTCCCAACATTTCCCACAATACCGATGCATTGTCGGTTGATATTTCGCCACCAATAATTACATCTGGGGTCATACGAACAACCAAGTCCAAAAGACGTGCATAGTTAAAGTTATTATTTTGTTCGGTTCGTGACAAGACAAAGTGTACACGATTTTCCTGGGGAACACGAATTTCACGTGCGTCTTCGACGGTAATGACACGACTGTTTTTATCAATTAACGTTAACATATGATTTAAAAATGTTGTTTTCCCAGTTGCGGTTGCGCCCGATATTAAAATGGGACTGCCATCATTTATGGCAGACATTAATTTTTCATATGGATCATCGGGACGAATGGTTTTTCGCGGTTTGACTTGTAATAATTTGTGGCCACGACGCAGATGATAGTTTTCAAAACTGGTGTCATGGGCGCCACCGCCACGAATATTTAATGCAACGCCGCCAGTAATATCTTGTTCATCATATTGGACATTTGGACCCGCAATCGCAGTAAAACGATGATTCCCAGGTAATGTTGCATATACGACCGGTATGCCATGAATTGGATCAAATGGGCGTTCGTATATGTTGGCAATTGTGTGAATCAAATCAACCAAATATTGTTTGCTTAATATTTCAGCATTGTATGCAACCCATGGAACGCGTGAACCATGCAGTCGCATCCATACCTGGCCAGCGTGATTGATGGCGATTTCTTCGACAAATGACGGTTTATAAAATTCCGCCAATGGTTTTAATAAAGATTCCAATACAACATTTGACATTGTTGTAATTTTATCATAAATCCCCGCTTGAATCAAAAAAGTTTATTTGTTAAAATCAAAAAAAAGAGAGATTGAATATGAAAAAATCATTTTTATTTACTGTTTTATGTGCGGTTGCCTTGTCTGGGTGTATGAATAAATCTGATGTCCCGTATAATGAACGCGACTTTGCCCAGGGTGGGGCAGATGCGCCGCTTTATAATGAGAGGACCAGTGAATTTATGCAATCTGATAATCAGTATGCAAATATCGATTCGTATAAACCAAAGACGGCCGCAGAAAAAGAACAAAATTCAAATCGTTGGAATACATCACGTATGGAAACCCGTTGGCAGGAATATAAGGGTGCCATGGTACGTGTTCAGATTTTGTTGGGGAATACTGATTTGCGTGAAATGCGTTTGCGTATGATGCAAAATGCAGATGGTATGGATATTGATGGCGATTCGCGTACGGTTTTGGCCGCGGTGGCTGATTATGAAATGAAACGTATTTGTGGACGTAATGCCGACAGTATTGTTATGGTTTATGACAGACCGTCTTTTGATGTAATGCGTCCAACGCCATATTTCGATTATCGAATCGAAGCCGAAGGTGCGACAATGCGTGAATATGGTTTCAGATGCGTTTATAACAATTAATTCTTGATAACAAAAAAACAAAGGGGAAAAATATGAAAAAGTTAGCAAGTGTTTTGGGCGTTTGTGCTGCGTTTGGTTTGACAGCATGCGATAGCAATGCTGGTGCAAAAAATGGTGATACTGTTGTAATTAATTTTGCGGGTTTCTTGGACGGTGTTCAATTCCCAGGTGGTACAGCAGAAAATTACCCATTGAAATTGGGCAGTGGTCAATTTGTTCCAGGGTTCGAAGAACAAGTTGTTGGTATGAAAGAAGGCGAAGAACGTGATATCAATATCACTTTCCCAACAGAATATGTTCCTGATTTGGCTGGAAAATCGGTTGTGTTCAAGGTAAAAGTGGTTGATATTGTTGATTAATTTTATCTTTTGTAAATTAAATGCCCCATATGGGGCATTTTTTTGTACTTATTTGTGCTACGTTCCGAACCGACCGGTTCTTCGTCCGCCCAAGGCATAAAAAAAATCCCCATTACGGGGATTTAATCTGGTGGCCCTGGTCGGACTCGAACCGACACTCCTTGCAGAACTTGATTTTGAGTCAAGCGCGTCTACCAATTCCGCCACGGGGCCAGATGCACTGCGATAAATTATGCAGCCTGTTTTGCATCAACTTTTTTGACCAAACGTGCACTGCGATTCGCCTTGTGTGTTGGCTTTTTAGCAGGTGCAGCAGGTTTGCCAGCCTTCTTTTCAATGGCTTTTTTAATTGCAGCCATGTCTTCTGTCAAACGTGATACAGGTTTTGCCATTACATAGTTGTCCAAACCGCCATGCTTGGTCAATGTACGCAAACCAGCAGTTGAAATACGTAATGAAAAATCACGTCCCAGAATATCACTGTGGAACTTTAATACTTGCAAATTTGGCAAGAATGTACGTTTCGTACGACGATGAGAGTGGGAAACGTTCATCCCAACTTCTGTTTTCTTACCTGTAACTTTACATACACGTGGCATAATACTTAATCCTTAATTAATAGCGAACCCAAATTTATAACAAAAATATAGAAAAGTCAAGTATTGTTTTCATATTTTTATTTGTTTTTATTTGTGCCCATATCCCAATAGGTCGATTATTGTTTTGGCTGGGGTAAATGTAGATGCCGGAATTTCAACAAAAACACTGTTCCAATATGCCATTGCACCGTTCCATAATCCCGGACGTTCCATTGCACGTAATGGGCGGCCATTTTTGGATTTTTCAGATATGAAACCCGCAGAATAGTCAATAAAATCATCTAAATTAAATTTGTTGCCTTTGTAATCGTATGGCATACATATCAGGTCAACTGGATTAAAATATTCGCCGTTTGTCATTATGTGTTTTTGGTCGGGCGATATTTGGCTGGATTCTACAATTTGTAATGTTTCTGTGCCATCTTTTTCTTTTATCCAGAATGGGCCACCGCCAGGTGCGCCAGTGTTTCTAATCATGCCACATATGCGCAGTGGGCGGTTTAATATTTTTGCAATATCCGAATCGGCAAATTTGCGTATTCCCAGATTTTGTTCGATAAAATTACGTATCTGGATTATGTCGGCGGTGCCATTATCCAGTGCTGTTTGATGTTCGAATATTTGTTTTTGGATTTTTATCGCCAAGCCAGCCAATGCACGTTTGTGCAAGATTGTATCGTTACGTAATTGGTCGTTACATACATTATCAATGTTCTTGATAAAGATAATATCCGAATCGATTTCGTTTAAGTTTTTTATTAATGCGCCGTGGCCCGCCGGACGGAATAACAGTGTGTTATCATCGTTTCTGAAAGGGGTGTTGTCGGGGTTTACCGCAATTGTGTCTGTTTCGGATTTTTGTGTTGATATTGATATATTGTACTGTGTTCCATAGCGTGATTGATAGATTGGTATAATCTTATCCAAGTGTTTGAGAAAGCCATCAATGTGTTCAGGTGAAACGGTAAAGTGTATATTTGTTTCGCCATTAGATGATGCGTATTGGGCCCCTTCGACAAGATGTTCTGCAATTGCGCTGCGAGTTTCTGTTTGATATTTATGAAATGTTATAAGTCCTTTGGGCAGGTTGCCATAGTTCAGGCCTGTTTCTGTTATTATATGTTCGATAATGACTTTGTCTGATGCATTAGTTGGCAGTATTTGTATCAGTTCATCATAAAATGCAAAATCTTTTAAATTATCCAGTGTCGTTTGGGTGATTTTGTTTATGTTATTTGTTTCCAAGAATTCGAATAAGTCCTTGGACATGCGTGTTGCTGCCCCCGATGCGGGTACAAATTTTGTTATCTTGTAATTGTTCTGAACGGATTCATAATATTTGGCGTATTCATCTGATAACATTGGGAAAATACCATTGTTTATTGTTGCCGCAGATATAATTGACGCAAAAGGAAAGCCGCGTTTGAAATCGGATATTTGCATGTCAACGTCTGATAATGAAAGTCCATGTGATTGTATTTGTTCAATGTCGGTTTGGGAAAATTGTGCCATTATTGGTCCTTTTTTTTGATGATAGTACATTTTTATATGGCTGGCAAGTTTGTGTTTGGGGATTTGTTCTTGTGTCTTGAAAGGGGATTTTGTGGCACTATATATAGAGAAAATAGTAACAAAAGGAACAATATATGAATCCAGATGATTTACAAGAAACACCACAACAGGCGATTGAAAAGTACACAACTGATTTTACCAAGTTGGCATCAGATGGTAAATTAGATCCCGTGATTGGACGTGATGAAGAGATTCGACGCAGTATCCAAGTGTTAAGTCGCCGAACAAAAAACAATCCGGTATTAATTGGAAATCCTGGTGTGGGGAAAACGGCAATTGTTGAAGGGTTGGCAACACGTATTATTTCGGGGGATGTGCCAGAAAATTTGTTAAAAAAACAATTGTTAAGTTTAGATATGGGGGCGCTGATGGCTGGGGCGTCGTATCGTGGCCAATTTGAAGGGCGATTAAAGGCGATTTTAAAAGCTGTCAAAGATGCGGACGGAAAAATTATTTTATTTATTGATGAATTGCATACTTTGGTTGGTGCCGGTAAAGGTGAAGGCAGTATGGATGCAGCAAATTTGTTAAAACCAATGTTGGCGCGTGGTGAATTGCACTGTTTGGGTGCAACGACATTGGATGAATATCGTCAATATATTGAAAAAGATCCGGCTTTGGCGCGACGTTTTCAGCCGGTTTATGTTGATGAACCCAGTGTTGATGATACGATTTCGATATTACGTGGACTGAAAGAAAAGTACGAAGGACATCATGGGGTGCGAATCGCAGATGCTGCGTTGGTATCGGCGGTAAAATTATCGAATCGGTATATCACAGATAGGTTTTTGCCAGACAAGGCAATTGACTTGATTGACGAAGCCGCGGCACGTGTGCGTATCGAAATTGCGTCAAAGCCTGATAAATTAGATGAAGTTGATAGGCATTTGGTTCAATTAAAGATAGAACAGCAGGCGTTAAAAAAAGAAAAAGATGATGAATCAAAAAAACGTCTGAAAGATTTGGAAAATATTATTGCAGGGGTTGAAGCGGAATCTGAAACACTGACCGCCCAATGGCAAGCTGAACAACAAAAAATGCGTGGTTTGTCTGATGCAATGGCTGCATTAGATGCGGCCAAGGCCGAAGTGGCAACCGCAATGCGTAATGGTGATTATGAAAAGGCATCTGCGTTGCAATATGGAAAAATTCCAGAATTAGAAGAAAAAATTAAGGCCATGAATGAAGATGCGCGCGAATACAAAACGGTTCTTCCGGAACATATTGCCGCGGTGGTTAGTAAGTGGACTGGGGTGCCTGCAGACAGATTAAATGCCGAAGAACAGTCAAAATTGTTAAATATTGAAGATGAATTACGTAAACGTGTGGTGGGTCAGGATGTTGCATTGGGGGTTATTGCGCGTGCAATTCGTCGCAGTCGCGCCGGTTTGGGCGATCCCAGACGTCCAATGGGCAGTTTTATGTTCTTGGGGCCAACGGGGGTTGGAAAAACAGAAGTGGCCAAAGCATTGGCAGAATATCTGTTTAATGATGATACGGCCATGACGCGAATTGATATGAGTGAATATATGGAACCGCATTCTGTTTCGCGTTTGATTGGCAGTCCCCCGGGGTATGTTGGTTATGAACAGGGTGGGGTATTGACCGAAAGTGTGCGTCGTCGCCCATATCAGGTTTTATTGTTTGATGAAATCGAAAAGGCAAATCCTGATATATTTAACGTTTTTTTACAAATTTTGGATGACGGACGTTTAACAGATGGTCAGGGACATGTTGTAAACTTTACAAATACAATTATTATTATGACCAGCAATTTGCCTGATATGGCGGCGGTTAAAAAACATTTCAGACCCGAATTTATTAATCGTGTCGATGAAATTGTATTCTTTAATCCGTTGGGCAAAGATGTTATGGCCGGTATTGTTAAAATTCAATTGCGTGGATTGGAAAAGAGATTGGCAGAACGCAGAATATCTATGTCTGTTACAGACAAGGCGATTAAATGGTTGGCAGACAATGGGTATGATGCGGTATTTGGTGCACGTCCATTGAAACGATTGATAACATCTGCGGTTGAAGATAAGGTTGCGGACTTGATATTGTCTGGGGCCGTTATCGAAGGCAGTACAGTATATATCGATGTTCATGGTAAGGAATTGACTGTAAATTAAATATAACGCTTTATCTGAAATTATGTGTAATAAAAAATCCCCATGATGGGGATTTTTTATTTCTTGGATTTACGTGATTTTGTGTTTGTTGATGAAAACTGGATATCACGCAATTTTTTATATTCACCGTTTAATTTACATAATTCTGTGTCGGTACCCATTTCAACAATTTGACCATCTTTGATTACGCAAATCATGTCTGCATCCAAAATTGTAGACAGGCGGTGTGCGATTACAAATGTTGTACGGCCGCGCATCATTTCTGTTAATGCCGATTGAATTAACTTTTCGCTTTGTGTGTCCAGCGCAGATGTTGCTTCGTCCAATAACAGAATAGGGGCATCTTTTAATATTGCGCGTGCAATTGCAATACGTTGGCGTTGGCCGCCGGACAGTAATGCGCCGCCTTCGCCGACATTTGTATTATATTTTTCTGGAAATTCATTGATAAATTCATCGGCGTTTGCCATACGGGCCGCAGATACGACCATGTCATCAGTGGCATCGGGGCATCCGTATTTTATATTGTCAGCAATTGTGCCGTTAAACAGAAATACAGATTGAGATACGTCAGCAATACTGTCGCGTAATGATTTTAAGGTGTATTTGCGGATGTCTGTTTTGTTTATTGTGATTTTGCCAGTTTGTGGGTCGTAAAAACGTTCCAGCAAATTAAACAAAGTTGTTTTGCCGCCGCCCGATGGGCCAACCAGTGCGCAAACATGCCCTGCGGGTACGTGTAAGTTGATGTTTTTAAGTAAAGGTTCGTTTTCGTTGTACGCAAATGATACGTTCTTGAATTCAACAGACAGTTTTTTTGATTTTAATTCACGTGCATCAGGTGCATCGGTGATGTCTGGTTTGCTGTCCAAAAATTCAAATAATACTTCGGCCGCCAATAGGCCGTGTTGGATTGTGTCGCCAGTGCTGGTAATGCTTTTTGCGGGTTTGTATGCCGCGGTTAATGCCAGCAAGAATGCGGTAAAGTCACCAGTTGTGATGGCGCCACTGGTTATAAAATGGCCGCCCATTATCATGGCAATGCACAGACCAATTGAAATCATAAATTCCATTAATGGTGATCGAAGGGCGTTGGTTTGTGTGCTTTTGTATGCGTTGACAATCGAATCGTTCAAAACGCGTGAAAACTTCTTTTGTTCGCGTTCTTGGGCGGCAAAAGACTGAATTGTTTTTATTCCATGCAATGTTTGATTAATTTGTTGTGATACGTTATTTGCAATGCCGAATGATTGACGTGATAATTTGCGGCGTTTGCGCATGATTAATACCATTGGAATCATTACCGCAGGTGCCAAAAATAATAAAACAACGCACATTTGGTATGCGTAATATACCATTAATGCCAATGTCATAATTAATGTGGCAACGTTTTGTACAACTTTGATAACGTTATTGGTAACCAGATTCAGTACCGCAGTTGATTGAACGGTAAAATAGTTCAGGTTTTTCCCAATGCCATCGCCATAAAAGCGTGCGATATTCATGTGGGTCATGTGGTGATAGATTTTATTTTGCAGGCGTGCGCTGGCCAACAGGCCGCCTTTGGATATTATTAATGCCTTGGCATATGTAAACGCGCCTTTGGCACCAAATGCGATAATAACCTGAATCCCCAGCCAGTATATGGCGGCCATACTTTTTTCAATAAAAGCCTTGTCCACCACCTGTTGAACCAGTGTGATTGTGTATGCTTCGGCCCCGGCGGCCAATACGGTGAATATTATACCGAATAATAACCATTTCCAATATGGTGCGCCAACTTCGCGCCATACGCGTCCATATAATGACCATTTAACACGTTTGTTATCCTGGTCGCCTTTGATAAAGGATTTGATTTTTTTTGTCATAGTGTTTTTATTATAAGATTCTATAAACAAAATGTCTATGTTTTTTGGTTTGTTATATTGGTTGAGGATAAAAATATTGACATATTTTTTATTTGTGGTATTGTTGAGTGTTTAAGAGAAAAATATAGATGGTTAAAAAAGATTATTTTGGCAGTATTGGTATGGCGCTTTCTTGTACATTGTTTTTGGAAGGTGCCTTGAAAAAGTATAAAAAAACTGCGGGTGTCGTTGATGAAGATATGTTGCAGTTGATAAAAGATTGGAACAAGGTTTTGTTAACTTTGTTAAAAGATGATAAGTATAAACAAGGATTAGGGGCGATTGGGAATAAGTTGTTGAAGAAAACTTTAATGTCCAAGGATTTTTTGCCCAAATGTATTGAAGATGCGCATGATGTCAGTGTTCAGGCGTTGCATTATGCATTGCGATTTCAAGAAAGTGTTGCGTTTTTAAATTCAAAATTGGCAGAAAATAAAGATTTGTCTTTTTGTGATTTGGGGTGTGGTTTGTCGCCATTGGGGGCAGTATTCCAAACGAAATATGATTTATCAAATATTTATTGTATTGATTTGATGCCAGAAATTGCAGAATTATATACCGAAGCCGCGTATAAATTGGGTGGAAAAATGCCTTCTTTTGTTGATTGGGAAACGGCAAAAAATCTTGCCAAAAATGGTAAAGATACGGAATTAAATACATTGGTTTCTGTTGGGTGTTTGCCACATATGGATATTGATGTTCAAAAACAGTATTTGCGTGAAATAAATAAAAAGTTTGATAATTTCTTTGTTGAGATAAAGTATAAACAGCAAGATTCTGTTGATGGGGCCAGTACAGCATTCAGTTTGTCGGAACTGCAAAAATTGCGTTTGGATGTAGAAAATGTTGATAGTATAGAAACAGCAATGGTTCGTAATAGTGTGCGGTATCTTATGAAATTTGTACATTTGAAGTCGAATCGTAAGGATTTTTTGGAAAATCGCAGCAGAAGTTTATTCTTAAGCAGATAAATAAAATTTTTCTGTTGACATTTGTTTTTATAATAGGTAAAATGCCTTCGCTTTCATTTGAAAGTGCAAAGTTTTGGGGTTGTAGCTCAGTTGGTAGAGCACCTGCTTTGCAAGCAGGGGGTCGTCAGTTCGAGCCTGATCAGCTCCACCAAAACAAAAGGAAAGGGGATGTAAGTCCCCTTTTTAAGTAAAACAGATAAAATGCGTTAAAGGGGGTGAATACATATGGTGAAAGTTCTGGTTCGTGATAACAATGTTGAACAGGCATTACGCGTTGCAAAACGTAAATCACAAAAAGAAGGTCTGTACCGCGAAATGAAAGAACGTCAGCGTTTTGAAAAACCTACTACTAAACGTAAACGCTTGAAAGAAGAAGCGGTTCGCAACGAAAAGAAACGACAATCAAAACAACGTATGGTTTGCGGTTACTAATTCAAAAAAATCCCGCCAATTGGTGGGATTTTTTGTTTCTGTTTTTTTGTTTTACATAACAAAATCTTCGCCCAAATATACTTTTTTTACCATTTCGTCTTGTACGATTTCTGGTGTTGTTCCATGCTTTAATATTTTTCCGCCATGTAAAACATAACTGCGGTCGGTGATGCCCAATGTTTCGCGTACGTTATGGTCGGTAATAATTACACCCAGGCCGCGATTTTTTAATTGGGATACCAAGCTGCGAATTTCGTTAACGGCAATCGGATCAATGCCGGCAAATGGTTCGTCTAGTAAAATAAACTTTGGGTCGTTTGCCAATGCGCGGGCGATTTCAACACGTCTGCGTTCGCCGCCTGATAATGCGGTGGCCGGACTGCGACGCAGTCTGGTGATAGAAAATTCTTCAAGTAATGAATCCAATTTTTGTTTGCGTTTTTTGCGATCTGGTTCAACTACTTCCAAAATAGCCATGATGTTTTGTTCAACGGTTAATCCGCGAAATACGCTGTTTTCTTGGGGTAGGTATCCGATGTGCAAACGTGCGCGCTGATAAAAAGGCAGGTGTGTAATATCTTGGGAATTTAAAAATATTTGACCACCCGTTGCCGCCAATTGGCCGGTGATGCAATAAAAGGCGGTGGTTTTGCCAGCGCCGTTTGGCCCCAATAATCCCACAGATTCCCCTTGGCGGGCAATCATTGATATGTCTTGGATTACCATGCGTTTGCCGTATGATTTAGATAGATGTTCAATTTTTAATACAGATTGCTTCATAACTTTATTACCAATTCTTGGGTTCGGACTTTGTCGCCATTGCTGGAATCAACGCGAACGTTTCCGGTTAATATAATTTTCTTTTGTGTGCGATTAAACTGGCCACGCTTTGCAGATATGTTGTCTGTTATTTTTGTCCCGTCTGATGTGCGACGTACAACGCCAGATACAGTATCTAAAAAGATTGTATCAGGATTTTCATATTCTTGATATCCTGTTTTTGCGCGAATTTCAAATGGTTCGCCGTTTTCGTCTGTGCCAACAAATGATGCACCAGACATTTTAAACTGGTTGCTGACAATATCTGTCATATTAATTGCGGATATCGGGGTCCATAATAGTTGTTTGGTAAATAGTGAACCCGCCACCAATGCGGCAACCATTACCAGCCCCCAGCCAGTAAAAAAGAATTGCCACAGGCGCTTTAATCGTCTGTGCTTTGACAGTATTATAAAATTACGTTTATCTTTAATCACGTTGGATAGTTTAGCGCGAGAATAATAAAAATGCAATTTTTATATTTATCTGGTGTTTTTTTTATGTTATAATACCAGACAAGAGAGATGAAAAAATCCATACTTTTTTTTGTAGGTGTGTTTTTTGTCGCGCATAGTGCGGGATTGGCGGCTGTTGCAATAAAAAAAGCGGCTCCGGTTGCAACACAACAGGCTGAAAAAATGGACAGTGCGGCCAGTTTGTTGGGGACTGTTGTTAATTTGGTGTCAACAGTTCAGCAATTAAATCAGCAACAAAAAGCGCTGACGGCAGAATGTGTGCCCAGCAACCAAGAAATTAATTTTGTGAATAAAATGGTCAAAGAATGGGCGATGACGGGTGCTTTGTCTGCGGACGAAGCGTTTACTGTATTGGGGGGTGTGCAGATGCGTTGTTCGCGTCCTGATGGTGAATACCAAGAATCTTTGAATGATGCGGCGGCATTAGATGATTTTAGTTTTGTTTGTTATGATTATTTTGGGACGGCTGCAGATGAAGGTATGATTTGGGCGCGATATCCCAAGGCGGTCTTGGCATCGTATTGTAAAGATGGTTCTTTGACGTGCAAAGAAAAGATACAGGTTTCAAATGTTTATGATGTATTTAATCTGATTGATTTTGATGAAGTGGATTATTATGGAAATGAAGAAATAAAAATGGCCAGTGTTTTGATGGATAAAATTGAAAAGTGTTCAAATGCCAAGTTGAGTGCGCGTAAAAAAGCACTTTGGGGTGATTTTTTGGTTAATACAATGAGTGGGGTTGGTCAAAAAACAAATACTGGTAATATTATGCAGGCGGTTAGTGGTATAGCCGCGTCATCGGGTAATGGGGGCGGCGGTATGTTGCAGTCGTTAGGTGGGGTCGCAACACAGATGTTATTGCCACAATAAGATTTTCTTTAATTGTTTGAAAATTTGTTAATTTTTTCTTGATTTTTTCTATGTTTTTGGCTATTATCGGGGCACGCACGTTGTGCGAAGAACACAACCGTTATGCAAAATTTCTGTCCAAATCATTGAATTTGGTCTGCGCATACGGCGAGGATAATAACAGAAAAAAGGATAAAATCATGGCATTGCCAACATTTACAATGAAACAGTTGATGGAAGCTGGTGTACACTTTGGGCACCATACACGTCGCTGGAATCCGTTGATGACACCATACGTTTATGGCGTTAAAGATAAAATTCATATCATCAATTTGAATAAAACTGCACCGTTGTTGCATCGTTCTTTGGTTGCATTGGAAGCAATCGCAGCCGCAGGTGGTAAGGTTTTGTTTGTTGCAACAAAACATCAGGCCAAAGATATTGTTAAAGATGCGGCAGAACGCTGTGGTCAGTATTATGTAAACAACCGTTGGTTGGGTGGTATGTTGACAAACTGGACAACGGTTTCTCAGTCAATCCGTCGCTTGAAAAAAATGGAAGCAGATATCGAAAATGCAGAAAAATTGGGTCTGACCAAGAAAGAAGTTGGTGTTATGACCAAAGAAGTTGAAAAACTGCGCGGTATCTTTGGTGGTATTATGGATATGCATGGTACACCACAGGCAATGATTGTTATCGATGTTCCACGTGAAATGAATGCGGTACGTGAAGCCAAGAACTTGGATATTCCAACAATTGCAATTTGTGATACAAATGCAAACCCAGAAATGGTTGACTATCCTGTGCCTGGTAATGATGATGCCGCACGTGCGACACAATTGTATTGCGATTTGTTCGTAGATGCGATTTTGTCAGGTATCGAAAAACGCTTGGGCGGGGCAGCTGGTAAAAAAGTTGAATCTGATATGGCCGCCGAAGCAGCAGATGAATTGGAATCTGAAATCAAAGAAAAAGAATTGAAAATCAAATCCAAAACATCCGAAGCGCGCGCAGAACGTCGTGGCAAATTGGCCGATAAGGCAGATAAATAATATCTGATAGTCTATAACATGGGGGCGATTGTCCCCATGTTGTACAAAGAGTTTTAATTTTTAAATCATATACATGGGAGATTACACATGGCAGAAATTACAGCAAAATTAATTCAAGAATTGCGCGAAAAAACATCCGCAGGTATGATGGATTGTAAAAAAGCCTTGATGGAAAATGATGGTGATATCCAAGCGGCAGCAGATTGGTTGCGTCAGAAAGGTATTGTAAAGGCGGCGTCCAAAGCAGGTCGTGTCGCGGCATCAGGTTTGGTAACAGTTGTAAAATGCGATAATATGGGCTGTGTTGTCGAAGTTAATGCAGAAACAGACTTTGTTGCAAAAAATGAAAAATTCCAGAAATTGGTTGCAGATGTTGCTGCAAAAGCTTTGGAATTGAATGGTGATTTTGATGCAACAATGGATGCAGTTAAAGATGATATTGCGGCAACAATTTCAACAATTGGTGAAAATATGAACTTGCGTCGTGTTGCCAAAGTTAATGGCGATAAGATTTTTGCATACGTTCATAATGCATTGGTCCCAGGTATGGGGCAAATTGGTGTTGCAGTTGCAATTAATGGTTCTGATGCGAAAATTGACGAAGTTGGTTCCAAAGTTGCAATGCACGTTGCAGCATCAAAACCAGAATTTATGACAATTGCAGATGTTAACCCAGAAGCGGTTGAACGTGAAAAGAAAGTCTTTGTTGAATCTGGTGCAACTGCGGGTAAACCTGAAAATATCGTTGAAAAAATGGTTATGGGTCGTATTCAGAAATATTATGGTGAATCTGTATTAGAAGAACAACCATTTGTTATGGATCCTTCGAAAACTGTAAAACAAGTTATTGACGAAGCAGGTGGTAAGTTGGCCGGCTTTGCGTACTTTGTTTTGGGTGAAGGTATCGAAAAACGCGAAGATAATTTGGCGGACGAAGTTGCCAAAATGTTGGGATAATTATTCTGATCTTTTCGTAAAACATATAAAACGACCCCATTTGGGGTCGTTTTATTGTTTTGAGTTTGTTTTTTGTGCTTTACTAATTTTGTAAAAAAACGTATAATACAAGAGATTAAACAAGGAAAGGTTTGGCCAATGAATAAAAAATCTGGGGTTGCAACATGGGTTGTGTCGCGTATGTTGATTATGGCGGGGGTCGCGATGATGGCGGCATGTGCCAAGACGTCGAACAATGATATGATGTATATGGCCGGTGGTCCAACACCAACGGTTGATTATGTCGAATCGTTGGATGTTTATTCCGCACCACATCAGGATTCTTTTTTGAACCAGTTGGCGATGAATTATCGTTCGTATGCGATATATAATGCACGTACTAGCGGATATTCCGATATGGGTGAGTTATTCGCAAACAAGGCGGTCGCTGCATTCAGTGGTGAAGTGCCGTTCCCAGAATCTTTGGATAATTGGCCTGTGGAAAATGAACAGGAAGCATTTGAATTATATACTGCATATAATAATTTGATGGATCAATTGAAAAATGATGCGTCGTATGCGAATCCTGAATTGGCCGCAGAAGCCCAGGCAAAGTTTGATTGCTGGTTGTCGGCCAGTGCAAGTGGCCAATTTGCAACCGCACAACAATGTCGCGATAGATTCGAAAAAACAATGAATGCATTGGCAAATTGTGGTGGTGGACGTGTTGTGCAAAATTCACAACAGGTTACAGAAGAAACAACAGTTGTAACCGATGGTAATACAGTTATCGAAACAACAACACAGCGCAGTGCCGGAAAGTTTTATCCTGATACACGTAATATGGCCGCAGTCAAGGGAGCCAGTGGGGCGCGCGAAGGTGTAATTGTTGTAAATAATGTTAATGTGCCAGAACATTTGATTAATCCTGTGCCGGTTCAGCCGATGGTATTCAACCAGAATATTTATGGTGGGGATAAAAGCGTTACACGCAGCGTAAGTGATAATAGTATTAAAAATAGCAATAATAACTTGACGGCCACAACCGATTGCCCAAATGGTGATGCACAATGTGCGCCAGTTGCTCCTGTCGCAGAAGCGGCCCAGCCACAGATGCTTGCTGTTATGGTGACAGAAAAAGAACAGGCGCCGGTTGTTTGTCCAGAATGTGAAAAGTCTGCAGGATCTCAGCCTGTTATTCAGCAAATACCAATGATTGGTGATGAATTGGTTACACGTGATGAATTCATTAATATGATGATGGCAATGCGTCAAGAATTGGCTGCGATTAATGAAAGATTGGATAAATTGCAGGCCGCTGCGGGTGAAAAAACAATGATTAAGGTTCAACAGATTCCATTGGAACCAACCCAGCATGTTATGGAAGAAGTTTTTGAAGTGCGATTCGATTTTAACAAAGCTACAATTAAGCCTGAATATCAAGAATTGATTCAAAAATTGGCATCTGCAACCCAAGAAAATAAAAATATCAAGGTGTCGGTTGTTGGGCATACTGATACAGCAGGTTCCAGCAATTATAACTATGCTTTGGGTGGACGTCGTGCCGAAGCGGTACAAAAAATGCTGATTAAATATGGAATACCGGCCAGTCAAATTGTCGCCGTTTCTGCGGGCGAAGAAGATTTAGCTGTTCCAACACCAGATAATACACCAAATGCGGCAAATCGCCGTGTGCGTGTTGTTAAAGAAGTTCACTATACCGAACCTGCAAAGCCTGTACCAGTTGAAATATCGGTCGAAGAATATGCGGATGCGACGTGTGGTGAATATGGTTGTGAACAGTAATTTTTGTTGACAATATTACTTGACAAAAAGTTTTTGCTGGTATATATTGTTGGCGTCAGAGAGATGTTTTTAAAGAGGCATTTGAAATGACTGATATGGTAAAAAAATTTAATATTGGTGCGGCAGCTCTGGGACAGGGTGATGCCAAAGCACGTGGATTCAAAAAAGGTGTCGAAGCGATTAATTTGGCTGCAATCTTTCAGGCGCGTGGAATCACATTTGGTGCACCAGATATGACGGGTAATGAAATGTAATTTCTGGTCGATACAATTGAAAAAAAGACCGCGGGATTTCTGCGGTCTTTTTTTGTATGTTTGTAAAAAAAAATGCCCATTCGGGCATATTTTTTAAAATGGAATATCATCGCCAATTTCGGCCACAGATATTTCTTCGCGTGGTTGGGGGGCAGATGGTGCGCCATAATCGCCGGATGTGCCATCTACGGCTTTTGAGCCACTTAAAATAACCATTTGGCCAGCAAATTGGTTTAATACAACTTCGGTTGTAAAGACGTCTGCGCCTTGTTGGTTTTGCCATTTGCGTGTACGCAATGAACCTTCGAGATATAATTTTGTGCCTTTTTGTAACATGCGTTCTGCAACTTCGACCAAGTTTGGGTTAAAGATAACAACGCGATGCCATTCGGTTTGTTCTTTTTGTTCGCCTGTTGCGCGGTCGCGCCAACGATCAGATGTTGCCAATGAAAAACTGACTACTTTTTGACCGCTGCCCATTGTGCGAACCTGGGGTTCTTGGCCAATATTGCCGACCAATATTACTTTATTAATGCTGCCTGCCATATCACTTCCTTTGGTTTTTGTTTTTTATGTGTTCATTTGACCAAGATTGGCAGAAAAATGCAAGGGATTTTTATTGTTTTTATTTAAAAAGCAATTTTATGTTTTGATACAAAATATATTTCGTCTGTGCCATATGCATTATCGACAAATCCCATTGTCATATTTTTATATGTAATATTGTATTCAAAAGATGGGTTGCCAGATATGTCAACTTTATAATTTTGGAATATATATTCACCATTATTTGCGCGTCCGCTTGGTGTGTGCAGGTACATGTTGCCATTTATTATTGTTTCGGGTATGCCAATTGATAATTTAAAATCGCCATGTTTTATACCAAATGTTGCTGTCGTAGAATATATATCTGAAAATTTAGTTATGATTGATTCCGTAGATGCTTTTGGTGCACTGTGTCCGATGCTTGCGTTAAAAAATATTGTGTTGTTTCCAAATTCAAATTCGTCAGATATTCCGATAAATTGTGTTTGGTTGTTATTTTCGGTTTGTAAAAAACCGGCACCCGATAATAGTTTGCTGTTACGAAAACCAAATGTGATATTTTTAAATTCTGCGACATTTAAATTTGTATCACGTATGTGGTCCATACCGATGCTACGATTTTTGATTTTGATGTTATTGTTCATCTGTGTGTCAAATGCGCGTCCAAAGGAATCAATAAATGAAAATTTTAGGTTCTTGGATTTGATTCCATGTCCGATTGGCGCGCTGACACGTGCGGTATTTAAAGAAACTGTCATTTGTTCTGATATTGGTACCAGTGTTGCACCGACGGGGCGGGTGGCTGCTTCTAGGTCTAGCATGCCATGTCCGTATATTTTATCAATACCCGTTTCGCCCAAATCGCGTGCGGTTGCAAATAATAATTTTGTGATTTCTGTTGATTTCATGTATGGAAATGCTTCGCGAATAACAGCGATTGCGGCCGATACGATTGGTGCGGCAAAGCTGGTACCGTTCAATGGGTCTGATGATACAGGGGAATCAATGTTGGCGCCAGGGGCAGTTATACAATAATCTTTTGTTATTCCACATGCGTTACTGAATGTCGCGAGTTTTCCGGCTTCACTGTCCCATGCGACAACATTTACAATATGGCCGTTTAATTCTGATACGTGTAATGGTATTGATGATAATGCACTGGATTGTGCAGAAAAATCATTGCCGGCCGCCCATACAAATATCGCGTCATTGTTTTTTGCAACGTTTGTCAGTGTGTTGATAAAGTGTGTGCTGGTTATGCGTTCGATGTCGCGTTTGTTTTTTATTTGTGTGGCCAAAAGACTGGATGACCAGCTGAAGTTGTATATGTTGGCGCCACTGGCGGATTGAATTGTGTCGGCGATTTCGTCGTATGATACAAAGTTGTCGTATCTATCAGATATTTGATATGATTTAACTGTTGCATCGGGGGCAATATGACCAGATGATAGGTGTGCGACATTTTTGCCATGCCATGTGTTCTTTCCAGAATCCAGTACAGCAATGGTTGAATTTTTTCCGGTAAAGCCACGTGCCAATGAATATGCCAAACGTATATCGTTATATTCATTGAAATTTCGTGAATATTCTGATTTGTGTATAATTGATGACAAGTGTGCAGAATCAATATCAGAACCAACCATGTTATATGTTTGTAATGTTGGTTGGGCGGTTGATTTTTTTTCTGTGTCAGATGATGATTTTGATAGCAAAGCGATTGTGCCACCAATTACAGCCAGTGCGCCACCACCAATCGCGGCAGTTGTTGCAAATGATAATTTTGAATCTTGTGAATCTGGTATGTTGTTGCTACATTCGTCCGGATTGTATCGACGGTATATTTCATCGCCACAATCATTGGCAAATACAGGCATGCATGTAACAAGCATGCATAGAAAAACTGATAAAAATCTGAACGTTTTATTCATGATTTTTCCTTTGTTGACGGTATAAACACCACCACACTATTAATATAGTACAAACAAAACGTTTGTCAAGCAATTGAAGGATAGTAATATAATTGTTTGGTTTTCTTGCAAGGGGGCAAAAATCATGTTATGATTTTGTCGATAAATAATGAAAAACGGGGATTGTGTTATGCAAAATGATTTGTTGCGTGAATTAGAAGCGCGCGGTTTTATCAATCAGGCGTCAAATATGGATGGGTTAAATGATGCATTAAATGCGGGGCGCGTTACGGCATACTGGGGTACGGATCCAACCGGCGATTCGTTACACGTTGGACATTTGGCATCTTTGATGTTGATGCGTTGGTTTCAGAAATATGGACATCGTCCAATTACATTGGTTGGTGGGGCGACTGGCCGTATTGGCGATCCGTCGGGTCGTGATAAGGGACGTCCAATGTTGACAGATGAACAGATTGAAAAAAATTGTGCTGGTTTGCGTAAGTCTATTGCGAAATTTATTAGTTTTGATGGCGATGATGCGATTATGGTTGATAACTATGATTGGATGCGTGGATATAGTCATTTGGATTTTTTGCGTGATTTTGGAACTGATTTTACTGTACCGCGTATGTTGTCAATGGAATCAGTAAAGCGCAGATTGGATAATGGTATGACGTTCTTGGAATTCAATTAT
This sequence comes from Candidatus Enterousia sp., assembly GCA_045635585.1. Taxonomy (GTDB): domain Bacteria; phylum Pseudomonadota; class Alphaproteobacteria; order Rs-D84; family Rs-D84; genus Enterousia. Next base: position 33,920 of record JAZTWA010000011.1, read on the forward strand.
ATGACTTTTCAGGCGGTTGATTTCTTGGAACTTTATAAAAAATATAATTGTACTCTGCAATTCTGTGGTGCAGATCAGTGGGGTAATTCAATCATGGGAATTGAATTGATTCGTAAAAAGTTGGGTAAAGAAGCATTTGTGTTATCTACATCACTGATTACGGATGCAAATGGTAACAAAATTGGAAAATCTGCGGGAAATGCGGTTTGGGTAAATGAAGATAAGACGTCGCCATATGAATACTATCAATATTTTAGAAATATTTCTGATGATTTGGTGGATACGTTCTTAAAAATATTTACAGAAATACCATTGGATGAAATTGCAAAATTGTCTGCATTACAGGGGGCAGAATTAAATGAAGCCAAAAAGGTTTTAGCATTTGCGGCAACGGAAATAGCGCATGGTCGTGATGCGGCCCAGGCGGCGGCGGATACTGCGGCGGCTTTGTTTGGGGGTGGTGCAAATCTTGAAAATATGCCAAGTGTTTCAATTGATATGCCATCTGATATGGGGGTTTTGGACTTTTTATGTGCTGCGGGCTTGTTCGCATCAAAATCAGAAGCAAGACGTATGGTCGAACAGGGTGGAATTCAAATTGATGGAAGTAAAGTAACCGACCCAAAATCTGTGATCGGTATGGCAGATGAATTTATGGTACAAAAAGGTAAAAAAACTTTCTTGAAAGTATTAAAAAAGTAATGAAGAAAATTGTTTTATTTTTTTCTTTGTTCTTTTTAATTTCTGGACCAGTGTTTGGGGCCAGTGAATTGTCCAAAATAAATGCACAGATAAAACAAACAGAACAGCAGAATAAAAAATTAGAACAACAAGTTCAGACGTCTGAACGTGAGGTGTCGCGTACAAAAAAAGATTTGGTTCGGGCTGCAGATAGGGTTAATGCCTTGGAAGAACAACGCGCAGAAATGGCGAAAAAAATTGCAGAATTAGATAATAGACGTGAAAAAATTGAATTTGATATGGAACAAAATAGAGAACGTATTGCGGATTCTGCTGCGGGGATTTTATTTGTGGCATCTCACCCAAGTTTCGATTCGGATAGTATGCGTGAATATGTTCTGATGTCTGCGGTTTTATCAGGAATGGCGAATCGGTTTGATGCAGAAATCGAATTGGCGGAAAATCAAATCAAAGAATTGGAAAAAATTCGTGATGTGCGTGCAACGGAAAAAGAAAAGTTGGATCGTACCGCGCAAAGATATGCAAATGAAAAAAAGCAGTTGGATCAATTGTTGCGAACACGCAGTGCGCAAAATGAAAAATTAAAAAGTCAGCATTCGGCATTACAAAAGAAATTACGTGATTTGTCGGCACGTGCAAAAAGTATATCTGAATTGTCGGCGGGGGTCGGCAGTTCGGAAATGTCGCAAGATGCACGTTTTTCAAAGCGTAAATTAAATCTGCCTGTGCGTGGACGTATTGTTGTTCGGTTTGGTGAAAAGACGGCATTGGGATTGGTGTCTGATGGGTGGCGCGTGCGTACGCGTGGTGATGCGATGGTTATGGCGCCTGCTGATGGTGTGGTGAAATTTGCAGACAGTTTTCGTGGTTTTGGTCGTGTTGTAATTATGTCACATAAAAATGGTTATAATACGGTGATGACAAATTTGGGTAATATTGATGTTATGTTGGGGCAAGAAGTTTTAGCAGGTGAACCGATTGGACGTATGAATCCAGATAAACCAGAAATGTATTTAGAGGTTCGTCGTGGAAATAAGGCGGTAGATCCGGCAAGATTGTTTAATGAAAAATAAAAAAGGTCCCAATTTGGGGCCTTTAACGTGTGTTGCTTTTGAATGATTGCTCAATAAATTCTATCTTTTTCATTTGTTCGCGAATAAAGGCGACTTTTGCATTATTGTTGTCTAAACCTTTTGGGGTTGTGGTGTTGATTTTAATGTCATCAGACGCTTTGATTATTCGACGTAATAGGGCGCATATAATACGGTATTTCATTATCGCACGCAGATTTGGGTTACGAATGCTGGGCATGTTATATAATTCTTTGTTGTGTAATTTTGAATATGCTTCATAGACTTGGTTCCAGATATCTAGTTCGATTTGTATTGGACCAAAGATATCGCGATATATGAATTGATAATCTGCTTCGGCAAAGTCAATAAAGGAAAGGATATTGCTCTTTGGGTCGTATAAAACATTCCCAGAATTTAAATCACCATGTGACCATGCGGCACGTGTGTCGTATTCGAAATTTCCGATTTCATCACGAATGCGTCCCAAGAACATGGTTTCAGATGTTGTAAACATTTTTTCCATTTTGTTGTTTACAAAATTGTCTAGTCTTTTGAATTTTATGTCGTCTGATATTTTATGACGGACAATATCGTCAATTGGCATTAATTCATTCATGTCAACCAAAAACGCAGCAATACCATCGATGATTTCATAGCGTTGACGATTGTTCAGACTTTTAAAAAGTTCGGGTGTTAAATGTTCGCCAGGGGCACGTTCTTCCAGTAATTGATATTCATCATCTTTGATATATGTCATGCGTGGAATGTTATAACGTGGATTGCCGACATCGGCAATTGCATCAATAACAGATTTTGTGCGTCGCTGTTTTTTCAGCCATTCATTACAACCGGATTCGGTTGTATTTGGCAGTGGACGTTTCATGACAAATTTGGGGCCAAAATCTGCGATGTATGTTTCGCGACCATGTATAAGATTATTTAACTTGTTTGACATTTTGTTAATTTCCCTAACGACTGTTGCTTAATTTATCAATAAATAGGTCTTGGGTTCGTGACATACATTTGTACATATATGTATAGTATGTTTTCTTGTCGCCTTGGATTGCGGAACGTAATGCGTTCATATATTCTTTGTTGTCGGTCGATACATTAAATGCAATTGGACGATATCCACGTGTAATCAAGAACCAATTCATTAACATACGTGCGGTACGTTTATTAAAGTCTGTAAATGGTTGCAGAACAATTAATTCATAATGGGCATCAAATGCACGTTGCAAAATTGTTTGTTTCCCTGTGTTTAAACGATATAAAATATCATCAATGCGCTGGCGTGTGATTTCTGGGGTTGGTTGGGCAGGGACCAATGTTTGCAAGATTGAAACGCATTTTGTGCGTATTCTGCCGGGGGTTACATCTGTGTTTTGTGCCAACGAGTAATGTATGTCCATGACATCGGATATTGTAAAGTTTGCAATGTTTTTGCGTGCAACAATCATGTCCCATGTTTCGCCAATGTTATGAATGCTTTCGCTGCTGGTTTCAAGGCGTAATAATTGGTCGCTGCACTGGTTTAAAACAAGCGTTTCTTTGATAAATGCACTTTTTATCCATGCGACATCGTCCAGATGTTTGGCACGTTTGTGTAACAATTCTGTTATCAAATTGCGTTTGTTTTCAATGCTTTTTTTTATATTGTATGCTTCTTTTTTGGTCATCTTAACACCTGTTATTGTTGTTATAAATATAATACGTAAATAAGATTTGTCAAGTTTTTGTGTAAAAAAAATTCCTTCTTTTTTTTATTTTAGTATTGATAATCGGGCATTTTTTGTTTATGCTGGGGCCGTAATTAATGAAAGGATTGATATATGTTCAAGAAAGTTTTGTTGTTGTTGATGTTATTGGTTCCGATGATTGCGGATGCGGCACCAAAAAATAAGAAAAAAGAAGAACCTGTTGTTCATTTGACTGATGAACAAATTTATGAAGAATTAAAAAAGTTGGCCTTGGTCTTCGAAGTGGCACGTGAAAACTTTGTCGAAGAAGCCGATGAAAAAAAGATGTTAGAAGCGGCGATGAATGGAATGTTGGCAGAATTGGATCCGCATTCTTCGTATTTGTCGGCAGATGACTTTAAAGAATTTAATGATAAATCACATGGTGAATTTGGTGGATTGGGTATTCAGGTTACTAGTGATAAGGGGGCAATTCGTGTAATTTCACCAATTGATGATACACCGGCGGACAAGGCGGGGATTAAAGCAGGGGACTATATCACACATATTGATGGTGAACAGGTTTTTGATTTGACATTGAATCAGGCGGTAAAAAAAATGAAAGGACGCCCAGGGACCAAGGTTAAATTGACGATTGTATCAGATGATGGTGAATCAAATACTTTGACGTTGAAACGTGATATTATTAAAGTAAAATCAATCAAGTTTTCAGATAAAATAACAGCGACCGCGGACCCTGATGACAAAGATGTGCCACGTGTCGGTTATGTCAGAATTTCTGATTTTGGTGTTACAACCGCACGCGATTTAAAAGAAGCATTGGAAAAGTTAGAAAAAAAAGATGTTGTTGGTTATGTTGTTGACGTTCGTAACAATCCGGGTGGATATTTGACTGCGGCGATTGATGTGGCAGATGCGTTTTTGGATTCTGGTGAAATTGTTTCAACGCGTGGTAAAAAAGAAACTGATATTGAACGCAGTATGGCAACCCCTGGTGATATGGTAAACGGAAAACCAGTTGTGGTATTGATAAATCATGGATCCGCATCGGCATCTGAAATTGTGGCAGGTGCGTTACAGGATAATGGTCGTGGTTTGGTTATGGGGTCGCAATCATTTGGTAAAGGCAGTGTTCAACAGCAAAAGCCATTGGGTGATGGAACCGCAATTCATATCACAATTGCGCGTTATTATACTCCGTCGGGGCGGTCGATTCAAAATGAAGGTATTACCCCAGATGTTGAAGTTCTGCAAAGCAAGGTTGAAGTCATAGAAAAGAAAGAAAGTATGTATTCAGAAGCATCTTTTAAGAATTCTTTGAAAAATGACAAGGCTAAGAAAAAGAATAAAAAATCATTAAAAGATGAAGATAAAGATAATGATGATGATGAAACACCTTTTGAAGAATTGACAGATGAAGAAAAAGATGCGCGTGATTATCAGTTGCAACGTGCAATGGATATGGTAATCGCAATGTCTAAGATTAATAATTCTGGTAAAAAAACAGAAGAAAATAAAACGTCTGATAAAAAATAAAAAATGGGGCCAGGGCCCCGTTTTTTTTATCTGGTGCGACCTATCAAGATTCCGTTTTCGCCGATAATCCAATCGCATAATCCCATTTCAAGACATTTTGGTGCGCCTAAAAAGCCGTATTCGTTATTCATATAGCTTTTTAATTGTTTGTTGCTCATATTAGTGTGCGCAAGATATGTGCTTTGTAATTTTTCCTTGTTTATTGCAATTCGTTTTATCTTTCTGGTGATATCTTCTTCGGATTCAATGTTGGCATATGCAGTGCCATAATGAATCAAGTGTTCACCTGTATGGGACATAATACGAAATCCTGGGGTGCCTTGGATTGCCAGCATGCTGCCACAACTGTATGCACATGATAAAACTGTTGTTCGAATAATTGCACCACGATGTTTGGCAATATTTAATAATGCCATTATGTTACTTAATACGTGTTCTTCGCCACCACATGAATCAATAAAAACATCAATGATTGGATTTTTGATGTTGCTGATGTCGTATGGTGATTTGATAACTGTGCTGGTGTCCCATTGGGGCATTGGTTTGAATGAATGGACCGTATTGCCAAGGTGACCAATTAATTCGCCCATGTTTCTTAGGTTAAATGTACTTAAAATGTATATGGCATTATTTTCGCACATATAAGAATTAGAATGAGATGCATTTAATGTAATATCTGTTGCCATGTTACGGTCCTTTTTATATTTTGTTTTGTTTTTACACAAAGATAATGTTTGTCAACAAAAAACTTTTGAACTAGTTCTTGCGTTGGTCGGGTTTTGGGGGTATGATTTATCAGATATAAAAAAGTCATAGGAAGTAAGAATGTCTAAATTAATTGTTGATGGAAATTGGGCAGCGGCTGATGTCGCGTACAGATGTGTTGATTTTGCAGCGATTTATCCAATTACACCCAGTAGTACAATGGGTGAATTGGCGGATGAATGGTCGTTTCAGCATAAAAAGAATATTTGGGGCGCAATACCGCAAATAATTGAAATGCAATCCGAAGCAGGGGCGGCTGGGGCTATGCATGGGGCCTTGCAGATGGGCAGTTTGGCAACAACATTTACTGCATCCCAGGGGTTGTTATTGATGGTGCCAAATATGTATAAGATTGCTGGTGAACAGACGCCGTTCGTTATGCATGTGGCGGCACGTGCATTGGCAACACATGCGTTATCAATCTTTGGCGATCATAGTGATGTTATGTCGGTGCGTTCGACGGGTTTTGCAATGTTGTCGTCGCATAATGTACAACAAGCACATGATATGGCCGCAATTGCACATGCGGCAACGATTCGTGCACGTGTGCCGTTCTTGCATTTCTTTGATGGTTTTCGTACCAGTCACGAAGAATCCAGATTGACCAGAATCGAAGATGATGTATTGCGTACAATGATTCCTGAAAAATTGGTTTTAGAAAATCGTCAACGTGGTATGTCGCCAAATAATCCAACAATTCGTGGAACGGCCCAAAATCCTGATGTTTATTTCCAGGGACGTGAGGCGGCAAATCCACTGTATAACGATACACCACGAATTGTTCAAGAATGTATGGATGAATTCGCCAAATTAACCGGTCGTAAATATAATTTGGTGGATTATGTTGGTGATGAAAATGCTGAAAATGTTATCGTTGCGATGGGCAGTGCGCTGGAAACAATTGAAGAAACTTTGCCACATTTACCACGTGGGTTGGGGTTGGTAAAAATTCATCTGTATCGACCATTCCCAGTCGAAGCTTTTTTAAACGCATTACCAAAATCGGTTAAAAGAATTGCTGTGTTGGATCGTACCAAAGAACCGGGCAGTATTGGTGAACCGTTGTTCCAAGATGTTAAATCGGTTGTTGGTGATGGTATCGCGGTCTTTGGTGGCAGATATGGATTGGGATCCAAAGAATTTAAACCACGCGATGTCAAGGCGGTGTATGAAAATTTGATGCAGAATACGTTAAAGCATAACTTTACGGTTGGTATTGATGATGATTTGATGGGATTGTCATTGAAAACGGATGCGGCATTTGCGGTTGAAGATCCTAATTTTAAAACTGCAATTTTATATGGAATTGGCAGTGATGGTACCGTTGGTGCGGTAAAAAATATCGTAAAAATTGTTGGTGAAAATTCTGATTTGTATCCACAATCATATGCGGTTTATGATTCAAAAAAATCAGGCGGTCTGACGGCATCACACATTCGTTTTTCAGATGCGCCAATTAAAAGCCAATATTTGGTTGAAGTTGCGGACTTCATCAGTGTATCAAACTTTATGATTGCACAACGATTTGATGTTTTTCGTGGATTGCGTTCAGGTGGTACGGTCATGATTAATACGTCATTGGAACCTGATGTGGCATTTGCAAACTTGCCACGTGATACCCAAGAACATTTGATGCGAATTCGTGCGAATGTATATTTCTTGGATGCAAATCGTGCGGCATCTGAATTGGGATTGGGAAATCGTATTAATACATTTATTATGTTGAATTTCTTTAATTTGACAAACGTTATTGATCCAAAATTGGCCGCAGATAGTGCAAAGGTTGCAATCGAAAAAACATATAAAAAGAAGGGAATGGATGTCGTTAAGGCCAATTGGGCGGCAGTGGACAAGGCGGCAGATTATTTGAAAAAATATAATATGCCATCATCCGTTTCGAATTTTGCGCCGGACTTTATTCCATCTATGACATTGGATACGCCTTCGGTGATTGCGGGGACATTGGGTGAAATGGCGGCCCAACGTGGTGATGCGATACCTGTGTCGCGTTTCAAGATTGATGGTGATTTTGGTGCGGGGCAATATCCGGTTGGTACATCAAAATATGAAAAACGTGCCATATCAGACAAGGTTGCAACAGTTGATTTGGATAAATGTATTCAATGTGGAAAATGTGCAATGTTGTGCCCGCATGCGGTTATTCGTATCAAAGCGTTAACCGAAGAACAGGCAGAACAGGCGCGTGCCAAGGGTATTCGTGTTGTGCCAATGAAAACACCTGAATTGGGTGCAAATATGTACTTTACGGTTAATATTTCGCCTGCGGATTGTACAGGCTGTAATATTTGTGTGAAAAATTGTCCAACGGGTGCCTTGTCAATGGTGCCGGCACGTGATGTAATGGCGGAACAGCAGGCGGCATTTAATGCGGCAGAACAGTTGCCAGATATCCCACGTGAACGCTTGAATTTGAATATTCCAAAACATGTAGAATTATTGCCACATTACTTTGAATTCCCAGGGGCATGTGCTGGATGCGGTGAAACACCGTATGTAAAGTTATTGTCGCATTTATTTGGGGACAGAATGGTTGTGGCAAATGCAACGGGATGTTCTTCTATTTATGGGGCGAATTTGCCGACAACCCCATGGACCAAAGATAAAAATGGACGTGGTCCCGCGTGGTCAAATTCTTTGTTCGAAGATAATGCAGAATATGGATTGGGAATGCGTTTGGCATTAAACCAAAAACGTGAAAATTTAAGGTCTTTATTATTCGAAGTTGGAATTGATAATGTCGAACGTTTGTTTGATGAAACAGATGTTGAAAAACAGCGACAAATCGAATCGGATTTGCGGACACAATTGTCCAAAATCGATGGCCCACGTGCACGTCTGGCGGAAAGTTTGTTGGGTGAAGTTGTAAATAAATCAGTATGGATTATTGGTGGCGATGGATGGGCATATGATATTGGTTATGGTGGATTAGATCATATATTACATAGTGGTGAAAATGTAAATGTTTTGGTTTTGGATACCGAAGGATATTCAAATACGGGTGGACAACAGTCTAAATCCACACCGTTCGGTGCCAGTATGAAATTTGCAATCGGTGGTAAAAATCATGCCAAAAAGGATTTGGGAATGATTGCAATGATGTCGGGTGCATATGTTGCTCAAATTGCTATGGGTGCAAATCAGGCACAGGCAATACGCGCATTCCGTGAAGCAGAATCTTTTGATGGTCCATCAATAATATTGGCGTATGCACCATGTATCGCACATGGGTTCGCGTTGCAAAATGGTCCGGAACATCAAATGCAAATGGTGCAGACGGGGGCGTGGCCGTTGTTCCGATTTGATCCGCGACTGATTGCAGATGGGCGTAATCCGTTAACAATGGATTCAAATGTTGATGCTGTGGCACCGTTGGAAGACTTTCTAAAGACAGAAAGTCGATTCGGGGCGGCACGTGCAACAAATCCACAATTTGATAAATTGGTAGATATGGCCAAGGCAAATAATATGTATAAAAGCGAATTGAAAAAGCATATTGCTCAGTTTGCGATGATGAATCAGCCAACTGTTAAAGAGAACGGAGAAGGGTAATGAAAAGATTTTTAATACTTTTCTTGGTTGGATTGGCCGGATGTACATTTCAGACCAAGCATCGTGGATATGTTTTTCCGGAAAATGTGGAAACGGTGGTGGCCAAGATAAAAACAACAGATGATTTGTTAAAAGAAATTGGTGCCCCACAGGTTAAAACAATTTATGGTGATGAGGTTTGGGTTTATTACGGAACAGATGAAAATTATCGTGGGCCGTTGGCTCCCACCTTTACGGATAAAACTGTCTTGTTGGCATGGGTGCGTGGGGCGCGTGTAACGGATGTGCGTGTGTTGCATGATGCGGAATTGCCTGATGTAAGAATCGCAGGCGGTGAAACAGAAATTCCGGCCGCAATTGAATTAAATGCCTTGGAAGAATTGTTTAATAATATCGGACGATTTAGTCCAGCGGGATTAGGACAATAAAAAAACACCCATTACAATGGGTGTTTTTATGTTGTTAATTTGTTTCTTTTGGTGTATAATGACAAGCATGAAAGGAAAGATTTTTTTAGTTTCATTGGTTTCAATGTTTGTGTGTGCCGCGGCAAATGCTGGGTTCACATGTGGGGTTGGCTATGTCTATGTTGAAAATGCCAAAAAAGTTAACGGTGTTATGGTTGCAGAATGCCAAAAGTTGTGGTGCCGCGATCTGGAAACCGGTAAATCAATGGGAAGTGGTGAAAGACCGGCCAGTGGTTATCAGTCCACAAATTCGCCAATGGAAGTTTGTGATGCAGAAAACAACTGTATAGAATGTTGGGGGGCACGTCGTTGGTGTGCAGGTGAAGCCATGGGGGATTGGAATTCTGAATATGGCGCATATACACGTGGTGGCGATAATGCAACGTATCAATCATATCAAAAGGGTGGTTGCTTTGCATGGCGTTTGGAAAAGCCAAATTGTGGTCCAGAAGAAACGGCGGTTTTGCAAGATGGCGCATGGGTTTGTGCACGTTCCAGTGGTGATTCCGATATCAGTCGTGAATCAAGTATGCGCAGAACGGGAACGTTTAGACGAATTTCAAAGTAAAAATTATTATTCTGGGGCAACCCAGAATTTTTTTTGACAATTATTTGTTTTTCGGCTTTTTTATGGTATAATGTTTTGGGTAGAGAGAATGGCAAGCGTAAAAAGGTATCCGTATGCCAAGTAAAAAATTAGATTTTAAAACAGGACAGTATGTTGTTTATCCAACGCAGGGTGTTGGAAAGTTATTACGTATCGAAGAACAAACAATTGCCGGTCAAAAGGTTAAATTGTTGGTTATTGATTTTGAACGTAATCACATGACATTACGTGTGCCGATGGAACGTGCTGAAATTTCGGGCTTGCGTCCGTTGATAACCACAAAAAAAATGGATGAAGCGATTGCATCTGCCAAGGGTAAGGCCGGTGCAAAACGTATGATTTGGGCGCGTCGTGCGGCACAATATGAAGAAAATATTAATTCTGGTGATCCGATGAAGTTGGCCGAAGTTGTGCGCGATTTGCAACGTCGTAGTGCCGCTGATACGATGACTTTTTCTGCACGTCAGTTATATTTGCGCGCATTGGAACGCATGGCCCAAGAATTTGCCGTTTTGCATAAAATGGATTTGGATGATGCGTCAGATAAAATCGAAGATATTTTGGGAATCCCAAAAGAAATTGATTTGAATGCAGCAGATGTTGATGAAGACGAAATTGATGAAGAAGATTCATAAAAAAATCCCGCATTTGCGGGATTTTTTATTTTGATTCAATAATTACCATTGCAACACAGTAATTGTTTTGATCGCTGATGGATAGATGTACGCGTGCATCAGCACCGGCCAATTCTTTTAATGCGACCTTGGCACCACCGGAAATTAATAATTCAGGACGTCCCATATCGTTATGAATGACAGATACATCAGAAAATGCGATGTCGTCACCAAATCCGGTTCCCAATGCTTTTAGGCATGCTTCGCGTGCCGCCCAAAAGTTTGCCAGATGACGTTCTGAATTTGCGTTGTCGTTATCGGCATATTCTAATTCTTTTTTTGTGAAAATGCGTTGTTTTTTGAATGCAGACCAGTCTAAAAAGCGGTCGCATTCAACCAAATCAATTCCTGTTCCGATTATCACTGATTTCTCCCTTTGGTGATTTATATATCTTGATATGGCATACTAGTAATATTTATCCGATTCGTGCAAGTACAAAATAGAAGTTTTTCATATAAATAAAAAAATGCCCCCATTGTGGGGGCGGGTTTACTTATTACATGTTTTTTTGTCGCATTCTGGTTTCTTTTGGTCGCATGTATTTTGTGCCATGTTGCAATGTTTGCATTTTCCAGATTTGTTTTCAGATTTTGACATGATGTTTCCTTTGTTTTAATTGTTAATTGATTGTTTGTCCGGACATATGTAATCATATATGTATTATGCGTGTGCGACAATACGCGTGTTTTCCCAAATAAAAATATGCTAAAAAAGTATTTGTATTTTATGATGTTTAATTATAATATCTGTTGGTCGTCGGGGTGTAGCTCAGCCTGGTAGAGTACTTGCATGGGGTGCAAGGGGTCGCAAGTTCGAATCTTGTCACCCCGACCACTTTTCATTTGTGGTCAAATTCACCAGCATATCAAACGGTTTATTCAAGGAATACAGCAGTTTTCCGTCTTTTAGTGTGCAGTTCGAAAGTAGTAAGTTCAGCAGTGCACGTTTTTGTTCGACTTTCGAACTTTTAAATAATTCGCCAGCCATTGAAACAACCAAAAAGACCGATTCTATCGTGGTTATAAATGATTTGTCCGCTGCGATGTGTGACCGCTGTCTGTTTTGGATGTCGAATATTTCTTTTTCCAGTTCGGAGCGTTTTGTGTCGTATTCGGTCTGTGTAATACTTTGGTTTAAAAGTAAGTCTAGCAGACGTGACTTTTTATCGTTGGCACGTTCTAATTGTTTGGCCAAGTCGTTCAATGACTGGTTCAGGAACTCGTTTTCTGCCTGAATGGATGTTTTTAAAGCATCGACTATTTCCTGCATTATGTTTTGTGGGATTGATAATCTGTCGAATACTTCGGTTTGAATCTGTTCAAATATTTTCTGTTCGTTGACCGGCGGTTGTTGGCAGTTGCCTTTGTAATGAGAGCATTTCAAATATGTGTATGTTTTTCCGCTGGGTTTGGTTTTCAAGTCGCTGGATATTGCACAGCCACAATCTGCACAACGAATTAAACCGCCAAATGCGAATGGAATTTTTGCATATTTCTGTCGTTTGCTGGCTTTTTGGGTCATAACGGCCTGGCATTTGTCAAACAATTCTTTGCTTATTATGGGGTCGTATATGTGTGCGTATAAGTGACCCTTGACCCGCATAACGCCATAATAAAATGGGTTAGTTAATAATTTCTGGATTAGTGATTTGTTTAGTGGTGCATTTTTCAGTCTGCTGGTTAGCCCAATATTTTTTGCCTGTTGAACCATTGCCCCAAGTGTGTAAAGTCCGGATGCGTATAATTCGAACAGTCGTTTGACTTTGAATGCGCGTTCTTGGTCAATAATAATTGTTGGATGATTGTTGTTATCACGGGCATTTTTGTAGCCAATGGGTGCCAAACTCTGCCATATCCCCTTGCCAGTGTTGTAATTGATACTGCGTTTAACATTATCACGCAGGTTTCCGACATAGGTCTTTGATGTGAAAACGCCTAAGTCCCATCTGGCGATATCGGCACTGTTTGAATCCTTGTGTATAACCAGGTTTTCACGAACAAAATGGATTTCTATTTTATCTGCATTGCGTAATTCGTCTAAATCGACGGATTCCTTGAATCCACGTTGCACACGGTCAATGGTATCTGCCACAAGTGCGACCTTATGGGGCAATCCCTGGATATAACGCAATATTTCTTCGAATTTTTTGCGTTCGGATTTTGTGGAACTTTCAACAAGTTGGAATGTTTTTAATATTTCAAGGTCTTTTCTGGCACAGTAATTGCGTAAATTTTCTGTCTGGGCATCAATAGACATTCCCTCGGCTTGTTCTCGGGATGATACTCGTGCCAGCAGGACCGCATACATTTTACATGCCCGCCACGTTAATCACTGGTTTTGTGCCAGTTTGTTTGAACGGAATGATTTTCATCAGTTCGTCTTCTGGAATGGCACGTCTTGCAGCGACCATATCTAAACGGTTCTGTAAACGCAGGAAATATCCCTGGGATAGGCCGAAATAACGCGTTAAACGTAAATCTACCTGGGCTGAAATGCCACGTGTGCCGTGGACAATGCCGTGTATGCAGTTCGCAGGCATGTCGATTGCACGTGCCAGCGCATTCATAGATAAGCCCAGCGGTTCCATAAATTCTTCACGTAAGATATCGCCAATATGTCCGGTTTCAATATAATTGGTCATAGAAAACGTCCTTTTTTGTTAACTGTATTATACATTATGTAATAGATAATGTCAAGTGTTTAATGATAATCCACAATTTCGACATTGTTCGCCTCGTTTTCGTTCCAGACAAAGCAAATTCGGTATTGTTGATTTATACGAATACTCCATTGGCCTTTGCGTTTGCCACCAAGAGTTTCCAGCATGTTGGACGGCGGTATCCGCAGGTCGTCAATATTTTCGGCCGCATCCAGCATTGTTAATTTGCGGAATGCCCGTTCTTGTATGTTTGTTGGCAGTTTTTTTGAACGTTCACCGTTAAAAATCTTTTCGGTTTCTTTGTCATTAAAAGATTTAATCATCGTGTTTCCTTTTGTAATTCCGGGTAATCGGCCAACTTAACGGCTTTAAATTCTGCCAATTCGGTTTCAATCTGTTTGAAAATATTGTATAAATAGTTTCCAGTTAAATCAACCGGTTTTAAGCAGTTTGATAAATGCCTGTATGTGCGTCCAGATGGGGATAATACCTGGTGCAGGGAACGTATTCCGTGTTCTTTGATATAGCCCAGTGCACCGCAACATTTTATGGTATCTGATTCTTTTAATCCGCAGGAACGCAGTTGTGTGAATATTGCCTGGGGGCTTTGGCTTGCTGTGATGACAATGTTTAATGATGGTCGTATGAATTTGTCCCAGAAATGTAATAGAACTGATTGGGCGGTTGTCGCAGAAAATAGTTCTTTGAATGTCAGGTTGTTGACGGGGATATTGCATTCCTGCAATGTGTTTTTTATGTGTCGTCTGTTGTTTAGTCGGCATTCCATTCGCATAATTTGTGCCTGGGGTTTTAATTGGTTGAATAGGTCCAGTTGAATTGCGTTGTCGGATTCGATTGCCCGGTTTTCGCTGATGCGTGCATGTTCTAAATCTTTAACCTTGTCATAGAATGTTAATTCGCAGTGATTGGTGTGAAATCTGACCGCTTGGCCGTCATTGCGAAAATCTGTGTCGCCCAGGTCCCAGCGTTTTGAAACTTTCAGTTTGTGTATGGTGTTTATGACCAGCGCACAGGTTGATTTGTTTTCCAGCACGATGTTTTTGCCATAATGTATGCCTGTGACGGTGGCATTAATCAATGTATTGTATGTTAGTATGATTCCCATTGTCGCCAGTTGGTAATGCAACATCTGTATGACGGTTTGAAAATCGCTGGGGAGCATTTCATCAAAATTATTCCCAAATATCAGTTTGGGCAACGACAGTTCGATTTTTAATGCGATTGAAAAGCCGCCTTGTCGGATTCGTTTGGACAGTGTTAAGCGTGGTTTATATTCGTTGTCGTGTTTGCTGGGGTTTAAAAAGCATTCAAAGTGTCCACGTGCCCCCAGAATGTAATATGGTGGCTCGAACAGTCCACGTGCGCTGGGACTGAATTTATCATAGTCAACGATTTGAAATTGTTCAAATGGTATGCTTAGGATGACCGTATCAATCATATTTGTGTCTCTTGGGCTGTTGTGCGTTGACCTGCATCAGGATTTCAACAAATTTAACCAGGCGTTGACTTGCGTTTAATGCGTCCTGGTCAGACAGGGATTGTCCAGGATATAGTGTTTTTAACTGCAAAGATAACGCTTGCGTGTTTGTCATACCAACAATGTAAATGGCACGACAGGTGTAAAGCAAAGGGTCAATGGGTCGGACCCTTTGGGTCGGACCCAAAACAAATGCGAAAATCTGGGCTTTTTTATTAGAAAACTTTTTCTGGAAACGGTATAAAAACGGTGTTTTGCGAATCGTGGGGCGTGCTATGCGTGGCCTTTTTGGGATTCTGGCAAACGGATAATTGTCGCCATATATTCCGCCAAAGATTGTGATGGTCTAAGGCCATGTTCTGTCATTTTTTGTATAATAACATCGGTTAAAATCTTTTTTAATGGCTGGTTGGTGTCGGTGATTTTTAACTCGTTTATAACCTCGACCATTATTTCCATGTATGGTGTGGAATATCGTTTTTCAATGGCATTAAATGCGGTTGTAGAATGTCTAGAATGAAACTCACGTTTCAAATCCTGAAATGGTATGTATATGTCGGTGTATGTTGTGTCGTTTATTTGGATTGTATTTTTACCAATGTCCAGTTTAACCGTATTTGGAATATTGGTTATTTGT
The DNA here is from genome assembly GCA_045635585.1 of Candidatus Enterousia sp. Classification (GTDB taxonomy): domain Bacteria; phylum Pseudomonadota; class Alphaproteobacteria; order Rs-D84; family Rs-D84; genus Enterousia. The sequence goes on from JAZTWA010000011.1 coordinate 49,809, forward strand.
TGGTGTTGGGGCTGTTTATCGGGTGTTGAAACCATGCCATAGGCATTTATATCGCCATCATAAAGGGCCAGTTTTAATTTAGCGGCGGCATCGTATATTTGTTTAGAATAATCTTTATCGGCCTGGGTAGTAAAACGCAGTGCGATTTCTGAAAATATTGGTGTGGTTTCAAAATCTGGGTGCAACAGTGCGTGGCGTTTGAATCCAAGTGCATTTGCACGGATTTGTTCCATCGGCGGAATTTTAAACGCAATCCATTCACAGGCCTGTTGCAGGGTGCAGTTTTCAAAGATTTCTGTTCTGTGTTTCATAATGCGTAATGGTATCGCAAAAAGTGGCTGTTTCAAGGGATTTTACATTGAAATTGTTTTTTGCGAAAAAGTATGTTAAACTGACGGACAGGACCAATCGGGAAAGTTGTGTCCGGGGCCGTAGAAAGCCCAGTTTTTATCCGGTGCAGAATGCATCGTTTCCAACATGGTGTTGACTGCACCGTTTTTGACCCTGACTTGTATGTCGGGGGGCTGTTGTCATAGAACAGGCATATTGCCAAAAGCAGCAGGAATCAAATGATAAAAACTGATTTTTCTAACCCCCCGACCGCCATCCCGTTGGCGGTTTAATTTTTACACAATGGGGTGGGTTATGAAATCGCTGATAGAGGCATTGCCAGACGTAGTAAAACAGGGGCGACGTGAGGTTGAACAGATTTTGGCACGTGCACAATCTGATAACAAAATGATGTTGCAAACAAATGAATATGTTCTGCCCGCCCGTGATGAAAGCGGTTTGTTTCGTGGCACAATTCGTGCATGCTGTCCACCCGATAATACCAGCGCAGAATATTGTGAAACAGACGGTTGGTTTAACCGATTGATAAACGGTGACAATCTGTTTGCGATGCAGGCATTATTGACCGGCGACCCGGCAACCGGGCTGTCCAGTATGCGTGGTAAAATAGACCTGATATACATCGACCCCCCGTTTGATAGTAAGGCGGATTATCGGACAAAAATAACACTGCCCAATGGGGATGTGGAACAAAAACCAACGGTGTTGGAACAATTTGCATATTCAGACACTTGGTCAGATGGCACAATATCGTATCTGAAAATGTTGTATCCACGTTTGGCGTTGATGAAAGAACTGTTGTCCGACCAGGGGGCTATATATGTTCATTGTGACTGGCACGCTGGGCATTATTTGAAAATAATTTTGGATGACATTTTTGGAAAAAATAACTTTGTTAATGAAATTGTTTGGGGATATGCCACTGGTGGTGCCAGTAAAGAGTTTTATGGCAGGAAACACGATTTGATTTTGTATTATAGAAAAAATGTAGATAATTATTTGTTTTATCCAGAACTTATAAAAGAACAACGAACAGAAAAATCATTGAAACGGGCACAAAATCAAAATGGTGCAAGAATCAGTAATACAGACGATAAAAAACTTCCAACAGATTTATGGTGTGATATTAACGCATTGAACCCAATGGAAAAAGAACGCGTAGATTATGCGACACAGAAGCCAGAAAAATTATTAGAAAAAATTTTACTCGCTTCATCCAATGAAAATTCTATTGTGGCGGATTTCTTTGGTGGGTCTGGAACGACCGCAGCGGTTGCCGAAAAGTTGGGACGGCGTTGGATAACATCTGACCTGGGCAAGCCGTCATGTATGATTATGCGTAAACGTTTGATTGATATTCCGGATTGCAAGCCATTCTTGTATCACAGTATTGGTGATTATTCGCGTGAGGCATTTTTGTCTGATAAACAATTTCGCCGTGTGTCCGACCTGGCACGTGTTGTTATGGGGTTGTATGGCGCATTACCGTTTGATGTGGCGGATGCGCCATCCAACCTGGGGCATATTCGCAATAGCAGCACCTTGGTATATGTGGACAGCCCAAACAAGGTGACCAATGCAAACACGGTTAAACGTGCGCTGGAACTGCGTGAATCATATATGGGCGGTTGGAACAAGGTTGTTGTCCTGGGGTGGAACTTTGCATTTGATATTGGTGCTACTATCCAGGGGCTGAATAAATCAGAATGCGAAGTCCTGGTTATTCCACCAGATTTGTTGGATATGTTGCGTAAAAAGGGGTATGCAGACTTGGTTAACAGCGGGAAAATAACATTTTCATCACTGCAATATTTAACCATTAAACGGCCGTTGGTTGTGCCGGCCAATGAAGACGGCCAGGTTAAGATAACTGTTGAATTGGATAATTATGTGCTGTTATCACCGGACAGTTTGCCATTGGACGATAAAGCCAAGGCAAAGGTTCAACAGGTTATGGCAGAACGCCCATTGGATTTGATTGAATATTGGTCGATTGACCCGGATTATGACGGGCAAACTTTCCGTTCTGTATGGCAGGATTATCGTGAAAACACCGCAAATGACGGCGATGCCGTGCGTGTGGTGCACAATGCCGAAATTATCACCCCAGCGCACCCAGGCAAACGCAAGATTTGTGTCAAGGCCGTGGATGTATTCGGGTTTGAATCAATGGTTGTTGAGGAGGTATAAATTGCAATCTAAACAACGTGAAATTTTGCAATATGTAAAACAAATACCGGGTGTAAAAGATATTGATATATGCGGACGGGATGGGGTTAGGCACAATAACATTCAAAAAGAATGGGCGCAAAGGGTGTTGTATGAAACACGGGCGCATTTAGAAGAGTTGTTAAGACGTGGATATATTTCGTGTGATGAAAAGATGTATTCAAACGGTAAGTCGTTCACGAATATAAAAATTACATCAAAAGGCAACTGGTATTTTTGTAAAAAAATAATCGCAAAGGGGGCTTATGTGATTGTATTCACTGTGCCTGTTGCGGTTGCGGCCTGGATAAGTTTGGCAGACGCAATAATAAAATTATTTAATAAAGGGGTAGCATAATGGCATCACCAACAAATTCTGGAACACGTGATATTCCATTAAAATTCGCCAAGGGGTTAACTGAATTGGTTAATACCGAATGGGAAAACGGGCATTTTCTGGCCACTGTATCGCCAATAACAGCCGACCTGTTGCGGTATTGGTTCGACCCATCATTTTGTGATGTTCGTGACCGCAATTTTCATGATGGCCAACGTCAGGCGATTTTGAACGCAATATATGTGCACGAGGTTTTAAAGTCCAATTCTGTGGTTGATATGTATGCACACCTGTCCAATGTGACTGATACGTCCTATGTTGACCAGAACTTTACAGACGTTATAACCGCCGATAAATATCGCTATCCAAAGTATTGTGTTAAAATGGCAACCGGAACGGGTAAAACGTGGGTGCTGAATGCGTTGTTGATATGGCAGTATTTGAATGCTAAATATCAAACCAGTAATGGCGTAAAATATACCAAGAACTTTCTGTTAATTGCACCGGGACTGATTGTATATGAACGTCTGTTAGATGCGTTTCGTGGCAAAGAAATTGCCCTTGGACGGCGTGATTTTGAAACATCTGACCTGAAAAGCAACCAGGAATTGTTTGTGCCTGAAAAATATCGCCAAGATGTATTTTCATTTATTCAAAATGCGGTGGCGGATAAAAAGGAAATTGGCAACAAAACAACTGGCGGCGGCATAATTGCAATAACGAACTGGCATAAATTGAACGAAGATACGCCGGATGGTGAATCCGAAACCCAAATTATGGGTTTTGACTTTGGTGACACACAAAATATGGCATCTGAAATCTTGCCTGTGACACCGGGTGTTGCCAGTGGTAATGCATTGGATGCGCTGGATGCAAAATACCTGCGTGGTGGGGTAATTGAATATCTGGCAGGTTTATCAGACCTGTGTGTATTTAATGACGAAGCACACCACATCCACGAAAGTAAATCGAACGGCATCGTGGCCGAGGTTGAGTGGCAACGTGCATTGAATACCATTGCGGACCCCAAGGGCAACAGTTTTATTCAAATCGACTTTTCTGCGACCCCGTATATTGTGACGGGCGGTGGCAAGAACAGAACCAAACACTTTTTTCCGCACATTGTGACCAATTTTGAATTGGCGACTGCGATGAAAGCCGGTTTTGTCAAAACCTTTATTCTGGACAAGCGTAAGGAATTGGGGGCGTTGTCTAATGCAGAAATTGAATTCAAGGCCGTGCGTGAGGGCAAACAGGTAATCGGCCTGTCTGAGGGGCAACGTTTAATGTTGCGTGCTGGGCTGTCACGTTTAAATATATTGCGTGAAGATTTTGAGAACTTTAACGCCAAAAAATCGCCAAAAATGTTGGTCGTTTGCGAAGATACAGATGTGTCGCCGTTTGTGGTGGACTTTTTGCGGTCCGAGGGATTGGCCGAAGACGATATTATGCGTATTGATTCCAACCGCAAAGGTGAAATCCCACCAGAAGAATGGGAACAAACAAAACAGCAGTTATTTAACATGGACAAGTCTGACAAGCCCAAGGTTGTTGTCAGTGTTATGATGTTGCGTGAGGGGTTTGATGTTAACAGTATTTGCGTTATTGTGCCCCTGCGTTCATCCGAGGCACCAATATTGCTGGAACAGGTTTTGGGACGTGGATTGCGTTTAATGTGGCGTGAACCCGAATTCCAAGACAGCAAGGCAGAAAACAGACATAACATATATGACCTGAAACAACAACCAGTTAATTATCTGGATACTTTGTTTGTTATTGAACATCCGGCGTTTGAAAAATTCTATGATGACCTGGATAAAAGTTTGTTGGTTGAAGAACCTGCAACCCGTCCTGGTGGTAAAGGCAAGGCGTTGGGTGATATGATTTCTGTTGGTTTGAAACCGAACTTCGCAGAATTGAATTTGTTTTGGCCACGCATTGTAAAAGACAAAGAAGAAACTATGTCAGGCGATGTTATATCTGTTGAAAGCATGAACCAATGGGACGGGGCAAGATTGGGCGATTTGAAAAAATTGGTGCCAAATGATAATGATGAACGTTTCGTTGGGGTTGAAATGCAGGTCAAAACCCGCTTTGGTGAATACAGGGTGCGTGGCGATATATTTAACGCAAAGTCATACAATGAATATCTGCAAAAAATGCTGAACACAATTATTGTGAATATGGCCAAGATGAGCAGCAAGGGGCATAAAGCCGAACTGCCATTGATGCAGATTGACCAGGCGTTGTTAATGCGAACCATCGATAAGTATATCCGGACCCGTCTGTTCGGCCAGGAATTTGACCCATTAGTAGACGGGAATTGGCGTGTGCTGATATTATCAAACGGGCAAATATTGCAACACACCCTGACAGAACTGTCCAAGGCGGTTTATGAAATGCACACCAGAATTGATGTGGCCGAGGCAGTTGTGGAAAAACATTGGTTTTCGCAAGTTGATACAATGTTTGGGCGTGAAAATTTTGCGTTGGATATAAAAAAGTCGATTTATGAAAAAACGTTCTATCCGTCAACAACAAAACTGGAAAAAGATTTTCTGGAATATTGTGATGCGGACAGTGCCGTTGAACGTTTGATAAAAATTGATGAACACAAGCATCCGTTTGCGCACCTGCGTTATTTACGCCAGGACGGCATGTTGGGAACCTATCATCCGGACTTTATGGTAAAAATCGGCAATAAAATGTATGTCGTAGAAACCAAAGGTGATGACAGGGCAAAAACGGCCGATGTGTGCAGTAAAGAAACCAGTGCGGTTGACTGGGTGGCCAAGATAAATGAATTGCCCGAATCAGAACGTATGGGCTGTGAATGGTCGTATGTGTTATTGACTGGCAGTAATTTCTATGCCTTGCGTGACCAAAATGCCAACATTCAGGACATATTGTCGCACAGCAAACTAACACGCACCCGTGCACAAGGCACATTGATATAACATACCTGTATACCATCCCCCCCCTATGGGTAAGGGGATAGGTGTGTGGGCACATATAGAAAGAATGCTTTTTTTTACAAGGCGGGTCGGGAAATTTCTCGGCCTGTTTTGATGTGCCAATTCTTACCGTATTCGTTTTCTATGTTTTCAATGATGATATTTAATGCCGGACGCAGATTTAGAATGTCGTTGTAATAAATAGTTCGAAATTCGTCCGATATCCCCGACCATAAAAATTCAAACCGTCCAAAATGGGCGGTTTTAATTTTTATCAGTGGGTATTTCAGTTCGATACATTATACACATTTGTGTGTATCAAGTTCGACAATGAGTAAATGAGCCAAATGAAATGCCGGCGAATTGTTACGAATGCCCCGCGGTCCGTTAATTGACGGACAAGGGAATCTTGTCACCCCGACCATAAAATTCAAACCGCCTATTTTGGACGGTTTTTCTTTTATGGACATATTTGTGGGATTAGATCTGCAATTTGAATACTTTGTGCGTACGCACGTGCAGAAGGAACCGCGCATGGATCGCAATCACGACGGCGTTCGCCAATTCGACATGCAAATGCGACATCTTGGCATATTCCATATGTGTGTGCAGTAATTTTTTCGTTCATGTAATCGTTTGCAATTTGCCAATATCGGGTGGGAACTGATTTTGGGTCGTATGCCCACATTTTCATAACAATATTTGTGGCGCGCTTTGTGCATGAATCATGGCCACTGATGTGTGTGATTGTTGGTGTTATGTTGTTTCGTGGATCTGAATTTGTGCGTTTGATTATTACCCATGCGATTATACATATACAAATTACGGTTACCAAAAATAACAGTATATAATGTGCGATTGTAAATGGGCTGGTGTTTGGGTTGGATCGTGCCATTTTTATACCTTGGTTGTGTTGTGATACGTTTTTATCATAGCATATTATAGAATACAAAAATACGGATTTATATTCCCAGAATTTATTGCAAATTTAAAAAAACTGATATATTATTGTGCTGACGTTTCAAAGGGGACATGTAATGTTTGTAACAGAAAAATTAAAGACGTTCTCTTGGGTTAATGTGGGAAATCCAGATCATACCGATTTTGAAAAATTACAGACAGAATATAAAATTGATGAAGATACTATATCGGATATTTTAGATCCCGATGAACAGCCACGTGTCGAAGTTGAAGATGATTACAAGGTTGTAATCGTACGTTTTCCAATTATTAATCGTGAAACTGCCACGTTATGGCATACAGAACCATTATCTATTATTTTTTCCGCAAATCGTGTAATTACAGTGTGTCGAAAACGTTGTGATTTGTTGGACAAGATTAAAAAGTCTGAAAAAACATCGCGTGAAGAATTTATTTTAAATATTATGTATTATATTGCGGAATCTTATTTGCGCATGTTAAAAGAATTGAATAAACGTGTTTTGGATTCTAAACGTGTTTTGCAAGAACAAATTCGTAAAAAGGAATTATTGGATTTGTTAGAGGTTGAAAATAGTTATACGCTTTATATGGCCGGCATCAAGGGCAATATGGCTGTTATGGATAAATTGGAAAAAATGCGCGGCTTTGTCAAAAACGACGATGCCAAGGAATTGGCCGAAGATGCGCGTATCGAATTGGCCCAGGCAACCGAAGTGGTAATGTCTTATAGTAAAATGTTAAAATCAATTAAAGAAACCTTCGAAAGCATTATTAATATGGATTCAAATACGAATATTAATCGATTGACGATGTGGAATATTATTTTGGTTGTCCCAACGGTTATTGTTGGATATTTTGGTATGAATCTGGATTTGCCATTTGCTGAATACACTGAAACGGCAACGGCTGTATTTATATTTATTATGGTTTTATTATTGGGGTTTGCGGCTTTTGGTTTATTAAAACGCAGAATTATATAAAAAAAATGGGGCATGTTTTCCCCATTTTTATTTTCCCCATGATTTATCAATTACGTATTCTGCAACCAATGGGACGGATAACTTTGTTATGTTTTCCATTGTGTGTTTTATTTTTTCGGCGAAATCAATCGCATCTGCTTCATTACATTCAAATACGATTTCGTCATGAACCTGTAAAATCATGCGAATTTTATCACGATTTGGTATGATAATATCATTATAGATAACAATCATTGCACGACGCATTATGTCGGCTTCGAAGCCTTGGATTGGGGCATTGATTGCCGCGCGTGTTGCATATGTGCGCATGCGTGGATTTTTTATTTCTGGCAATTCAATGCGACGGCCCCACGGTGTATAAACGCATGCATGTTCGTTGGCAAATTTTTTGGTGTTTTCGATATATGTTTGAATTTCAGGCAGGCCCGCCATATACGAATTTATAATTTTTTGTGCGTCTGTACGTGATGTGCCCAATTGTCCCGCCAATCCAAATGATGATATGCCGTATATTATTGAAAAGTTTACGGTTTTTGCTGCACGACGTAATTCTTTTGGTACGGGTTTTGATTCTGGTATGTTGAAAACCTTGCGGGCGGTTTGACTATGAATATCTGTATTTGCATTAAATGTGTCTTTAAATGTTTTTATATTTGCAATATCTGCCAGTAGTCTTAATTGAATTTGAGAATAGTCAACAGATATTAATACATTGTTTGGACGTGCAATAAAACATTTTCTGATTTCTTCGCCCAGTTGTGTTTTTATTGGAATGTTTTGTAGGTTGGGATCGCGACTGGATAGACGGCCGGTATTTGTACTGGTTTGAAGATATGTGGTATGAATTCGATTGTCAGATGCAATTTGGTGTGGCAATGCGTCCGCGTATGTTCCAGCCAGTTTTGCGATTGAGCGCCATGATAGTATTTTTTCAATAATAGGGTGCGCATCGATTAAATCGTTCAGTGCGTTTGCATCTGTGGAACGACGTTTATTTGCAGGCAAGGATAATTCGTCGAATAATATTGTGGCCAATTGTTTTGGACTGGCAATATTAAATTCATGACCCGCCAATTCATGTATTTCTTGGCCAAGAATTTGTAATTGTTTATGGAATACGATGGAAAGTTCTTTTAATTTTGTGCGGTCAATTAATACCCCAATGCGTTCCATTTCCATTAGTATGGGCATTAATGGTAAATCACATGTTTCATAAAGATGGCGCAACTTTGTATCAGAATTTAATTCGGGACGCATCAAATTGTATAACGCCAGACATATACAGGCATCTTCGGCGGCGTATGGTGTGGCGATTTCGATTGGTAGTGTATCAAATCGCATATCTTCGTTACGTGTTTTCGCCGGAAATAGTGATGTAAATTTTATAGTATCGTGTTCCAAGTATTTTAAAGATAATTCATCTAAGCCATGTCCATGTAATGTGCCATGCAATATGTATGATAATAACATGGTGTCGTCGAAGGGGGCAATTTTTGATGTGTCCCATCCAATATTGGACAGTATGTGTAAGTCGTATTTCAGGTTGTGGCCGACCTTGGTAATAGATGGGTTGGTTAATATTGGCCATAATTTGTTATATACGGTTTCAATTGGCAATTGATTTGGTGCCAATGTTTCACCAGAAAATAAATCTGATGAGTGTGTATGATGACCAATGGGAATATATACACCATGGTTTTCGTCGGTTGCCAATGATATCCCCACAATTTTTGCCGTGATTTGATTCAAACCGGTGGTTTCTGTGTCGATTGCAATAATACTTTTGACGGTTGTTAAAAATTTATCCAGTTCTGGTACGGTTGTAATTGTTTCGTATGATAATATTTTGTTTTTTTGTATTTGTTTAGATTGTGTGTCCAATGTTGGTGTTGGAATATCGCATGCATTACCAGAAAAACTGAAAGCAGGTTGGGCGGGGACGTCCGATACTGGGAACATTTTTTCAATTTTAGTTGCCAATGAATTGCTTTCCAGTTCTTGTCTTACAAAATCCAGCGCACCACGAGTATTAAATACAAATGGATGAATAATCAGGTCAGATAAATCAACGTCTGTTTTCAATGTAACCAAACGTTTTGATATGTATGCCATTTCACGATTGTCGCGCAGTAATCCGCGAATGCGTTCGTTTTTTACATTGTCAAGGTTGGCGTAAAGATTATCCAAATTACCGAATTCATTAATTAATTCGGCGGCTTTTTTGGGACCAATCCCAGGGACACCAGGTACGTTGTCAGACGAATCGCCCATTAATGATTGAACGTCAATTACACGTGATGGCGATACACCAAATTTTTCAAAAACAGCGGGTTCATGAATTTCGCGTTGTTTCATGCCGTCATATAAAAATACGCAATCTGATACTAATTGCATTAAATCTTTATCGCTGGTTATGATACGGGTGGCATCAATAGATTTACAATTTTGTGTTGCCAATGTTGCGATTACATCATCTGCTTCGACGTTTGGAACACATAATACTGGCATGCCAAGTGCATTTAATGCCTGACGTACCAATAGACCTTGGGAAATTAGGTCGGTCGGTGTTTCCGAACGGTTCATTTTATATTGTGGATATATTTCTTGGCGAAATGTGATGCGTGATGCATCAAATACACATACAAATGAATCGGTGGGTTTTGCCGCAGATAGTATCGGCAATATCATATTCAAGAAACCATATACCGCACCAGTTGGTGTGCCATCGGTGCGACTTAGTCGGCTGTGTGCACCATAATATGCACGAAATAGTAATGAATTGCCGTCGATTAATGTCAGCATTTTATTGCACCTTTGGGTTTGGTTATGGTTAATTTTGGGGGCTTGTCGCCCCCAAAAATTGTTTATGTTGTTTATGTATTTTAGAATACATAACGTAATTTTACACGACCTTCGTACTGTAACAAATCTGGATCGATGCCGTTTGCCATTTCAAACATATTTGGTGCATATAATACGCGACCTTCGATGTCCAAATTTACCGGCAATACAGGCAGGTCCAGTGTTAGACCCAGCATGCCTTGGTATGCCATTGTGTCATCTATTTTGATGGTGTGGGCATACTTGCTATCAAATGTCATACCAATACCTGCACCAATGTATGGTTTAATAACAGGTGTTGGTAATTTAAAGTATGCGTTAACCAATCCCAAATTCATATAGGCATCTTTGGCATCAATATAGTTATATTCCAGTTCAATGCGGAACATTGGAATGTCCATACCCAAAATTGCGCCGTATGATTGTGATGATTTTGATATATGGTTGTCGTCAATAAATGCGGTATAGCCACCAAATCCATATGTGCCACCTGCGTAAACATCAAACAAAAGATTTGCGTTTGCGGCACCTGATATTAACATTAATGATGTCGCAGTTAAAATACCGAATGATTTTACTTTCATATTTTTCTCCTTTGTATGATAATATGATAGAAAAAGGGTGCTGGATATGCAAGAAAATAAACAGTTTTTAGTTGTTGGGTTGGGTAACCCAGGAACAGAATATTCTAATACGCGTCATAATGTTGGTTTTATGGCGGTGGATAAATTGGCGGATGGGGCAGATGGTTGGAAAAATGAAAAAAATGCACTGGTCAAGAAAGTAGATGTTGATGGAAAACGGGTGATTTTTGTAAAACCCCAGACGTTTATGAATAATAGTGGTGTGGCAGTTCAAGCACTAATGACTTTTTATCGGGTGCCATTGGAAAATATTATTGTTATTCATGATGATATGGATATTTCAATCGGGCAAGTGCGTGAAAAAATTGGTGGTGGCAGTGCGGGACACAATGGTATTCGATCAATTGATGCACATGTTGGACGTGAATATAAACGCATAAGAATTGGGGTCGGACATCCACGCGATTTTGATTTGCCAATGAATCCTGCGGATTGGGTTTTGGGAAAGTTTGGACCACAACAATTACAGGTAATCACAGAAACAATTAATCAAATTTCTTTATTTTGATGTGCCGGTTACTATTTTCTTGAATATTTCTGCAGGGACTGTTCCACCGGTTATTTTTGAATCCATTGGTGTGAAATCGTCATTGCCCATCCATATGCCAATTATAATGTTCGGTATCGCACCAATAAACCATGCATCGCGATTGTCGTTGCTGGTGCCGGTTTTACCACCCAATACGTTTGAAGTGCGCGCACGACCGCCAGTTCCACCAACGGCAATTACATCGGATAGTAATTTTTGCATGTGTTCAACCGTTTGTGGTTGCAATACTTGAATTGGTTCAGATGGATTGCGCAGGTATATTATATTGCCCGACATATCTGTAATTTTTTCAATGGAATATGGTCGGACAGAATATCCATTATTCCAAATAACTGCGTATATGTTTGTTAAATCCAATAGCGTCATTTCAGATGCGCCTAAAACAGTGGAATATTCGCGACGAAGTTTTGTGCCAACGCCCATACGGCCCGCCATGTCTAAGATCGAATCGATTCCGTATTCCTGGGTTAATTTTAATGGTACAGAATTTACACTTTTGGCAAAAGCAGTTGCCAGTGTAATGTCGCCATAATATTTTTCATTATAATTTTTGGGGTTATAATCGCCAATGGCAAAACGAGAGTCGTTTACAAAGGTGTCTGGGGCCATTCCGTTTTCCAATGCAACTAGATATACAATGGGTTTAAATGCACTGCCGGGTTGACGTGGGGCGGTTGTACGGTTAAATTGACTGGTTTGATAATCGGTGCCACCAGACATGGAACGCAGTGCGCCCGATGGTTCAATTGCGATAATGGCACCTTGGGTATCGGTTAAGTTATTTGATAATGTTGTGGCAATTTGTTCTTGTAAGTTTGTGTCCAGTGTTGTGTGTACATACATGTCGGATTCAAATTCGCCAATGGTTGATTGCAATTCGTCCATTACAAAGTCTGTCCAATATCTATATTTGTTTGTGTTGGGGGTGGGAATTGCGCCTGTTAAATTTTGCGCCGCATAACGTGCCTGATTTAATGTGATATATCCTTGGCGTACCATTTCTTGTAATACCAGACGGGCACGCGCAATATTTTTTTCAGGGTTACGCAGGGGACTGTACGTTGTGGGGGCTTTTAACATGGCAGCAATTTGTGCTGCCTGACCAATTGATAGTTGGTGGGCGGGAATTTGAAACATGGCGCGTGCAGTAGCATCAATGCCACGCATGCCACCGACCAATGATACGCGGTTCATATATAAATCCAAAATTTGGTTTTTAGTAAAACGATTTTCAAGCCAGTATGATAAGATTAGTTCTTGAACTTTGCGGGAAATCTTTTTTTTGCGTGATAAAAAGATGTTTTTTGCGGTCTGTTGGGTTATTGTAGATCCACCCGATGATATACGGCCCAAAGCCAAATTAGATATCATGGCACGTGATATGCCACGTATGTCGATTGGACCATGTGTGAAAAAACGTTTGTCTTCAATTGCGATTATTGCCTGCCATACATGGGGGGGCAGGGTGTCAACCGATACAGGTGTTCCCATAATACGATTGGCACTGCGTATTTCGTTACCGTCTTTGTCCAAAAATATAATTGCGGCATCGCGTGTTTCGTGCAGAATGTGGTCCAGTGATGGCATGCGCATGTAAATATATGAAATATAACCTAGTACCAGTATGATACAGATTAGGCATATGTTTAATAAATACACCAATATGCGACGTTTAAGAGATATTGTCGGCTTTGTTATTTTTGGTTCTGATATATTGTGTTTTACCAATGTGTTATTCCTTTTGATATGTATTTTATCATAAAAATCTTGCCATGGACCAGTGTTTATAATTATAATCCTAGCATACAAATAAAGGAAAGGATATATGAAAAAAATTGCATTGTTATTGATGATGGGATTGGTTGTGTTGCCTGTTTGTGCCGAAGAATATTTAGATGATTATACGGAATATGCTGAATATGATGTAATTGAAACATCTACAAATAACAAAAGATATGAAACTTATTTGGGATTGCGTGTTCATAAAAATGAAAGTCTGGCATTGAAATATGATATACACAGTGGCAGAAATTCAACAATCCGTGAAGATAATTTTGGAATAGGGGCCGTTATTGGAAATAGATTAAGTAATCATGTGATGGTTGAATTTGAAACAGCGTATACAGGAATTGAAAAAAATAAACGCGGTCGTGGATTTGATTTTGATATTTGGGCAAATATGTTTAATGTGTATTTCTTTCAAGAATATGCTGATGCAATTGCCCCGTATGCGGGTGTGGGAATTGGATTTGCCAGTATTTGGGGTGATGTTGATACTGTGATCGGAAATATGTCTGATAGTGTTTTTGATTTGTCGTATCAGGCAATGATAGGTGTTAATTTTGCGCTGAATAATCGTGTGGATTTGAATTTGGGTATCAAATATCAATACTATGGCGAAGTTGAACATAATTTAAATGGATCTGAATTTGCGGTAACTGATGTTGATGCAACTGAATTTTACTTTGGTGCGGCTTATAAATTTGGTCTGTGAATATTATAATCAAGAATCCGCCTGTTGGCGGATTCTTTTTCCGTTGTGTTTTGTTTGTGCTTTTTTTATAATTTCGTCATGGCAAATGTACCTGATTTATTTATTCTGTCTGAACACGCGCAATTGTTGGAAAACTTAAAGCGGTGGGATATTGCGTATCATCAAAATGATGCGCCGATTGTTGATGATGCGACATATGATGCGGTAAAAAAACGTGCGCTGGAAATTGAAGAAAAGTTTCCAGAATTGGCAAAAAATGGTGCATCAACACATGTGGGCGCCGCTGTTTCTGATAAGTTTAAGTCTGTGATGCACAGTGTGCCAATGCTATCTATATCTGATGTGTTTAATTCAGGGGAAGTGGCGGATTGGTTTAATAAGTTGGCAACAAAGCAGATTTTTATAGAATTAAAAGTCGATGGTGTTTCTTATTCGGCCCGATATGAAAATGGAATTTTGGTACGTGGTTTAACACGTGGCAGTGGGGTCCAAGGTGAAGATATTACAGAAAATTTGAAAACAATTCCTGATATTCCACAAACATTGTCTGGAAATTTCCCAGATGTTATTGAAATCCGTGGCGAAGTGTATATGGCACGAAATGATTTTATTGCGTTAAATGCAGAATATGAAAAAAAATTCGCAAATCCGCGTAATGCTGCGGCGGGGTCTTTGCGTCAATTAAATCCCAAAGTAACGGCATCCAGAAAATTAAGTGCGTTTGCATATACGTATGGCGAAATATCACAGCGAAATTTTGAAACCCAGTCAGAATATTTTGATAAATTGGAATCGTGGGGATTCAAGACAACCAGAAATTGGGCCAGATTTGCAGAGAGTCTGGAAGAAATTGAACGTGTTTATAATGATATTATGAAAATTAGACCCGATATCCCATTTGATATCGATGGGTTGGTATTGAAAGTGAATGATATTAAAACACAGGAAAAAATGGGCAGTCGTGCAAATAGCCCAAGGTGGGAAGTTGCATATAAATTTCCGGCGGCGCGTGCAATCACTGTGTTAAATGATATAACAATTCAGGTTGGACGTACTGGGGTTTTGACACCAGTTGCGGAATTAGAGCCGATCAATATAGGTGGTGTTGTTGTATCGCGTGCAACATTACATAATGCCGATGAAATCGCGCGCTTGGGGGTTCGAATCGGGGACAAGGTTGTTGTTCAACGTGCGGGTGATGTTATTCCGCAGATTGTCGGTGTTGATGAACAAAATTCAAATTCTGTTCCATTTGTATTTCCTGAAAAATGTCCAATTTGTGGTGGAAATGTTGTGCAAGAATCTGGACAGGTTGCACGTAGATGCGTAAATACTTTAGGGTGTCCCGCACAGCGTATCGGTGAATTGGAACATTTTGTGTCGCGCAAAGGGTTTGATATTGATGGTTTGGGTATAAAACAGTTGGAAAATTTTGTTGCGCGCGAATGGATTCAAAATCCATCTGATATATTTACGCTGATTGAAAAGTATGGCGAACAAATTAAAAAATTGGACGGCTTTGGTGAAAAGTCTGTGCAAAATTTATCAGAATCAATTGAACGGGCGCGTAATGTTGATTTACACAGATTGTTATATGCAATTGGTATTCCCGAAGTTGGACAAGTTACTGCAAAAATTTTGGCCAAGGCATTTGGAACATTGGATTCTGTTCGTAGTGCACCATTGTGGCGATTGAAACAGATTGATGGAATTGGTGATGTTATGGCTGATGAAATTGTGTCTTTTTTTGCGGATGAACATAATATGTTTGTGCTGAATAATTTGTTAGAACAGATAAATGTGAAAAATCCAGATGTTGATAATGTTGTCTTGGATGGGCCATTGGTCGGGAAAAAAGTTGTTCTAACGGGAACTTTGATAAATTATACACGTGATGCGGCCAAAGATATCTTGGAAAAAATGGGGGCTGTTGTGTCTGGCAGTGTATCTGCAAAAACAGATATTGTGATTGCAGGAACAGATGCGGGCAGTAAATTAACACGTGCACAACAGTTGGGAATTACTGTCTGGAATGAAGACGATTTTGTTCGCGTGATTGAAGAATCAAAATAAAAAAAGCGCCCGAATGTGTATTGGGCGCGGACATGAAACTTTGTTCGGTTGTTTTTTTTTAGCGTTCGTTACGATTTACCGGACGGTCGATTAACATCCAGATTAACCATATTAATGCTGCTATACCGATAATCGCATAGACGATATTGCTGGCCAATGTTGCAGGGCCAAACAAAAAAGCAACCAAGTCAAAACCAAAGATTCCAACCAAACCCCAGTTCAGGGCGCCGATGAATGTCAATGGTATAAGAACATAGTTTGTAAGTCCTCTCATCTGTTTTTTCTCCTTTTCAAGGTTCTTTGTACTTGTCTTGTAAAAGACAATGTTATTATAAACGTTTTGTTTTTGACTTGCAATCGTAATACTTGATTTGGGAAAAGGTTCCTGAATCCGGATAATATGCTTTGTACCAGTACACGTTGCCGAATTATTTGTTGTGTTGAATATGTTTGGTCTTGTATGTATAATGGAATACGAAATGAAGTTAGAATCCAAAGGAATCTTGATAGGTTTAAAACCATTAAATGAACGTGACGTGGTTGCGACAATCTTTTCATATGAACATGGTTTGGTGCGTGGGCTTATGCGTGGTGCGCAAATTGCAAAAAAAAACAGACCCTTGGTCGGGCAAACTGGCGATATGATATGGAATGCGCGTTTGGATTCACAATTGGGTGTTTTTCATTGGGATGCAGAAAAAAATATGGTTGCAAATTTGATGCAAAATCCAAAGTTGTTGGCCTATATGAATTCTGCAATGGCGATAATATCAGATTTATTGCCAGAACGCGAAGATTATAAAGAATTGTATGATGATACGATTAATTTGCTGAATAATTTGGCATTTGATGGCGGTGATGCATATTTGAAATGGGAAATTTCCTTGTTGCGCCAGTTGGGGTATGCGTTGGATTTGTCGTCTTGTTCGGGATGTGGTTCGATTGATGATTTAAAATATTTATCACCACGTACAGGGCGGGCGGTATGTATGAATTGCGCCACACCGTATATTAATAAATTGTATAAGTTACCTTTAAACTTGGATATCACATTACGTTTTTTGGAAAATGTATGTATGCAACAGGGGATTAGGGTACCCTTGATGCGTGAAATGTTGAAAAAACAGTTTGATACTTGATTTATTTCTTGCGCTTTGCATAAAATTTGCTATTGTACGTGTGTTCAAACACATAAAGGAGAAAAAATCATGACTTGGACAATTTTGGTACTGGTATTGGCTATCGCGTTGTATGTGTTCGGCGGCAAAATGGTAAAACAAAATGCCAAGAAAGCATCAGCGGGTGCAGAATACGCAAAAAAAGTAATTAAAATCGTTGCGATTTTATTGGTTGCAGGCAGTGTTTGCCGTCTGTATACACCATATTATCTGACATCGGTTAACCCAGCAATCATTCAGGAAATGGTTGAAGCAATGCAGGCACAGCAGAACGCTGAAAAGAACAAAGCGATTCGCAAGTTTGTTCGTGGCAATGCAGATGCAATGATGGCAGATGCGCCAATTTTGGGTAACCCAGAAGCAGAAAAGACAATCTATGTATGGACTGCGGCATCATGTGGTTATTGCCGTCGTGTACATGGTGAATTGGATCGCGTGTTGAATGAACGTGATGATGTTCGTGTTGTTATCAAAAACTTCTCTATCCATGGAACAATGTCTGATGGCCCAGCACGTGCGATGATTGCTGCAAAAATGCAAGATAATGCAAAGGCTGCAAAATTGGTCGATTTGATTATGACACGTGAATATCGTCCATCAGAAAAAATTGATGACCAAGACAAATTGGCAGAAGCAATTGAAAAGAATATCATGAAATTTGCTGAAGAAGCCGGTTTGGATACAGCACAATTGAAAAAAGATATGACCAGTGATGTTGTTGCACGCGAATTGGGTCACGTACGTGATTTGGCACAGCGTTTTGAAATCACAGGTACACCATTCTTGATTATCGGTGAAGAAGCATTCCCAGGTGCAATCCCAGCTGATCAAATCAAGGCTGCATTGGATAAATAATTCACTGCAAATAATTCATTGGATTTTAAAGCACCCCAATGGGGTGCTTTTTTATTTTATTTGGGTTGTTTTTCATATTTTTTTATCTATATATATGATAAATTCGCGAATCGGGTTTTGTTATGGTATAATTTCACAGAAAATAAAGAGGTTTTATATATGGCACTGATACCAATGGTTATCGAAGAATCACCACGTGGGGAACGTTCGTTTGATATTTATTCCCGCTTGTTGCGTGATCGTATTATTATGATTAATGGACAAATTGAACCAGTGATGGCAAACAGTATTGTTGCACAGTTGTTGTTCTTGGAATCAGAAAATCCAAATGCTGATATTTCTGTGTATATTAATAGTCCGGGGGGCGATGTTTCGGCCGGATGGGCAATTATGGATACAATGCATTATATCAAGGCACCTGTATCGACAATTGGTATGGGGTTGGTTGCATCCATGGGGGCTGTTTTGCTGGCCGCAGGCCAAAAGGGTAAGCGTTTTGTTTTGCCTAATACACAGATTATGATTCATCAACCGTTGGCTGGTGCCCAAGGACAGATTACTGATATGGAAATTCAAATGAATCAATATCAGAAAAATAAAAAGACATTGATTAAACAGATGGCTGAATTTACAGGACGTAAAGAAAAAGAACTGTTCGAAGCAATGGAACGTGATAATTGGATGTGTCCAACCGAAGCCAAAGATTTTGGTTTGGTCGATGGAATTTTGGAACGCAAATAATCAGATAAAACATTTCGGGAATTATAATTATGAGTGACGAAAAAACACCAAAAACAGAAAATAATCAGCAATTTTGCAGTTTTTGTGGCAAGGCTGTTTATGAAGTAAAAAAATTGGTCAGTGGTCGTAATGTTTGCATTTGTGATGAATGTATCAATTTGTGTAATGATATTATGGCCGATGATAATCGACGTGAAATTGGTAAAGATGCGGCCAAGTTGCCAACACCATCACAGATTTATAATTTCTTGAATGAATATATTATTGGTCAAGATACGGCCAAACGCACATTGGCGGTTGCGGTTTATAATCATTTTAAACGTCATATGGTTGCGGTAACAAATGATGTTGAAATTCAAAAGTCGAATGTTTTATTGATTGGTTCGACCGGTACGGGTAAGACATTATTTGCGCAAACGTTGGCACGTATTTTGGATGTGCCTTTTGCAATTGCTGATGCAACAACCCTGACCGAGGCGGGATATGTTGGTGATGACGTAGAAAGTGTTTTGACACGCTTGTTACAGAATGCAAACTTTGATGTCGAAAGGGCCAGTCGTGGTATTATTTATATTGATGAAATTGATAAGATTTCACGTAAATCTGAAAATCCATCACTGACACGCGATGTTTCGGGTGAAGGTGTTCAACAGGCATTATTGAAATTAATCGAAGGTACGGTTGCAAATGTTCCGGCCGGTGGTGCAGGGCGCAAGCATCCGGGTGAAGCCACTGTTCAGTTAGATACCAGCAAGATTTTATTTATCTGCGGTGGTGCATTTGATGGTTTGAACAAGATTATTGGTAATCGCACATGTGCGCGTCGTGGAATTGGATTTGGGGCGCATGTTGAATCGAATGAAGAACGTGCAAATAAAAATTTCTTGGCGGATGTTGAACCCGAAGATTTGGTAAAGTTTGGGATTATTCCGGAATTAATTGGTCGTTTGCCTGTTATTACAACATTACAAGAATTGGACGAAGATGCATTGGTAAAAATATTAACGGAACCAAAAAATGCGGTTGTAAAACAGTTTACAGCCATGTTGGGAATGGACAATGTGAAATTGAATATTACCGATGATGGTTTGCGTGAAATTGCCAAGATGGCGGTTGCGCGTAAAACGGGGGCGCGTGGATTGCGCAGCATATTGGAACGTGTATTGATGCAGCCGATGTTTAATGCCCCAGACAGGGAAGATTTGGATGAAATAATAATAGATGCCGATGTTGTGGCGGGCAAGAAGCCACCGGTTGAGGTTTGCAAGGATGCCAAAAAAGCGGCATAGTTGGAATTGTTAATTAAAAAGGCACCAAATGGTGCTTTTTTTTGTGATAACGACCGATGCAATCCAGATGATGTGGATGATTACTGGATTGCCGCGCTTCGCTCGCAATGACAAAGGCTGGAATGTGTTTTTCTTTTGTCATTGCGAGGGAGTTTTAACGACCGATGCAATCCAGATGATGTGGATGATTACTGGATTGCCGCGCTTCGTGTGCGGTGACAAAGGGGGGACTGGATTGCCGCGCTTCGCTCGCAATGACAAAGGGGGGGATGTGTTTTTCTTTTGTCATTGCGAGGGAGTT
>JAZTWA010000012.1:0-143972 GCA_045635585.1 Candidatus Enterousia sp.
ATTTATACCGTGATGTTTTTGTAACAAAGATAAAATATTTTCTTTATATTTCTCAATATTTGTTTTTGTTAAACCATTTTTTTCGTTTTTTACAGTACCCCTTAAAAAAAACAAAGGATTGTTTTCGTCTATCAATTCTATCCACCCTTTTTTTAACAATTGATGTAATATTTCTTTGGCTCTAATTTCTGGGCATTGTAATAACGTCGCTGTTTGTTGTATATTCAGATTTCTTTGGTAAAATAATGCGTTTAAGATAAGCATTTCCATAATATTTGGTTCTCCCAAGGAGAAAATTAATTTGCAAAAATTCAAATTAGCTTGTCCACCATAGAGTCTGACAATAACACAATTTTTTGTTGTTTCTGAATAATCTGGAGCAGGGCGTCCAAAACGAGCCTGTGAAAAATATATTAAGTCTATGCCCCTACCAGATGTTTCAACAAATTTCATTCTGGTCATTGCTTCTGCTAATCTTCGATTTCGTGGTGTTGGCGGAACTGATAATAAATTATCAACCGTAATACCTTCTAGGAAACCACCTGCACTAGAAATTTTTAGTTCATTTGAAAAAACTTGAATTTGAATACCAGAGTGCATAGTATAATCTCTATGAACCAAAGCATTCGCAAATGCTTCTCGTAAGGCGTGTTTGGAGTATTCTGGTATTACTATACTTCTTCCGTTTACAATGATTTCATCGGTGTTTTTAGACAACTCTGGCATTGATATTAATTTTGGAAGAAGGGTTACTATCGGGTCGTAAAATTTTTCATTCTTTAAAATTTCTCCGGTAGAACCAAATACCTGATATTGGACAAAATGATTAGGTATTTTTTCGATAATAGATTCTTTTTTACCAAAAAGAAGTAATGTTGCTATAATAGGGTTTCCTTGTCTGTCTAATAGTCCTAAACTATTTAGTATATACATCGGGTCTTTTGAGAAAATTTCTATTTCAGATGATGTCGGGGCTTTTTTTACTATTTCTTGTGAAATTTTTTGTACTAGTTCTAAATCTATATCATTAATATCAAATGTTGAAAGACTTGTTGCTGATAAGTCGTTTAGTCCTAATCTTGTTGTGCCACGTATGATTTCATCAACTGACATTGGGCTATTTTCTGGTTTTCCTTTGCTATTAATTCTGCGTTTTAGATATAAGCCATTTTTTGTTGATGTTACAGTTGGGTTTTTTGGTACTTCTATAACAACAAGCGTCTTGTTATCTTCTTCTATAAAGAAAACATTTGTATTTATATTAGGGTTTGTTCTTTCTGCAATCATAGCAGATAAAGCTTGTGGGTCCCCTTTTGCGGCTCTGGCACTACCAACAAAACTTCCTTCATCTGTTACACCCACAAGAACTACACCGCCTTCGGCATTAGCTAAACCCACACATGCCTTTATTATAAGGTCATCGGAAAAATGATTTTTTGTGTCATCTTTGTATTCTAGATTTATGCTTTCTCCTGTAAGAAACCGATTTATTTGTGAAAATGACATCATATATCCTTATTTTTTATTAAGTTTGCAATTTTTAATTTACAAACATTTTTACAAACTTTAATGTTTTTTTGCAAGCTTTTTTTATAAAAATGAGTTTTATTGTTAAAAAATGATTCGGTTTTTAAATAAAAAAATTTTGTTTTTTTCGGCAATGATTCGGCAATAGAGATTTGGTTTGAATAATAGGTTATTGTTATAATGAATAAAAAACCGCAGATTTCTGCGGTTAAATCTTGGTTGCGGGGGTTGGATTTGAACCAACGACCTTCAGGTTATGAGCCTGACGAGCTACCGGGCTGCTCTACCCCGCGATAAAGCCAACATATTATATACCTTTTTTTATTATTGTCAATATAAATATCTATTTTTATGTCTTTCTTGAATTATATGTTTTTTGTTGATAAGATTTGTTTCAATATAGATTTAAGGGGTTATTGTGTTTCAAAATAAAACTTTTAGAAAGATTTGGAAGGGGTTTTGGCAGCCTATTTTGGGTTTATCTATTTTTCAGTGGATTATTGCTGTCTTGATGGCGATTCCAATTTGGTTTGTTTATTTTACTTCTATTAAACGTGTAACAAATATTGAAACTTTTCAAAAATATAGAAAAAAACCGGCTATTTTTGTGTTTTGGCATGGAAGAAGTATGATGTTAAGCCCAATTATTTGTTTGGGTGGAATGAATGCTTATGCGGTTGCCAGCCGTCATAAAGATGGACGTATGATGGCAAGATTACAAAGATTGTTTGGTTTGCGCGCAATTTATGGTTCTTCACACAAGGGTGGGGTTTCGGTGCTGCGTGAAGGTTTGCGTGTTTTAAACAAGGGGAATTTTGGTATTTGTATGTCCCCAGATGGACCAGGGGGACCGTCTTTGCGTGTTCAAGAAGGTGCATTATATTTTGCAAAAATGTCTGGGGCACCAATTATTCCGGTTTCTTATTCTTCATCACGTGCGTGGTTGCAAGACAGATGGGATAGATATTTGGTTGCATTGCCTTTTTCCAAAATTGTATGTCATATTGGTGAACCTATTTTTGTGCCAAAAAAAGCAACACCACAAGAATTTGAAGATATAAGAAAGTCTTTGGAAGATTTTATGGTTAAACAAATGCGGGATTTGGATAAAGAATTTAACTTGAAACCGGCAGAACAAGATTTAAATGCGAGAGATTTTAAAAAACAAAAACGTGAAGAAAAACAGTTGAAAAAACAACAAAAGAAAAATCATAAAATTTAAAAAGGCGTTTATATGAAAACACCAAAATGGTTTTTAAGAAAAAATATAGTTTCTATTTTATTAATACCGGTTTCATGGATTTATTATTTATTTTCCAAAATGGTATTTTTGTTACGCAGTATTGGGTCTTTAAAATCCAGACGGCCTATTATTTGTGTTGGTAATATTTTGGCCGGTGGTGTTGGTAAAACGCCAATTGTTCGCAGTATTGCAAATTATTTTGGCGCACCTGTTGTTATGCGTGGATATAAAAAATCTGGTGAAACAGGTAATATTGGTGATGAAGCAACAATGTTGGCACGTAAGGGATTGGCCGTTCATGTTGGTAATAGAAAATCTAATATTAATTTATTAAATAAACAAACAGATGAAAATGGCCCAATTGTTATGGATGATGGTTTACAAAATCCAACAATAAAAAAAGACATTTCAATTGTTGTCTTTGATGAATGTTTGGGATATGGAAATGGTTTGTTGTTGCCCGCTGGTCCATTACGTGTACCGAAAAGGTATGCAAAAAGAGCAGATGCAATTATTGTTATAAAAAATGATAACAAGAATAATAAAAAGTTTAAATTACCAGCAAATATACCGGTTTTTTATGCCAATAATCAGACAGTGTCGCCATATGATGAAGATGAAAAATTAGTTGCTTTTGCCGGAATTGGATATCCAAATAAATTTTTTGCGTCATTAAAAAATGTTGTCGCAAAACGTGCTTTTCCAGATCATTATCAATATACAAATCAGGATTTAGAAAAATTAATTAAATTGGCGCAGAAAAAAAATGCAAAATTAATTACAACTGAAAAAGATTGGGTTAGGTTGCCAGTCGAAATTCAAGATAAAATAAAGTATGCGTCTTTGAATACGGTTATTGATAATTTATTTTATGATTGGTTAAAGGAGAAATTGAAATGAGAACTTTTGAAAAAGAAATCAAAATTTCAGGACAGGGTATTCATTCGGGATTGCCGGTGAATATTGTTATTAAACCTGCAAAAGATTTTGGTATTTTCTTTAAGCGTGTTGATATTCCAAATTCTGAATTAATTGCCGCGACATTTGATAATGTTGGGGAAACAAAAATGCGTAATACTACCGTTGGAAGATTGGATGGCGCGCATGTACAAACAATTGAACATTTAATGGCCGCTTTGTTTATTGCGGGGGTAGATAGTGCAATAATTGAAATAGATGGTCCAGAGACACCAATTTTAGATGGTAGTGCCGCAGAATTTATTAAGGTCTTTGAATCTGTGCCGGTTACAGATGGTAAATTGAAAAAAATCATTGTAAAAAAAGAAGTTATTGTTTATGCAAATGAAGTATTAAAACAATTACCAATGCTGGTTAGATTAAAGATATGGTTCTTTAATAAGATTTCAGGACGAAAATCTGATGGTTTTGTTAAATTATCACCAAACAGTGGCGATGCATTGAATATTTTAGCGACATTGGTTTATCCTGAAAAAATTATTGGTAAACAATCTTATTCTTATTTGTATAAGGATAAAAGTAATTCATATGATGATTTTGTTAAGAATGTTGCACGTGCCAGAACGTTTGGTAAGTATTCAGAATGGGAATATTTAAAAAAACGTGGTATGGGACGTGGGGCAAATGAAGGTAATGTTATTGCTTTAAATGATACAGGTGATGGGACATTAAATAAAACAATTTGGCCTGATGAATTTGTTAGACATAAAATTATTGATGCGATTGGTGATATGTTTACAAGTACGGGTATGATTTGTGGAAATTTAGAATCTTATAAAGGAAGTCATGCATTAAATAATTTAGTCTTGAAAAAGTTGTTCAGTGATTTTGATAATTATGATATAATAGACGCAGAATAATAAAAAGGGCGAATTATGAAAAAATTTTTTGCATTGTTTGTTTTATTGTTAATGACGGGTTGTGGTGGATTGATTAAAAATGAAAATGGCAGTCAGTTTTTGGAACAATTAACCGCAGAACCAATTGGTTGTACATTTTTATATAAATTAGAAACAGAAGTTTCTGTATATGATGCAGATGATGCGCGCAGATATATGGAAAATCGTATTATGGATCAGGCGCGTGTTGGTAATGCATATTGGATTACCAGTCAACGTACAAAACCAAATGAATGGGTAATATTTGGTCCAGAACGTTCTTTTGTTTTGGTGGCAAATGTTTATGATTGTCCGAATCCAACAAATATACGTGTTTCTAGTTATGGTGGGCCGGCAACTGTTTCACAAGAAACAATTGGTGGACAATGTCTTTATGGAAAATGTTATTAATTTAAAAGCCGTCTTGTGACGGTTTTTAATTTTTATATGTTTGTATATAACTAAACCATTTGCCTTGGTTTGGTTTTTTATGTTATAATCATAAAGAATATTCAGAGAGAGAGTTTTTTGGCCAGTAAAGTTATATCTGTTAATCATAAAAAATATGCCGTCGGATTGTTTTGGCAACCCGTTGGTGTTGCTGTATCTGGACGTAATTATGCGCGTACATTGGCACGTAATATAAACAGAAAATTAAATCTGTTTATTGAATATAAATCTATGATTGGGTTGGGGGCACGTCGTGATGGACAACGTGTTGGTATGGTTAGTGTCGCCGCCGAAGTGATGGAATCTTTTTCAGAATATACATCTTTTTTGGCGATGTTTCAGGTTGGTAAACAGTTTTATTTGGTTGCTGCCAGAAATGGTGTTGTTTTATTTGATACTGTTTTTGATTCCGAAGATGATGCACGTGCAGAATATGTTAAATTATCTGAAATACCAGATTGGGGTGCATTCTTTGCGCCAAGTGCATGGGGGATGCCACGTGCCGCAGAACGTAATTTGGCAGATTTATTAAACGTGCGTTCAAAAAATGTTTTACATTCAATTAGTCATTTTAGGGCAGGGCTTTTTTCTGTGGCTTTGATTGGATTATTTTTGTTGTTGGTTTTATGGTTGTTTCGTGAGCCTTTGGTTCAGGTTTTTACCCCAAAACCACAGATTCAGCAATTAAATCCAGAATTGGTTGCAGAATATAAAAGACAGATAGAAGAAAAAAATAAAGAATTAGATGAACAATTTGAAATAGAAAAAGTGGCACCACCACCACCGATTGTTATGCCATATGAATTGTTGCCAAATGTTGATGCACGCGCAAAACAATGTTATCAGGCAATTGGTTTTATGATGCAACCTATTACCGGATGGAATCAGGTTTTTGTTGAATGTAATGAATCTTATGTTATTGCAGAATTCAGACGTGGCTTTGGTACGTTGGGTGAGTTTTATAGTATTGCAGCAGATTTAATGCCGGGGGCTTTTGTTCAAGAAATTAATGAAAATACTTTACGTGTTCAGGCAAAGTTACCAGAATTAGATGTGTTTGCATCCCAAGATGAACGTGATGCAGATACGATTGTTCGTGATGTTATGAGTGCTTTCCAATCTGTAGATACAGATATAGATGTTCAGACGGTTGTTGATACTTTGACTAATGGGGTTGATGTCGCAACAGTTAATGTGGTCGAAATTGGTGTGAAATCAAAATTGGTACCAATGCAATTTATGAAAGTTTTTGATGAATTCGGTGGTGTTTACTTAATGAAATGTGAATGGGACGTTGCGTCACGTTTATGGAACTATGAGGTGATAATCTATGCAAAATAAAAATGTTTTATGTTTAATTGCGTTTTTGTGTGGAACGTTTATGTTTTCTGTAAATTCTTTTGCAGAAGATGTTGTTGTAGAAGAAGATATTGTTACAGAAATGGAAGAGATTTCCGCGGATGCAGTTGCAAATTATCAGGTTGATGGTTCACTTTTTCAACAAATTACAGATTTAGAACAAGAAAAAGTTCTGATGCAGTTGGAAAAAGAACGTGCACAATTGGACTTGGAATTGGATAGATTGGCCGCTGAAAAAATAAAATTACATATGGAAATTGATACTCTTTCTGGACGTGCAGAACAGCAACAACAAGAAATTGAAACACAAAAAGCAAAGTTAGAAGCAGAAGCAGCACGTATTGAACGTGAAAAAGAAGCATGGTTAAAAGAATCAGAAACACAACCTGTTAAGTCTTCTGCATCAAATTCTGATTTTTTAGAAGATAGCCCAAAACAAACAGAAATTTCAAAAAAATATCGATTGGTTAATGTTGTTGGGGCGGGTTCACAATTACAGGCAACAATTGAAGATTTGTCCAGCGGACAAACCAGACGTATTGGCGTCGGCAAGGAATTAGATGGTTTAACAATCAAATCTATTTCTTTGTATGATGGTGTTGTCTTTTCGGATAAAGATGGAAAGACACAAAGTTTAAATATTAGTAATGGAATTTAAAAATGCCGAAATCAAAAAATGTCTTTGATGATGTAGTTGTGGATAATACACCGTCAGTGCCGGCGGGGTTGGAAAATGCAGATAGCAAAGATATTATTGATTACTTGTTTGCAAATGGTAATAGGTTATTGACCGCAACAGGGGCAATGCTAGAATTACCACATGATAGCCAAAGTTTAATTGCGTATTTTACAGGTGGTGAAATTATTATTTCACGTACACATCGTTACGATGGTCGTGTGTTGGCTTTCTTGGATTTGTTAAAGCAACGTAAGCGTAAAATGCGTGAACCGTTTTATTCAGATCTGGGGTTAATATCACATATTTATAAAACTAATGAAAGTCGTTTGGGGGGCGCGGTTCGTTCACGCCAAGATTTTGATAACCAAATGCAAAAGGATTTTGTTGATATTATCGCCAAGGCAGCCGCACAAAAAGTGTCTGATGTGCATATCGAAGTCGCAGACCAGACAACGATTTTCTTTCGTATAGATGGCAGTATGCAGCCTGTTTTGGAATATAATTCACAATGGGGTGAATCTTTTGTGCGTGCCGCGTTTGCATCATCTGATATGTCGAATGCAAACTATGCCCAGAATGAATACCAATCTGCACAAAAGGACGGACGTACACCATTGCGCGGAACCAAAGATTTATATTTGCCGTCTGGGGTTTTGGGTGTTCGTATGCAGTTTAATCCAATCGCTTTTGGCAGCAGATATGTTGTTATGCGATTGTTATATGATAATCCATCCGAAGGTATTAAAACAGAACAAGAATTTGGACCATATGAACAAAGATTGTTAGCACGTATGCGTTCTTTCCCAACGGGGTTAGTTATTGTCGCGGGTCCGACCAGTTCTGGTAAGTCAACCACCTTGGTTCGTAATATGTCGATGATGTTACGTGAACGTAATTATGAAATTAATATGATTACGGTGGAAAATCCGGTTGAACAAAAGATTTTTGGCGCACATCAAATGCCGGTCGTTAATACAACAAATGAAGAACAACGTGATGCAAAGTATGTAGAAGCATTGGCGGCAGCATTGCGTAGTGACCCTGATACATTAATGGTCGGGGAAATTCGTACGTTGGCGGCGGCACAGTTGACGGTGCGTGGCGCATTATCAGGTCATAATGTTTGGACAACATTACATGCAAATTCTGCAATGGCGGCTTTGACACGATTGCTGGATTTGGGGGTTGAATCTTTTAAGTTAAAAGAAGAAACGTTGATGCGTGGTTTGGTGTCGATGCGACTGTTTAAAAAAGTGTGTCCGTATTGTCGTGAACCATTGGCAAATCATCCAGATAGAGGCGCGTATAAACGTGTTATGGGGGCATATGGTGAAATCGGCTTGCGTCAGGTGTTTCAGCGCGGTACAGGATGCAGTCATTGTAATGGTACTGGAAATATTGGACGTATCAAAGCAGGTGAAGTTATCATTACAAACAGTGAATTTTTACAACTGGCATTGGCCGGAAAAACAGATGAAGCGGTTGCGTATTGGTTGGAAAAAATGGATGGGCGCACATTAAAAGAAGCCGCGGTATCTTTGATGTTACAAGGAATTATTTCTGTTGATGAACTAGAACGTTGGGTCGGACAATTAGACCAGCCGGGGGTATATTAATATGAATAAATTAGAATTATTATACGCCAAATTGGTCTTTCGTTTGAATACTGAAAAACGTATGGCAATTTGTCGCAAGTTGGCATCATTATTGCGAAATGATTTTACACTGATTGATGCGTTGGAACGTTTGGAAATGGTAGAATCAAAAAACGGTAAAAAGCCAAACGAACCGTTTGCAATTGTTATGCGTCAATGGCAGATGAATTTGGAACGTGGTATGACTTTTTCCGAAGCAACACGTGGTTGGGTTCCACAAAATGAAACGTTGCTGGTAACATCGGGTAATTTGTCTAATTTGGTGGTCGCATTGGAAAATGTTGGTCGCGTGGTTGATGGCATGCAACGTATAAGACGGGCAATGACCAGTGCAATTGCATACCCAATGTTTTTGTTGGCATTGACATTTGGTATTATAATAATGGTTGGTATTTATTTGGTGCCACCATTACGTGATGTCGCAGGTAATGATGTTGTATGGCGCGGTACGGCACGTTCTTTGGTTTGGTTGTCTGAATTTTCAATTAAGTATTGGTATTTTTTCTTGGTTGGATTTGCGTCTTTTGTTGCAATAATTTGGGTCAGTTTGGCAAATTGGTCAGGGCGTTTGCGCGCTTTGTTTGATAAGTTGCCACCATGGAATGTTTATAAAATTCAGGTATCTGTCGGTTGGTTAATGTCTTTGGCCGCCATGGTCAACGCGGGTGTTACAATACCGGATGCGATGCGTATGCTGGCAGATAGTGCAAATAGATATTTACGTGCAATATTGGATATGGCACTGCATTTTATTGCAAATGGTGATAATTTGGGGGTTGCATTGTCCAAGACAAATCGTGATTTTCCAGATTCAGAAATTGCTGGGGATTTAACAATTTATGCAGATATGAACGGGTTTGATGAAAACTTAACTAGTGTCGCAAATGATTATCTGAATGAATCTGTGCGTAAAATGGAAAAGGTTTCAAATACTTTGAACAGTTTTGGAATTTTATTAATATCTGGGATTATTGCGTGGGTTGTGTTGGGTACCTTTCAAATGCAAGATCAAATCACAGCGATGTTGGGTTAAAAATTAAATGTAAATCCGGTGCCGAAAAATGCATATGAATTATTTTCAGGTGCAGTGTTGCCATTTGAATAATGCTGTGCAAATAATTCAATAGATACACAATCGGATAAACGATATCCGCTACCTAATTTAAATCCAAATAATAATTTGGAACCAATACGTTCATTTTGTTGTGCCTGAAATCCGGCGGCAAGTCCCGTAAAAAAATACCAATTATTATTGTGTGCCAATATAACGTCTTGGGAAATCGTAACGATTGGTATGGTATATTTGTCCCAATGCCAACCACGTGATGTCCCAGCACCCAGTGTTTGGACAATGTTTAATGATTTGCGTGCAGGCAGACGAAAGAATTCTGATGGTTGTGAATATTGAAATTGACCCATTATAAAAGGTACCCAACGTATCGGGGCAGGGATTAAAAAACCACTGTCCACACCCCAACCGAAATCCAGTGCAACTTGGTTTTCATACCCATTAAAAAATGGGTTTTCTGTGGCATATGCACTTGTTGTTAATGAAGAAATTAATAAAAAATAGCAGAATTTTTTCATAGATTTTATACTATCATTTTTCAAGTTATTATTCAGTGTAATTTTATTAATTTTTTTAATAATTGTAAATATGAATAAAATCATTGTAATTAGTTTTACTTGCATTTCAAAAAAATACTGTTATAATGCGTGTCGCTTGGCAGCGTAGCTCAGTGGTAGAGCAGAGGAATCATAATCCTTTGGTCGGGGGTCCGAATCCCTCCGCTGCTACCAGAATAAACAAACGACCCATCGGGTCGTGTTTTTATTCTGTGCGTCGGGATGCTGAATTTGATATATTTCTATTTATGTTTTTACCAGATGTTGGTCTGGATGCCCTTGGGTTTGTAACAGGTTGTCTTGATTTTTTTGTTATGTTTCTTGATATGTCATGCTTTGTATTGTTGGGAACAGTTCGAGTTTGTGTATTTGTTTTTGTGTGTGATTTTACGGGTAGCGCAGATTTTGCGTTAGTAGATGTGGAGAATAAATCAGTTGTATCAAATTTTGACCAATTAAATCCGCTGGATGTAGTTGATGTTGTAGTATTTTTAATCTGTTTTAATGGAAGTGATGTGGATACTGATATTTCTTCTGTTGTATCTATAGTTGTTGTGTTTGTATCTGTTTTTACTTCTGTCTTATTTGTATTTTCTGATATTGGTAATGTGTTTGTTTCGATTGTTAATGGTGTATCTATTTTTGTTGTTAATGATGGGTTTATTGGTGAATTATACGTAACAAGGGGATATGCTTTTATTTTTTCATTTGATTTTTTTAATACATTTTGTAAATTTCGTGCCGCTGTTTGTGCCTGTTCCAAGGCAGACTGTAAATTTGTAAGCATCGTATTAACGTCATCAGTATTATATTTGCCATCATAATTAAGTGTATTTTTTTTTGGTGCTGTATAGTATTCTTTTTTTCCGTCGCTGACAATCCTATAACACTGGAATACAGAACTTGATCCTTCATCAGAAGAAGGGTATGTGCCAGGACAAGAAAAAATACCTACTAAATCTACGAAAGATTTATTTGAATGATATGTGGGTGTTCCGTTTTTTATTGTGTAAAAACCAAACCAAGAAACCCACGTTTCGTCATAATGATTTGCACAATATGAACAGGAACTGTCTCCTTCGTCGCATTCGTCACATAAACGCATGTCTGACCATCTTCCCCACCCAGGAACCACTAATTCCGCAGGTGCCTTGTAATAACCCTCAATGTCTTCTCTTGCAAAAGCATTTTTCCCTTTTCCATATTGCATAACAGTATATTTTCCATTGGCTGTACAAAATAGACCGGCAGGACAGATTTTTTGAACCGGTGTATAATTTTCTATAGCAAATACTTTGTGTGTGCATAAAATAAATATTGTAATAAATGTTAGGGCTTTTTTCATATTGTTTCTTTCTTGTTCTAAATAAAAGGACCGCCATGGGATGTTAGGCGGTCGGGGAGTTCACTAATCGTCTTATCGTTGATTCTGTCGCTTTCGGGTTGCCCCTGTTGTATAACGAACAGCCCCCCGACTTATTAAGTCAGGGATAAATCACGATACAAAACTACAGGAAGCATATCGGATTTTCGATACGCCACAGTTTAGTACCGGATAAGACAGGCTAGTGACAGCCCCGAACCCATATCCCTATGGATTCATTTCATAGTCTATCACTAAAAATTAAAAATCTCAATTAGATATTAAAAGTATGGGGTTTGTATTTGGTATGATTAAGTAGGGGTAAAAACTTTACATAGAAAAATGGTAAAAAAACACCGCCCAATCGGGCGGTATGTTATTTTTGTTTTTCTTTTAAAGAATTAATCATATTTAATAATTGTGCAGAATTGTTAGTGGTTGGAAGTTTGTTTAAGATACGCTTTTCTGCCATATTTACAATGTTGAAAAATTCTGGTGATTGTATGCGTGTAAAAAAGCGTTTTATATTATTTTGTGTATTATCTAATGCACTGCCCACTTCGTTTTTGGTTGTGTATTCAAATAATATTCTGGTTCCGTCACCGGTGCTGGCCGCGGTTCCGCGTTTTACATTTATTTTGCCATAGTATTTTCTTTTGTGATTTGTTTCGTATATGTGTGGGTTGATTTTGTGTGGTGCTTTACCTATGGCAAAAATTGTTAAACAATATGGATAATCTGCCAAGCCATATTTTGTAAATGTGTATCCTATGTCATTACCAATGTTAAAAATTGAAATTTTAACATCTTTATCTGTGATAAATGCGGTTGTGATATCGTAAATTTCTTTTTTCATTAAATATCCTTTTTTTAATTGTTCTCTATATATATTAATACATAATTGATGTTTGTCAAGTTTTTTTATCTTGGGGATTTGATGTTTTTGTGGGGATTATATGGTTGTTGACTTTTTTTTATATATTTTGGATAATATGCCCGATTAAGTAAGATAAAGGAAAGGTTATGCGTAAATTTTTGTGGGCTTTGTTTATGTTAATTCCAGGGGCAGTATTCGCAAATCCGGCATGTCCGGTATGTACAATCGCAATTGGTGCAGGGTTGGATATCGCCAGACGTTTGGGGGTGCCAGACAGTGTGGTTGGATTGTGGGCCGGTGCAATGTTAACTTTGCTGGGGTATTGGACATTAAAGTTTATGGATAAACGTGGGTGGTACTTTCGTGGCAGAAATTTGATTGTTATTTTATTGTCTGTTGCGATGATTGGTTTTGCGTATATCAGTGCGGTTAAATATCATCCGGTATCTATTTGTGGTATGTTTGTTATGGATCCTGTTTTGTTTGGAACAATTTGTGGTGCGTTGCTGTTCATATTTGTTTCGAAATTATATGAATGGATGAAAAAGAAAAACGGTGGACATGCGCACTTTCCGTTCGAAAAAGTTATTTTGCCAATTGTGGCTTTGTTGTTGGCCAGTTGGGCAATGGTTGTTTGTATGTAGTTAAATCAAAAAAAGGCTTATGTTATGAAAAAAATTGAAAGCGTTCAGGAATTTGTTGAAAAATTAGATGCCGCAAAAAAGGTTAATCCAAAAGATTTGTCTTCGGATCAAGATTTAACTATTGGTATTATGAATTTGATTTCAATCGAAGAACATTTGATGTTTTCGGGTGCAAAAACCGGTAAACATGAATTCTATGATTTGATTAATGAAGTTCGTGAAATGCGAAAAAATGCGATGCTGAAAATTATTCCATCGTATGAAGGTGAAGTTTGGTGTATTTCAAAACACTTGTTGGCCGCATCTATGCGCGTGTTCGAAGTAGGTACCAAAGCATTGTCATCGGGTGATAAAGAAACAGCATATGATTTATTTGATCAGTCTTATGCCTTGTATTCCATGTTCTGGGGATTGAATATGGGACTGTTGACCGGTGATAGCAAAGAAAATAAATCAGAAAAAAAGTCCAACAAGCAAGTTAAAGCAGAAGAAAATATTAAATCTCAGCCTGTTGCCCAAGACAAAGGTAAAATGTCAAAGTTGAAGAGTTGGGTTAAGAATGCTGTTAACTGTTGTATCGAATAAAATTAAATCTAATGGCATATCTATGGCCGCCCCCGATAACTCATGTAGCGTTTGTACACTACGTTATCGGGGGCATTCCATATCTATACCATTATCTTTAATTTTTTAAAATTCGTATGCATATCTATGGCACCACCGATAACCGATGTAGCGTCTGTACACTACGTTATCGGGGGCAATCCATATCTATACCATTATCTTTAATTTTTTAAATTCGTATGCATATCTATGGCGCCACCGATAACCGATGTAGCGTCTGTACACTACGTTATCGGGGACAATCCATATCTATACCATTATCTTTAATTTTTTAAATTCGT
This sequence comes from Candidatus Enterousia sp., assembly GCA_045635585.1. Classification (GTDB taxonomy): domain Bacteria; phylum Pseudomonadota; class Alphaproteobacteria; order Rs-D84; family Rs-D84; genus Enterousia. The sequence continues at coordinate 14,185 of JAZTWA010000012.1, forward strand.
ATGCATATCTATGGCGCCACCGATAACCGATGTAGCGTCTGTACACTACGTTATCGGGGATTTTATATATATTATTTCTTTTGGTTTGTGGGATTTTTATTCTTGCTTTTTATTTGGGTATAGTTATAATTGCCAAAGTACTTTGTTGCCCTAATAGTCTAGTGGTAAAACACGTCCTTGGTAAGGACGAGTCGCAAGTCCGATTCTTGCTTAGGGCACCAGATTTCTGTTCGACATTGTGTTGATATGACTGACAACCATGGAATAATGCGGACAGTTGTTTAAGTTATAAATCAGGGTGGCACCGCGCAGCCAGATGACTTGCGCCCCTGAATATTAAAAACTGTATGGGTGCCGAATTCCGCTGTTTTCGTTGCCCGTTTGAATAAAAAAAGGGACCAAAATGATATCTTTGAAATCAAAGTATAGAACGCATACATGTGGCGAATTGAATAAATCACATGTCGGGGATGTTGTAACACTGTCGGGGTGGGTGCATCGTAAACGTGATCATGGTGCATTATTGTTTGTGGATTTGCGTGATAATTATGGTATCACACAGGTTGTTTTTGATGGGGGCGATGAAAAGTTAGAAAAAGTACGTCCAGAATCTGTTATTAAAATTACAGGTACTGTGGTCGCACGTGATGATGCCGCCGTTAATGATAAAATTCCAACAGGTGCAATTGAAATTCAGGCAAATGATTTCGAAGTATTAACAAATTGTGATGTTTTGCCTTTCCAAGTTTTTGGTGATGACGACACTGTTGCAGAAGATTTACGTTTGAAACATCGTTATATTGATTTGCGTCGTGAATCATTACATAACAACATTTTAATGCGTAATCGTATCATTAAATTTATGCGCGATAAAATGTGGAATATGGGCTTTTCAGAATTTCAGACACCTGTATTAACCGCGTCTAGTCCAGAAGGTGCACGCGACTTTATCGTACCAAGTCGTAATCATCATGGTATGTTTTATGCATTGCCACAGGCGCCACAGCAGTTTAAGCAGATTTTACAAATTGCGGGTTTTGATAGATATTTTCAAATTGCACCTTGTTTCCGCGATGAAGATTTGCGCGCAGACAGATTGTTAGAATTCTATCAATTAGATATGGAAATGTCGTTCGTTGATTTGCCAGATATTCAGGCGGTTGGTAACGAACTGATGCCGGCAATGATTCGCGAATTTGTTCCGGATGCAATTATTGCAGAAGATATTCCACATATTTCTTTTGATGATGCAATGTTGAAATATGGTTCAGATAAACCAGATTTACGCAACCCGATTATCATTCATGATGTAACGGATGTTTTCCGCGGATCTGAATTTGGAATCTTTGCAAATGCAATTGAAAATGGTGCGGTTGTTCGTGCGATTCCGGCACCAAATTCGGCGGATAAACCACGTTCTTGGTTTGATAAGTTGGGGGATTATGCCGTTAAAGAATTAGGACTGGGTGGATTGGGTTATATTGTTTTTGCCGAAGAAGCCAAAGGTCCAGTGGCAAAGAAATTAGATGCAGAACGCATTGCAAAATTGCATGAAATTGCGGGTGATAATGCATCTTTGTTCTTTGTTTGCGATAAGGCAGATTCCGCCGCCAAAGCCGCAGGTAAATTACGTATAAAGTTAGGTGAAGATTTGGGATTAATTAATCCGAAAGAATTCCGTCTTTGCTGGATTGAATCTTTCCCATTCTTTGAAGCAGATGAAGAATCACCAACAGGTATTGCATTTACACATAATCCTTTCTCGTTCCCGATGGCGACATTGGATGAATTATCAACCAAGAATCCGTTGGAAATCAAAGCAGCACAATTTGATATGGTATTAAATGGTGCGGAAATTTGCAGTGGTGGATTACGTAATTATAACCCTGATGTGATGGTAAAATGCTTTGAAATCACAGGATACAGTGAAGATATTGTAAAAGAAAAATTTGGTGGTATGTACACCGCATTCAAATATGGTGCGCCACCGCACGGCGGTTGTGCGTTCGGTATTGACCGTTTGGTTCAGATTATGTTGGCCGAACCAAATCTGCGTGGGGTTGTTGCTTTCCCAACAAATCAACGTGGTCAAGATTTGATGTTGGGTGCACCAACAAATGTTACAGAACAACAATTACGCGAAGTTCATATCCAAGTACGTAAGAAAAATTAATGTAACAATCAAAAATACAAAAAAACCGGTTTTTGCCGGTTTTTTTAGTAATTTATACCTATTGGTTATAGTAAAAGTTGACGATATAATTTTGTGCAAAAGAGAGATTTTATAATGCAGGATTATATTAACATTTTATCAAAACAATTAAATCTGAGTCAGTATCAGGAAAATAAGTTAAAAACTCAATCGTATAAATATGATGTAACAAGATTACAAAAACGGGGTGGGGTATTGTATGCGCCATATGTTACACATGGTTTATTTGATTGGTGTATTAAATTCTTGTTTGGTCGTCCTGTTGATTTAATTGGACCAAAATATGTTTTATTAAGGGCGCAAAGAAAAGTTAAATTTTGTGCCAATGGATATCACTGTGTGCGTGTTGGACGATACAGATATTATGCAAATGCGTTTGGTGATATTGTTTCAAAAAATGAATTTTTGAAAAATACTAAACATTAAAACTTGTCATGGGTTTTAACAAAGGCACGCATAAAACTGGGGTCAAGATCACGAATAATTTCTGATAGTGAAAATTGACGCGTGTTGTTTGGTAATATGCCCAATGATATGGTTACAGGTGTTGGGGCAGTGCCACGAATTGTTAAATCAAATTCCGCCGTCATAGAACCATCTGTTATTGCCAGACCGCCAATTGCATTTGTATGGCGCATTAATAATTCAATTGGTTTGGTTGTTATAAAGTTGCCGCGATCATATTCACCAATAACATGCATTTGTTTTAATCGTGTTTCACCACTGGTTAATATATCTGATAATATGTATTCGGCATTTAATGATGTTATGTTTTCTGCAGATGCATAAAATTTATCAAAAGACATACCAATTAGGTATCCACCATTAAACAACATGTCCAACGTTCCAGTCATGTTATAATATATATCATGTGCAATTTGACCATATGTTTTTAATGCGATTTCTGCAGTAATACTGGTGTCGCGAACGTTTAATGGCATCGTGTTGGATAATAAATTCCCATTTGTTAAAAAGTTATTTAATTGAATAAATATGTCATAGTTTGTGTTGTCTTTGTCAATTGTTGCCAATAAGTTTCCGCGCATAGAATCTGTTATTGAAAATATTTGTGATTTTGGTTTCAGACTGTACACAAAATTATTATATTCATTATTTTCATATATTAATTTGTTTGCAGATAATGCGATGTTCACAGGTAAATTAAACAAAGTCATTATTGGGTCATTTGTTAAAAATTCTTGTTCGGAAAAGCGAGTAATAAATTCAGGGTTGATAAATTTATCAATGTTTAAAACGTCTGTGTGTAAGGTGATGTTTTTGTTTGTAACAGAACCAGAAAATTCATGGCCAAATAATTCGATTTTAAAGTTTGATATTTTGTCGTTTTTATAAAAGCCAGATGCGATATATGCGCCATCTTGTATGAAACGTAAATCAATGTTTGGTAACCAACTTTTATAACTGGTGCCGGTAAGGTAAAAGTAATTGTCATAGAAAGATAGTTGCCATTCTTTGTTGTCGGGTGTAAATGTTAACATGTCGTCTGTCCAATTAAAGTCACCATGTGCATCAAGCATGTATGATGGTAAAAACGGTATGTTGATGTTTAGCCATTTTAAGGTCTTGTTTTCTGCGTGTGTATAATATGGCTTTATCCCTGATTTTGTGATTTCATATCGTCCAGACATGTCTGAAAATTCAAAATTTACAACGCCATGTGTGCCCAGTTTTGACAATAATGTTTTTAATACGTCATTTGATGGCATTGGGGTGTCAGATTTTACCGTTATGTTATAACGGTTGCCATCAACCGATAATGAACCAGACATATCACCGTATGTAAATTTACTGCAATCCCATCTGTCTGGTGTCCCAGAAAATATACACATGGAATTAACACCATTTATCGGCATTGTTATCATTATGTTTTTTGCACCATTATCAGTGATTGTGCCACCAGTGATTGCAATATTGTCTGCAATAATATTTGTTATTTGAAATAAATTTTTCGTAGATATGGCATCTATCTTTAAATGATTAAATTTATAATTTGCAAATTTTAAATCACCGTATAAATCTAATTTTAAATTTGTCTTGGTTAATAGGTTGTTGGGTTTAAGCAAAAATGTAAAATCAAAATTTGCATTATTTGATACCAATTGAATTATTTTGTCGCCATTAGGTAACATTTCAAAATTTCCAGAAAATGAGTCCGAAATGATGTTTGTAAATTTGTATCCATTGTCACCATTCCATTCAAAGTTTGCAGTCATGTGTACAGGGTAATTTATCTTTGGTTCTGAAAATCCAAACCATTCATTTATATTGGTTGTTTCCAAAGACATGTGGCCGCGTATCGAACCGTCAGAATATATTTGGCCAACAATGTCCAAGTTATTATTTTTATTCTTGATATGGAATGTATCACCAATAAATTCAACATCGTATTTATGATTTTCGCTGCGAATTGTTCCATGAAATTCGCCATCTGTAAAGTCGGCACGTACAATATGAAATTTACGACCCATGAAATCGATATTGCTGTTATATATTTCAATGTTGTGGTTAAAGGATGCTGGTACCAATTTATCAATTAAGATTTCTGCATCGTATATTGTTACAGTGTTATCAAGTCGTGCATTTTTTATATCAAATATATCATGAAATGGTATTGTTAACATCACAGAACCAATTTTCGCAGTTGGTACACTGACATCATGGGCAACAATTGTTGCGCCACCAATTAAACTGAAGTGTATGTCGCCATTTAATTTTGCAGGAACAGATGTTTGTTCATAAATTGATTTTTCAACCATTGGTTTAAAACCATTTAATGTAATCATAGGTGGAATAATCGTTATTGCCAATAACAATATACCGATAATTAATATAGTGATAGATAACAATAAATGTTTTTGTTTGTTTTTTAGTGACATTCTCGGCTTCCCTTGTATTTTTATTATAATGGATTATATTTATGATTGTGAATAAAAAAATGAAAAAAGCAGAATTTTATCTTGAATGTGATTATAAACCAATGGGTGATCAACCAAGTGCAATCGCAGAATTGGTTGATGGGGTTAATAATGGTCAACAAAATCAAGTTTTGTTGGGGGTTACAGGGTCGGGCAAGACTTTTACTATGGCAAATGTTATTGCACAATTGGGACGGCCAGCATTAATTATGGCACCAAACAAAATTCTGGCGGCACAGTTATATACGGAAATGAAATCCTTTTTCCCGCGTAATCATGTTGAATACTTTGTGTCTTATTATGATTATTATCAACCAGAAGCATATATGCCAACAACTGATACTTACATTGATAAAGACGCATCTATTAATGAACAGTTGGATAGAATGCGACACAGTGCAACACGTGCAATGTTAGAAGAACGTGATGTTGTTGTGGTATCCAGTGTGTCGTCAATTTATGGTATGGGTTCGCCAGAACAATATTCACAGATGCGTTTGATATTGCGTGCAGGTGATATTATTTCAATGCGGGATTGTTTGCGCGCATTGGTTGATATTCAATATAAACGTAATGATACTGCGTTTGAACGTGGAACATTTCGTGTGCGTGGCGATATTTTAGATATCTTTCCGTCACATTCGATGGACAGGGCATGGAAATTATCTTTTTGGGGCGATGAAATTGAAGAAATTTGGGAATTTGATACTTTGACAGGGGCAAAATTACAGAAATTAGACAGGGTCGCAATTTATCCAAATACACATTATGCAACACCTATGCCAACAGTGTTACAGGCAATATCACAAATTCGTACAGATCTAAAAGATAGGTTGGAATACTTTCATGAAAATATGAAATATATCGAAGAACAAAGATTGCGTGAAAGGGTAAACTTTGATATAGAAATGATGGAAAGTACGGGAACATGTCGTGGCGTTGAAAATTATTCGCGTTATTTGTCAGGACGGGCCCCAGGACAACCACCGCCAACATTGTTTGAATATTTGCCAAAAGATGCGGTTTTATTTATTGATGAAAGTCATGTTACGGTCCCACAGATTGGCGCAATGTCACGTGGGGATAGGGCGCGTAAAGAAACACTTAGTCAATATGGGTTTCGTTTGCCATCGTGTATCGATAACAGACCGTTGACTTTTGATGAATGGGATAAGTTACGACCACAAACAATTTTTGTTTCGGCAACACCAGCAGAATGGGAATTAGAACAATCAGGTGGCGTTGTGTCAGAACAAGTTATTCGACCAACGGGTTTATTGGACCCTGTTTGTGATGTGCGACCAACATTACATCAGGTGGATGATTTGTTGGAACAAATAAAAAATACAACTGGACGTGTTTTGGTTACGACTTTGACCAAAAAAATGGCAGAGCAATTAACAGAATATTTGAATGAAAATGGTGTGCGGGCAAAATATCTGCACAGCGATATTGAAACACTAGAACGTATCGAATTATTACGTGATTTAAGATTGGGTAAGTTTGATGTCTTGGTGGGGATTAATTTGCTGCGTGAAGGTTTGGATGTCCCAGAATGTGAATTGGTTGCGATTATGGATGCAGATAAAGAAGGTTTTTTGCGTTCAACACGTTCATTGATTCAGACAATTGGACGCGCCGCACGTAATGCAAATGGTCGTGTGATTTTATATGCAGATAAGATTACTGATTCTATGCAAAATGCATTAGATGAAACTGCGCGCAGACGTGAAAAACAAATGGCTTATAATCAAGAACATGGTATTGTGCCAAGAACTGTTACCAAGGCCGTCTTTGCAGAAGTTGGTGAAAAACAAGAAAAAACTGACAAAACACGAAAATTTGTTTATGATAAGTCGGGTGGGGTGATGGACGCTCAATCACTGCGCAAGGAAATTAAACAGTTAACACAGAAAATGAAAAAATATGCAGAAGATTTAGAATTTGAACGTGCCGCAGAATTACGTGATACAATTCATAAATTGGAAGATGATTTATTAATGGTGGAATAATTATGAAGGAATTTATATCGTCAAATATTGAAGAAACACGCCAGTGGGCCGCTGATTTTGCTAAAACTTTAACGGCACCAGTTGTGGTGGCGTTGCATGGAAATTTGGGTATGGGAAAGTCTGAAATCGCGCGTACAATAATTCAAACATTACGTGGTGCAGATACGGTTGTGCCCAGTCCGACTTTTACAATTGTACAAAGTTATGATGGTATTTCTCATTTTGATTTGTATCGTATTCAAGATAAATCTGAATTAACAGAAATCGGTTTGGAACATGCAATTGAAAATGATATTACTTTGATTGAATGGCCAGAGATTGCAACAGATATGTTACCGGAAAATGTAATTAATGTTTTTATTTCTGAATATAATGATGGACGCAAAATTTCTGTGTCAGGAATATAAGCAAATTGATTAAATTTCTTGATTTGTTAATATGTTGTTCAAGGTAATGTTCTGATAAAAATAGACGGATTATTTCGATAACCCAGAACCCACATCCCTTTTTGATGAATGTTGCCGTTAAAATAAAAACACCAAAATGGTGTTTTTATTTTTTTAATAAACTTTGTACCGCCAATGGAAAATCAGGGGATTTGGCAAGGTATGAACCACTGACCAATAAATCGGCACCCGCATTCCAACAGAGTGCAGCTGTTTTATCGTTTATCCCACCGTCAACAGATATAACATATTTTAATCCGTATTTCTTGCGTGTGGCCGCCAATACAGATATTTTGTGTAATGATGTTGGTTCAAATGTTTGACCCGCCGCCCCAGGGGTAACAGACATTATCATTACTTCATCAATTTCACGTAATATCGGTTTTAACAATGATACAGGTGATTCTGGGTTTAATGCGATACCAACCCGCTTGCCAGATGCACGAACCGCGTGAACCGCAGAACGCAACCCAGATGTGTTTGTTGATAGTATTATCGTATCGGCGCCCGCCGCAATTGCATCAGATGCCCAGATGTTTGGACTTTCTGTCATTAGATGTACGTGCAAGTGTGCGTTTGTGTGCCCGCGTATCATTCGTAATTCATCAATGCCACCGGCAATTCTGTCAACGTAAAATCCGTCCATTATATCAACGTGTATCATTGATATACCCGCAGAAGCAAATAAGCCATATGTTTCACGACGGTGCATGTCAAAACAAAGCGTGCTGGGTAAAATAGGAATAAATGTTGGTTTCGTTTTGCGTTTGTGTTGGAATAGTTTCTTTATTTTATTGGTATATTTGCTGAAACGATTGTGGCGCGCAATATAGCGTTCGCGGTTTTCAGATTCATCTGCCCAAATAAAGTCGGATAATCCACGAACAGTTGAATCAATTGGTAATATGTCTGTGATAACCGCAAAGGCATTTTCAATAAAATCACGCAGGCCATTTATTTCCGCGCCACCGCCCGTCATGATTATTTTTGTTGGTTTATATTTGGTAAAGGCAGATAAACATTGGTCTTTGATTTGGCCGATTATATCAATTAATATTGGTAATATTATATCGTTCACATCGCCACGTGAAAAATCATATGCGGTGTCAGCAGGTGTAAAACGATCCATTTCTTTTGGTATCAATGATGCAACAGATTGTTTAATTCGGTCCGATGTATCAATGTCCAGATTAAATTGTTTTGATATTGCAGTGTTTATATCGTTGCCACCCAATTTTATCTTTGTATGCCATACAGGTCCACGATCAGTCCAAATGGACGCAGATGTAAATTCAGAACCAAAGTCAATAAACATTGTGTTCTGTTTCTTTGTTCGATGTGCAAAATTTTGAACAAATTGGGGATCAAAAAATGCAATAGGTTGAATGTGTGCCCCACGCAAGAATTCGTATATTCTGTTTACACCATCGCGTGAATAAAAAATTGCACCAAATGCAGATATTAACTGGTGGTCAATGTGACCAATGGGGGATACCAAATTACGACCGTTTGGTGTGTCGTATCGCAGTGGTATGATGTGCATCGGAAAATATGATTCAGGTGGTGTGATTTGTGATATTTGATTGCGAATGTCTGTTGTCGTGATTTTGTGTTCTGTATTCCAGACAGTATTCTTGGCAGTCATTTCAAATTTAGATAGTCCAAAATTACCGGTTATATATGCGTAATCAAAATGTGTGCCAAGTTGTTTTTCAAGTTCGTCAACAACGGTCTTTAATGCGTATATAGTATCAAAACTGTTTGTGCTGAAATATGCAGAACGGTCAATACGTGCACTGCGAACGCGATGCGCAATACCGCGTACACCATATGTACCAATGTCCAGACATAAAAAAGATGAATCAAATAGGTTCATTTTTATCTTATTTTACAAGGATTCGCGCACTGTCACGCATGTCAATTACACTGATATCCTTGGTCAGGATTTTGTGCTTGTTGTTTAATGACATTAATGTGCCAATTGCAGATTCTGGGTCGTGTTCGGGTAATAATACTGTTATACCATTGAACATATGCATATTCCAACGACGATTTTCAATCCATTCCATATAATCTAAATTGCCAACCATGTTGTGTGCAATGCGGGTGATTTCTGTTATGTCAGATGGTAATGGACCACGAAATACAACATTTGCCATGTTGCGGGTTTCTGTTGGTGTGTTTACAATTGTGCTGTCCCCAGATAATGGAAAAAAGTTTTCGCCATCTGTCCATAAGGCAACCGCCTGGTACATTGAAACATATACAGATATGTTACCGTTTGGCATGCGGCGAACCGACGATTTGCGAACCCCAGGTACAGCGGATATGCGTTCGTTCATTTGTGCCAAATCAATTGAATATGAACGTGTGTTTGGTGCCAATGCTGCCGCAGATGCAATCGCAGATAAATTTTTGTCGTTTGAATCAGATGAGATTGAAATATTATGTACGTACGATATTGGTGTTCGACCAACCCCAGTTATTATGATACGTACAGAAAAATATATCGCCAAAATAATGGCAATAATAAAACATAACCAAAACCAGATTGTGCGTTTCATGTGTTTAATTATATCACAAAAAAACGCAATTCGCAAAAATTACTGAGATAAAATTTACATCGCGCGAAGCAAATATCCACGACGGAACATACATCTGCGATACGCCCCAACAGTTTTAGAGGCGGTGTTGCGTGGTACGGACATCAGACTGCGCTGGCCAACGTCGCGATATTCGTTTGATTGAAATGTTACCCACAAGCCGTCCCAATCAGGCATAATTGCACTTTGGTTCGGGGCCAATAGTTTAGCAAGACGGGAACGCGGTTGATATGATGGGCGATTTATGCCCAGACATGCCTTGTGATCACGTACAAATTGTTCGGTTGTAACGGCATCGTTTTCCCAATTTAATACAGTGGCGTCATCAATGCTGCCACGATTGACCGATGCACATGCGACAAGTAACAAGAAAATAGGTAATATTTTTATTCTCATGTTTTATATTATAATTTAATTGCCTTTTGGTGGCAATAGTTTTTATAATATAAAAAAAGAGAGAAAGGACAAAGGAATGGCAATCACCGTTCAAAAATTTATTAAGTTGGCAAATTATTATAATCAAACAGCAATGTTGATGTCTGCAATTTGTGTGCAAAAAGGCGGAATTGCAATGGAAAACTATGTTGGGCGTTTTTATGCGGCGGATGTTTTAGAATATGTTGTTGAATATGGCCGCAGATTGGTTCAACAAAATAAAAATTTGCCCCAAGATGTGGTTGCGCTGGTTAATCGATTTGCGGCTCAGTATCAAAAAATGCGCCCACTGGTTACACCAACACAAAAACCAATTCATGAAATGACGTTGGAAGAATTTGAAAAATTAATGAATATTTAGTATGCTATATGCATATGTGCGGCACAGCAAAGGAGATAAAAATGAATTTTTTGAAAAATGTTTGGCTTTTATTTGTGGGGGGGTGTGTTTTGTTAGGCTGTGCACAACAGAAACAAAATCAGGTTCCGTTGTATGATAATATTACTGTTGTTGATGAATTGGTAATTGATGAAAATTCTGTGCCTATTTTCCCAAAAAAGGCCGCGTTGACAACGGATACAGCACGTAGGTTTTCAATAGAATTGCCAAAAAGATGTGAAGTAGATTGGGATAATCAGCATGTTGTGTCTGTGGTGCCCGCAGAAAAAATTGAAATCTTGCGATTGGCAACAGGTGATGAATTGCCAGAATTGAATGTGTCTGATTATGAATTTAAGGAATTAACTGTTAAACAGGCCTTGGATAAATTGTTGGAGGGTACAGACGTTGCAGTTGTCGAAGATGAACCATTGTATGAAAAAATTACAGGTACCATTTCTTCGGGCAGTTTGGCAGATGCGGTTCAGTTAATGACAAAAATGGGGCGTGTTTATTTTTCTTATGATGAACAGATGGGCGAATTACATTTAACGCATCGTGCCAAATGGATGGTTAAAATGCCACAAAATGAAACAATAATTATGGCGTTGTTGGATGCGATGCATGGCGCGGATATGCGAAATCTGTTGGTGGATTGGCAGGATAAAACGGTTGTTTTCGAAGGTAATTATCAAACAGAACGTGAAGTGGCTAAAATTATTTCTGATATATCTGGCAAGAAATATATGTTGGCATGGGATATAGATGTATATCGTGTTTATCCACGTACAGATAACCCAATTGTTTGGATGAATTTGTTGCCGGCGTTTGGTGATAAAAATATTAAAATGTCAATTCCTGGGGTTGTTGGACGTACACTGGTCGTCAGTCCCGAAATAAATACAAAAACATTGCAAGAATTTATGGCGCAACAGGCAAATGTTGTTTTAGTGTCACAGGGTACTTTTGCAATACCAAATGGGTGGCAATCACGATTTGATATTGGGCAATGTGGACGTGAAGAAAGATTGGAAACAGATTTGATTATTGGTGCAACGGGTAAGTATGGTGATTTCGGTGGTCGTAAAAAAATAGATGCCAAGATTGTTTTGCGTACAAGTCAGGGCGAATTGTCGTCTTTTAATGTACCGTCATCTGTTGGTGATAATTATATAATTGTTGGTATCCCAACACATTCTTTTGTTACAACACCAGAAACATTGGTGTCGCCATATGCCGAATTGGTGGTCTTTATGTCGCCACGTGTAATTTCAATTGTTGATGGCCCAATGGGACATGATGACAATTTGGAAGATTTGGTTGGTGATGCGTTGCGCGACTTTTTGAATGAATAAGGGTTTTTGATATGTTTTCAAGATTGGAACGAAAAATTGCATTCAGATATTTGGGGGCCAAAAAACGTGGTTTTGGGTCTGTTATTTCATGGGTGTCATTGATTGGTATTATGCTGGGTGTGGCAACACTGATTGTTGTTATGTCGGTTATGGGTGGCTTTCATGATACGTTGTTGGGACGTATTGTGGGAATGAACGGACATGTTGTGGTTTATCATCAAGATGGTGCAATTGCGGATTTTGATTTCCTGATTGATAAGATTAAACAGAACAAGGTTGTGGTTGCGAATACAACATCGATTGTTCCAATTGCCGAAGGTCAGGTTATGGCAACCGCAAATGGTAATAATACAGGGGCGATGATACGTGGTATTCGTATGTCTGATTTGACCGCAAAAACAGAAACAGGAACACGAATTTATGGCAAAGATTTGTCTGCAATATCGGATGGTGAATTGGTTGCAGGGGCGTCTTTGACACGTGCATTAAAGGTTACAATGGGTGATAAAATATCTTTGGTTTCTGCAAATGGCGCCACACCAACACCATTTGGTTCGATGCCGCGTATTATGGCGTATCCAGTGATGAGTTCTTTCTTTATGGGTATGTATGAATATGATTCTGGTTATATCTTTATGCCATTGGAAACAGCGCAAAAGTATCTGAATATTGGCAATTCTGTTACGCATATTGATTTGTTTTTAAAAGACCCAGAAAATACAACTGTTGTGGTTGAAGCGTTGGCGCGTTTGTTGCCCGAAGGTTTTGTTGTGCGTGATTGGCGCGATTTAAATCGTGGTTTTGTTGGTGCGTTACAGGTTGAATCAAATGTTATGTTTTTAATATTGTTGTTAATTGTTATTGTTGCGGCATTTAATATTGTTTCGTCTTTGGTTATGTTGGTCAAAGATAAAAATAAAGATATTGCTGTATTGCGTACCTTTGGTGTGTCAAGAAAGTCAATGATGAAGATATTTATTTTGTCGGGTACATCAATTGGGGTTATTGGGGCATTCTTTGGCACAATATTTGGTGTGTTGGTTGCGATTTATATTGAACCAATACGTCAGTTCTTTCAGTGGATAACCGGACGCGATTTATTTCCATCAGAATTATATTATTTGTCTGAATTACCATCAAAATTGGTGTGGGGTGATGTTTTGGGAATTGCGTTAATTGCGGTGTTGTTGGCGTTTTTGGCAACGCTTTATCCCGCGTGGAAGGCGGCAAACACAGACCCTGTTGAGGTGTTAAGAAATGAATAAAGGACAGATGTAAATGGCGAATATTTTAAATTCTTTATCAAGGGTTAATCGCGGTGATGTTGTGTTGTCTGTGCGCGATATAAAAAAGACTTTTATCGAAGGTGGTCAGCCATTACATATTTTACGTGGTGGTGGTTTTGATTTACATCGTGGTGAAATTATCGCGTTGGTTGGGCAATCTGGGTCGGGTAAGTCAACACTGTTACAATGTGTTGGTTTGTTGGATAAACCCAGTGCAGGCAGTATTTTGGTCGGTGGGGCGGCCGTTCAGAAAATGGATGAAGATTTGCGAACGAAAATTCGTAGAAATAAAATCGGATTTGTTTATCAAAAACATAATTTATTGTCTGATTTTACAGCATTGGAAAATGTTGTTTTGCCAATGTTGGCAAATGGAATTGGTGAAGATGCGGCAAATGCACGTGCGGCAAAATTGTTGCGTGCGGTAAATGTTGCACATCGTGCTTCACATCGCCCCAGTGAAATGAGTGGTGGTGAACAACAACGTGTCGCGGTTGCGCGTGCCTTGGCAAATAATCCGGAAATTTTATTGGCTGATGAACCAACAGGCAGTTTGGACCCACAGCATGCATCTGTTGTCTTTGATATGATTTTGGATTTGGTTCGAAAAAACAAAATGGCAATGTTGTTCGTTACACATGATATGAACTTGGCATCACGTGCAGACAGAAAAATTACGATTAATAATGGTATTATTGAATAATATAGTGTATAATACTTAAAAGTATATAGAGGGAGAGAGTATGAAGAAAAAGCAATCTTATGTAATAAAACACACTCCAAAACAGCGCTTTTTTGGGATTATGGCTTTTGTTGCATTATTTGTTTGTGGAATTATGGTTGGGGTCAGTCTGGGATACAAGACTGGGGCGCAAAAGGTCGATGGAACAATTCAGATAACAAATAATCATGAACAAAATAAATCTGAAAAGCCAAAAGAAACATGTCAGATAATTGAAGATTTATTAATCGAAAGATTGTATCCAGAAGATTCATCAGAAGTTTGGGAACATGAAGAAAATATTGTTGTGTATGAAAAACTGGTCATGAATGGTTGTTCTGAAAATCAGATGAAATACCATAAGTTGGGACAACGTGAACGTGAAATCGTTGCGGCATTGCAGATGTCTGGAACGGTCAAGGGTACATGTGAACAAATTGAAAGTTTGTTGTTGCAACAAATGCCACCAGCACAAGGGGATTCTGATTTGCGTATTGTGCGTGCAAAATTGTATGCAAATTTATCAGAACGTGGATGTCCGCAAAATTCTGAAAAATATGTTGCGTTGGCACAACAAGAATTAGAAATTGCGCGCGCGTTGGTTGATGATGAATTTTCAGAACGTGATACAATTGAAGTTGTTGAAACGTATAAACGCTTGGAAATGCAGGCTGCAGCACAGGAAATTTTTGATACTGTAAAAAAGTTGACGAATCCTGCGATTGACTTTGTATTACAAGTTGAAAAAATTATTAATGAACAATAATGGAAAAAAATATGAAGTTTTGGATTTCGATTCTTTGTGGAATCTTTCTTGCGATGCCATCGGGATTTGCAACAGATGATGTTGATTATTCTGATGAAGAAGAAGTGGTTGAATATTCTGATGATGAAGATTTCG
This sequence comes from Candidatus Enterousia sp., assembly GCA_045635585.1. Classification (GTDB taxonomy): domain Bacteria; phylum Pseudomonadota; class Alphaproteobacteria; order Rs-D84; family Rs-D84; genus Enterousia. Next base: position 29,471 of record JAZTWA010000012.1, read on the forward strand.
AATATGTTGATGAATCAGATGAAACGGAAGAATCTGATGATGTCGCAATAGAAGAAGTGTCTGTAAATCTTGCAGTTCGTTTAACGTGTGATGAAATGAATGTACGTATTAGTGAATTAGGGCAGGTGGCAGATCCAGATGATGCAACATTATCTGAAATTACAAAATTAAAGGCAGATTATCGTCGTGCATGTAATCGTGCCGCCGGTGCACGTGCCGCCGCAGCCAGTGCAAAACGTGAAATATTGGTGAATGTGCAACCAGTGGAAAATGAAACTGTTGCAGATGATGTTGTGGTGGAGGGTGATGTTTCAAATAAAAATAATGATATGTCACGCAGTGCCGCCGGTGTTATGGCAAATTCAAAAAATAGACGTGTGGGCAGTGCGCCACGTGCAAAAAATTTGATGCAACAAAAGTCAACAGTACAGGCCGATGAAACAAAAAAATCAGAAGATGTTAAAGAAGATAAAACAGAGACTGTTGTAGAGCCAGCAGAACCAGAATTAACATTAGAACAAGAATTGGCGAATTTGGATGCGGGGCTTTGTGCAGATGGCAGTAAACCAAATAAATTTGGATGTTGTGGTGATGAAATATTTAAGGATTTGGGAAATACAGTTTTTGGGTGTTGTCCAAAAGATGGTGGCGATTGTTTTCCGCCAATGAAATAAGGTAAAAATAAAGGAATATAACAATGAAAAAAACAATAAAGCCATGTTTTGCAGTTATTATTGCTTTTGCACTGGGGTTTGTGTTGGGAATGGTTGCATATGCAAATCGCACTGTTTTTGATTTTGGTTCAGATGCATTATGTCTTGACGGTACGGTACCGGATAAAAATGGTTGCTGTGCGGGTGAAATATATACGGATATGGGTGATTTAGGATACAATTGTTGTCCAGAGGTTGGGGGTGATTGTTTCCCACCAATCCGGTAAAATTAAATCTAATGGCATATCTATGGCCGCCCCCGATAACTCATGTAGCGTCTGTACACTACGTTATCGGGGGCATTCCATATCTATACCATTATCTTTAATTTTTTAAAATTCGTATGCATATCTATGGCGTCCCCGATAACCGATGTAGCATTTGTACACTACGTTATCGGGGGCATTCCATATCTATACCATTATCTTTAATTTTTTTAAATTCGTATGCATATCTATGGCCGCCCCCGATAACCGATGTAGCGTTTGTACACTACGTTATCGGGGGTAATCCATATCTATACCATTATCTTTAATTTTTTTATTAGTGAAATAATAAAGTTCTTGATTTTGTTTTCATTTAGTATATAATCACAGGGCTTTAGATTTTGTTGCGGGCATAGTACAAAGGCTAGTATGCAAGCCTTCCAAGCTTGAAATGCGGGTTCGATTCCCGCTGCCCGCACCAAGGACTGGGCGTGCGCCGGAGTTGGAGAGCCGGGGCAGACTGTAAATCTGTTGGCTTAAGCCTGAGCTGGTTCGAATCCAGCCACTCCCACCAAAAGATAGTACCCCAATGTGGGGTATTTTTTTTGTAATTGTTTTTATGTTTATATAAAAAAAACTGTTTTTGTTTATCTGTTGTATGTTATAATGGCCGATATAGTGAAAGGAGATTAAATGAAAAAAATATTCTTTATGCTGCCTGTTATTTTTAGTGTTGGTGTTTGTTTTGCAAATCAGACTTTGCCAAAGAATTTGGTTTGTGAAACGTCTTTGTCGGAACATGATCCAAAGGTTAAATCATCTTATAATGTGAAAATTACAGAATATCAAAATGGGATTGTTTTAAATATAGATGGTCAATCATTTGTGTTGGCAAAAAATTTGGAAAAAGATGGAACTGTTTATTATTACAGTGAAAAACCATGGTATAATTTCAGAATTAATGATCCACAAATGAAAGATAGTAAATATAATTTGGGAATTCCAACGGATGAACCTTTTGTACGTTATACAGTTTGTAAAGAAGTAAAATAAAACGGCCGTTTGGCCGTTTTTTTATTCTTCAATTTCGTATTCATCGATGTATGAGCGGTGTACCGATTCCAATTTTATTGGTTTGTATTCCGAAGATGTCAGGGTTTCTGAATTTTCTTCGGTGGATATTATTTCAATCGGTTCGGCTGTTTGTGTAATATGGGTGGATGCACTTGTGTTTGCGCCAATTGTTTTGCTGCGATATTTTGATTGAAAACGTTCAGGGATTTTTATGAAGTCGTCTGGGTCAATTCCAGTTGTTTGTAATTCCATTGAATCGGCCGCACTGATTTTATGTGGATTGATGTTGTACAGTGGTTTTAAAAAGTCAGATGGTGCAGGTTTTACTTCACGTGCGATGCCGGTGCCGTTTAATTCCATGATGCGCATTGCGCGTTCGTTGTCACCATTTGGATTAAGGCGGAAAATTCCGTTTGTGCCGATATAACCACTGGGGTCAAGTAAATAGGCCGCGTTGGATTTGTCTGAATATATCATTCCAATTGCTAATTTTGTTGCATCGTATCCAAATGCCGCCAGTGTATTTGCCATACCCCCAGATATCTTTTCGTATGTGGTTGAAAAGTCAGATGCAATTGGGGGCAAAGATGCATATTTCGCACCTGTCATTGTAAAGTCTGATGTAATATCGGAACCGTCCCACATTGGTGTGCCATAGAATTTTGCATCGTTTGCACCAACATTATAATATCGTAAATATGATGCCAAAGATTTTGTATCGTCCCCATTACCCAAGAACAAGACAGAATCAAATGGAACACGACCCAGTGCATCGGTCTTGGATAATTTTTCCAATTGGGTGTTCAGGCTTGAACGTTCAATTGCCGTCAGGCGTTCGTTGGTTATTATGTCTGATAATACCTGGCGGGCACGTGTGTGTGCAACGGTGCGCGCCGTATTCATAGATGCGATTTCTGCGGTACTTTTTATAGAGTCGGGATTTTTTTCGTCATAATAAAAGATGCCGATTAATTCAATGTTGTTTATTTCGGATGCCGCAATCGCCGTGCCAGCCATTAAGTGGCCCGAATTGTTGTTTGGGGCAAATACAATAAATTTTTGACGGTTATCAGATTTCATTTCTTGGACGATTGCATCAATCCCATTGTTTGGCATTAATGCCATTGTCATAACACCGTCGCCAATTGCGGTGGCATCAGATGTAAATGATAAAACGGGAATTTCAGATGATTTTGCATCGCGCAGTGTGCGGGCATCATTTGAAAATACCGGTCCAATGATGATTTCAGGGTTAGACGCCAAAACATTTGTGATAGTTTCTGATAAGTTTTGGGCGGTGTCATAAAACGAAAGATTTAATCCGCGTGGGGCATTTTGTAATGTGGCCATTTCGATTGATGTACGAATTGTGCGACCCACGGGCGCGCCATCCCCAGACAGGGGTAGCAGAACCGCAATATTATGTGGTGTGTCGTCGTTGTTGTCATGACCGTATTGCATTTGGATTGGTGTGCCAGCGGTTAATGTGCCGTATTCATCAGACCAGTCTGTGCGCCCGCCAATGTGGGAACCTGTGCAGCCAGATAATAAAATTAATCCGAATAGATAATGTAAAATATTTTTTATATGCATTGAAAAATCCATTTTATTTTGTATCATTTTACTATAAAAGGATTATAAATGCAAACAGGGCTTTATATTGTTGGTACGCCAATCGGTAATTTGTCTGATATGTCGCCACGCGCAGTTGATGTTTTGAAAAATGTTGATTTAATTGCCGCAGAAGATACGCGTGTGTTTGGTAAATTGGCATCGCACTTTGATATCAAAACCAAACGTGTTTCATGTCATGAACATAATGAACGTGATGTTATCCCAGATTTGATTCAAAAAATTCATGACGGTATGTCGATTGCGGTGGTGACAGATGCGGGTATGCCTGCGGTTTCTGATCCGGGATTCAGATTTGTACGGGCCGCACGTGCAGAAGGGGTGCCTGTGTTCGTGGTGCCGGGGCCGGTGGCCGCGATAAGTGCGCTGGTATTATCAGGGTTCCCAACAGATAGATTTACGTTTTGTGGTTTCTTTGATGAAAAAAAGTTACGTGATGATAATAAGATTCCGCATACTATTATTTATTATGAAAGCCCAAATCGTATTATGAATACGATTGCCGTAATGGCACGTGTTATGCCGGAAAGACAAATTGCAATTGTGCGTGAAATTACAAAAATTCATGAAGAAACAATTGTGGGATATCCGGCTGAATTGATGAATATTACACCACCGCGTGGGGAAATTGTTCTTTGCGTTGCACCGCGTCCAGAACATAAAATGACGGATGATGAAATCAGTTCTATTGTTAATGATATTGCGGCAACGTCTATGAAATCGGCGGCGGCTGATTTGGCAATGCGGGCGGGAATATCAAAAAAGGAAGCGTATAAACGATTGTTGGAAAAGGGGACAACAGATGATTAAATTTGTGGGCAGTTTTGAAACAGTTAAATCTTTGCCAAATTCGCATTTTGCAGAATATGCTTTTATTGGGCGCAGTAATGTTGGAAAGTCTTCATTAATTAATGCTGTTGTTGGGGTTCCAATTGCACGTACGTCAAATACCCCAGGTCGTACACAAAGTTTGAATTTGTTTAATATAGATGACAGGGTGATGGTTGTTGATTTGCCAGGGTATGGTTATGCCAAGGTTTCAAAAGTGGATGCAATGCGATGGTTGAAAAGGTTAGAAGAATATCTGTTGACACGTCGTCAGTTAAAGCGATTGTTTGTCTTGATTGATTCACGTATTGGGGCGCGTGATTCTGATTTGGATTTGATGGATTTTTGTGATGCGAATGCAATTCCGTATCAGATTGTTTATACCAAGAAAGATAAAAAAGTTCGTGAAGAAAAACAGTATCAGATTTTACATACGGAACATGGGGCGATGATTCCTGAAATCATATATACATCGGCGGAAAAGAAAACGGGATTGGAATCTTTAAAGGAAACGTTGGGTGTTAAATAACAACAATATTTTTTCTGTGTCAAATCCCGCACGTATGTCAGATGCCTTGTGGCGTGTGATGTCTGAATCTGGTGTGCCGATTAATGATATGCTAATTTTTTTGCCCAGCAGACGTGCGGTCAGAACTGTTGAAAAAATGATTGCAGAAAAATCGGGTGGTGTCGCATTGTTGCCAAAGTTGGTTGCGCTGGGTGAAGGGGTTGATGACGAAGATTTAGAAATCGATAATGATGAAAATAATATTATTTCAAATACAGAACGTGTAATTGTTTTGGCAAAATTGTTGGCTGCAGACGCAAATGTTGGAAATTTTGCCGCGGCATTACCTATTGCGCATGATTTGGTACGTATGCAGGATTATTTGGAAAATGAAGGCGTAGATACACAATCTATTAACTGGATTGGATTGGTTGATGATAAATATGCAAATCATTTTCAAAACAAAGCGCGAATTTTACAAATTTTATCTGATTTTATGCCGATGTATGCAAATGGTAGGATTACATCTGTGGCGGCACGAAATGCAGATGTTAGAAATTGGATAGGTGTTATTAAGAATTATAAATTGGTTATTGTTTGTGCATCAACGGCCAGTGTGCCTGCTACGGCGGATTTAATGTGTGCGGTTGCAGAATATGAAAATGGTCGTATTATTTTGTCTGGAAAAATTTCTGGTCGTGAACAAGATTTTTTATTAAATACAAATCCGTATAATTCTGAATATAAATTCTTGTCAAGAATTGGTATTGCGCCAGATGATGTTCGTGTCATTGATGTGGGCAATAGTGTGATTGATTTTATGAATTTTGCATTTGGAAATGATTGTGGTGTGGTAAATGCGGATTGTAATTTACAAAATTGTCATTTGATTGAAACGTCGCGTGAATCATTAGAAGCCGCAGCGGTTGCAGAAATTGCAGCGCGCAGTATCGAACAGAATAAGTCAGTACTAGTTATTACACCAGATAGCGCAGGCAATCAGCGAATTGAAATGGAATTTAAAATACGTGGAATTACTGCAGATTTTTCGGGTGGAAAGTCGGGTATAACGACAGATGCAGGACGTGCGATATTAAATTTGTTGGATACGTGGATTGAAACGTTTGATGATACTTTTGATAAGGTTTATGCGGATTCTGGATTTGTACTGTTTGATACAATTGCAAAAATTGTTGATATGTATCTTGATAAATTTGAACCGCAATTTGTTGTTGATGATGTAATCAGTATGCAAATTTGGAATGCAATAAAATCTGTTTCCGATGCATTGAAAGTTGCAGATGTTAAGTTATCTTTATCTGATGCGCGGCTGGTAATTATGGATGCAATTTCTGGTGTTTGTGTGCGTGGCACCATGAATCCGGATGCGTCTGTGGTGGTATTGGGTACAATTGAATCACGTATGCAGACCGCGGATGTTGTTATATTAACCGGATTAAATGAAGGTATGTTTCCAGCACGTGGTTATGAAAATGCGTGGTTGCCACGTCGTGTCGCAGATGAAATTGGATTGCCGTCTGCAGATAGAAAAGTATCTTTGCAATCGTTGGACTTTATGAATTTGTCGTGTGGACCATGTGTGTATTGGTTGCGCAGTACGATGTCGGGTGGGGTACAAACGATGCAATCAAGATTTTTATCACGTGTAGTTGCACGTCGTGGGCAATTTGATATGGAGGCGGAAAAATCAATTTTAAATGCGGTGGCGCAACGTGATGATGTTCCATATAAATCATTAGATTATTCTGCACCAACACCGCCCGCAGATTGGAGTGATGTTTACGTTACAGAATTAGAGTTGTTGATTCATAATCCATATGCTTTTTATGTTAGACATATTTTGCGCTTATATGTTTTAGATGACTATTGGGCGTTACCTGATGCGCGTGCGTTTGGAAATTTGGTGCATAGTGTTATTGAAAATGCAACAGATTTAAGACCAAATGTTTTGGTTGCAGAAATGGATAGGTTGGCATTGCAAATGCTGGGACGGGATAGTGTTATCTTTCATTTTTGGCACAAAAGATTTCTTGAGATTGCGCCGGTGGTTGCGTGTGAATTATCAGATGGAATAAAGTCTTATGCGGAAATAGGGGGAATGATTAAAATCGCGGGACGTAATGTACGTGCACGTGCAGACCGTATATGGGATGGTGGCGTTTTAGATATTAAAACGGGTTCCGCACCAAATAAAAAACAACTGTTGGCGGGTAATATGCCACAGTTGCCATTAGAAGCATTTATGTTACAGCAGGGTGGTTTTCCGATAAAAACAACTTCTGTATCAAAAACACCGATTATAAAATTTTTACAATTAAAAAATAATGATACGCGTGTAATTGAATATGATGCACAAACAACACAACAAATGATAAATGCATCTGTTGATAAGGTAACAGAGTTGTTTAATATGTATTCGGTCGGTGGTGCAGCATATGAATACTATGAAACCAGTGATCAAAAGTATAAACAATACGATGATTTGGCGCGTGTCAAAGATTGATATTAATGTTGTGTCGTTTGTTTCACTTTAAATTTTTTCTGGGTGCGTGGTGTATCCAGAATTAACACGTTTTTAATTATTTTTGTGTTTGAATAATTTTGCAAAATATCGTTTTATGTTTTGTGTCCAAGTTTTTTTATTTTGTTCAATTATTTTTATTATCATTGCGTTTGCTATCAATGAATATATTTCACGCAATCGGTAATGACTTGATTTGTTGTAGTGATTTTTTGCGTAATTATATCTTTCTTGATCAAAATATTTTGTTATAAATTCTTCAAAAAATTCAGAATCAAAAATAGACTTTAAAAATTTATCGGGGTAATCGACAGGAACACCTTCGTTGGTGTTTTCAATATTTAAAAGTTCTTTGTCTGTGGTGATTATGTTGTATTCTGTATCGTGTTTTGTTGATAATAACTTATTCATATCAACAGGGTATTTTTTATTGATTTTGTTTGCAAATTCTATAGTGCTTGGTTCTATGAATCTATTCCCTTGGATTTTAAAATCTAATAATTTTGGGCAGTATCTGGAAAATATTGTTGCGATTAATAAATTGCTGTCTTGGCATTCGGATGTGTTTAGTTTTAATTTTAAAATCAATGGGTCTAATAAAGGTGTTAATGTAAAATGGTTTTTAAAATATTCTGTTATAACACCAGATCCAAAGTGATAGCAGGCGCGTGCATTCATGTATAAAAGACTAGAAACATCTTTTGAAGAAATATCATCAATATTATATTTTGTTTGTATTTCTTTGATAGTGTCATTAAAAATTGTTAGAAAAGATTGTTTTATTTCTTCACTGTTTTTATATCCATCTATTTTTTTTAGATATGGTGCCGCAATTTCACTTGCTGGGACATCATAATATTTTCTTAAATTTTCTCCGCCATCACCACCGACTACGTAATATTTGTGTGCTTGTTTTTGAAAATTGTAGTGTAATTCTTTGTGAAAAGGAAGTCTGACATATGCAACCATACGCATAATATCTCTGAAGCTGAAATTTAATGGTTTTGAAGTAAAATCTAGTTTGTTTAATTCAAAATCAAAATATTTTGCAATTTCTGATGCTATGTTGAAATCTTCTTTGTGTACACTGTCATTTATTGAATTTATTCTGGTTGTCTTTAAATCTATGCCGGACATTAATGCCAAACAAAAAGTTAGTCTGCTGTCTAAACCACCTGATAGAGCAACAGTAATATTATTGGTTTTTGATTTTAAGACACGAAATAATTTTGTCCATTTTTCAAACCATGTATCTAAAATTTGTACCCCTTGTTCAGAGTCGATTTGTTGGGTGCGAATTTCCCAGTTCGTTTGCGTTGTTGTTATTTTTTTTGTGCGTAGATTTATTTTTAAAACAATGTCTTTGTCTAAACGTACAATATCTTTTGTTAATGTGTCCTTATATGCTTCGGAACACAAGGTTAAAGGATACATATAGTTTGCAAAATTATGATTGAATGTCAGATTAAATTTGTCTTTTATGTGGTCTATAAGATATAAAAATGAATTACTTAGTGCAAAATAATTGCCCCTTTTGAAATAGTAAAGTCCGTAAGAACCATTAAAGTCTTGATGAATTTTTATGTGTTTTTTTGTTCTTTCTATATAAACATAGGCACCTATGCCACCAAGCGGTAGTTTCAAGCAATTTATGTTTGCGTTTTCAATGATTCCATTGTCTTGTATAGTAAAACCGTATAATTTTGTTGTTATATTATCTAGGTTTTCTGAAGAAATGAAAAAAAATTCTTTGTCGCAATTAAATAAATTCATAGTATAATCTCTTTGATTTTTTGTTGGTTTTTGTGATATTTATTTTATTTCCAACATTAATCCGCAGTGGTCTGTGGGTTTTTCTGCCAAACGTGGTTCAATATCAACTTCACAATTTTTAATCATTTTTGCCGCGGTTTTATTACATAGAAAGTAATCTAAACGCAGACCTTGTTCGTTGCCAACCGTATCACGACCGCGGTATCCATACCATGTGTATCCTGTGTCTGTTGGGTGCAGGGTCCGCCATGCATCAACCCAGCCCGCATCCAGCCATTGATTCATAATATTACGTGCCTCAGGTGCAGAAATTGCGATGCCTTCGTAATTTTTGGGTTTCCATATATCGCGGTCTTGGATTGCAACGTTAAAGTCGCCAGCAATAATAACAGGTTCGGCTGAATCCAAGTATTGGGCAATATATTCTGTAAATGCGCGCATCCATTCCAATTTGTATGGGAATTTTGCAGAATCAACCGTATCACCATTTGGCATATATACATTTATCATACGGATATGGCCATCAACCACGCACTCAATCATTCGCGCGTTTGTATCTGCATAATTTGGCAGGCCCATTGTAACATCTTCGATGGAATATTTAGAAAATGTTGCGACACCATTCCATGATTTTTGACCAAAAACCTTGACATTATAGCCATATTCATCAAATAACATATGTGGAAAGTTTGCCGTTTCAACCTTTAATTCTTGGACCAGAATTGTGTCGTATTCACCGCGATTTAGTATGTCGATAAAGCTTTGAGCGTGGGCACGAATTGAATTAATATTTAATGAAAGAATTTTCATGTTTGATTTCCTTTGATTCATCTGTATAATATCGGGTGTCCAATATAAAAACAACAAGGAATTTTATAACATGAATATGTATCAGTTATTGGAACGTACCGCGCAAACATGGCCAGATAATTTGTATCTGGTGCGCGAAGGCGTTAAATATAAAGACTTTATTGGTTTGGTTAAGGCGCGTGCCGCATCTTTAAATGCCGCAGGTGTTGCCAAGGGTGATGTTATCGGAATTTTGTCACACAATATTCCTGAATTCCCAATTACTATGTTTGCAATTTGGTATTTGGGTGGGACGGTATTATTGTTGGATACAAATCTGACACCATTTGAATATGATAATATGGCATCAATTACAGAATGTAAATTGGTTTGCGCAGAAAAGTCTTTTGTGTATAAAACAGATAAATTTAAATTTTATGATATTACAAAGAAAGATGGCAAGGTTGACCCAGAATTGCAACCTGCGGCGGTGGAATCGTTGGATATTGCAACAATGTCATTTACATCAGGTTCGACCGGTGTGCCAAAGGTTGTACCATTAACACACTTTAATATTGTTGAATGTGCAAATTCTTTGGAATCAATGGCCGAATGGATTAAACCGGCGGATTGTCTGTATGGATTTTTGCCAATGTATCATGTATTTGGTTTCGCGGTTGAAATCTTGGCAACGTTGCATTTTGGTGCGGGCGTTTTGTTACAACCAACAATTAATCCAAAAGAAATTATGGCAGATTTTAAAAAGTTCCGTCCACAGGTTATTCCCGCGGTGCCACGTTTGTGGGAAGTTTTCCGTAACAAGATTATCGATAATGTCAAGGCCCAGAAAAAATGGGGATTGGTATCCTTTGTATTAAAGTATGGAAAAATTTTGGAAAAAATTGGTTTGGGTTTCTTGGTTCGCAAAGTGCAAAAGCCAATCTTGGATGTGTTCGGTGGTCGTGCACGTTTGTTGATTGCAGGTGGTGCCGCAACCAAGCCAGAAGTTGAAACATTCTATGAACGTTTGGGATTGACGTTTATTCAAGGGTACGGCTTGACAGAAACTGTTGGACCAATCTGTATTTCAAAGCCGACTAAACATCGTTTCCCATTTGCCTTTGGTGGCCCAACAATCAATAACGAATGTGAAATTCGTGATAAAAATGAAGATGGTGTTGGGGTGCTATGGTTGCGCGGACATCAGATTTTTGGTGGATATTTGAATAACCCAGAAGCAAATGCAGAAATATTTGACGAACGTGGATTCTTTAATACTGGTGATATGGTATCAATGGATAAGAACGGCGAATTACATTTTGCGGGTCGTAAAAAACAGGTTATCGTGTTGGATAGTGGTAAAAATGTTTATCCAGATGAATTAGAAGGATTGTTCATTACTATCCCAGGTGTAAAAAATGTTGCTGTTTTTGAACATACGGTCAAAGGTAAAACTGTGACATACGGTGTGTTCAGTGTTGAAGATGGTATGACAATTGAAAAACTGGGCGCGGAAATTGCCGCGGCAAATAAAAAAGTTGCCAGTTACAAGTGGGTTACACACTATGCAATGACAACAGAAGATTTGCCATTGACCAGTACGCAAAAGGTTAAACATCATCAGGTTCGTAAGAATTTGATTGAGGGTAAATATCCAGATAGACACGAATAAAATTAAATCTAATGGCATATCTATGGCCGCCCCCGATAACTCATGTAGCGTCTGTACACTACGTTATCGGGGGCAATCCATATCTATACCATTATCTTTAATTTTTTAAAATTCGTATGCATATCTATGGCACCCCCGATAACCGATGTAGATTTGTACACTACGTTATCGGGGATGTTTCATATTTATACTATTTTTTTTATTTGTAGTTTTTATTTGCCAAGACACAGTTGGCCAAATGTCATGTCCAGAACATCGTTTGCGGTAATTGTGCCCAATATTTTACCAATGCAATCTGCTGCACGACGGGCGTGTTCTGCAAATATGTCATAGTTTTCACCAGCGGTCAGGGCGTGTGATAATTCATCACGTGCCGATTCCAGTAAAGTCTTGGTTCGGGCGTTGATAGTTAATTCAGATTCTGTGTTATCAAACAGTTCATGAATTGTTTGACGTATTGTGTTCATTAATTCTTCCATGCCGTTACCGGTTTTTGCCGATACATATATTGTATTATAACGTTTGTTTGTTTCTTTAATATCTATTGTGTCTGATTTGTTTACAATATCAATGCTTGTATTTGGGCCAATTCGTGAATCATTGATTTCAATATTTGGAATATTGTTTGGTGTATAAACATTCAGTATAATATCAGCAGTTTCGATTTCAGACTTTGTACGTTCGATGCCGATGCTTTCGATTGTGTCGTCTGTTTCACGAATGCCCGCCGTATCAGACAGATTTACCATATATCCATCAATGTCCAAATTTGCAGATACAACGTCGCGTGTTGTGCCGGCAATGTCAGATACAATTGCCCGATTTGAACCAAGTATATAATTAAATATAGATGATTTGCCAACATTGGTTTCACCAACCAAGACAATGTTTATTCCACCACGAATTGCGCGTGCAGTTCCATAACCACAAAGGGCAGAATTTATTTCGTCATATAATTTTTTTGTTTGTTTTTGAATTCGTGTGCCAATGTTTACGGGCAGGTCGTCGGGACTATAATCCAAAGTTGCCGCAGCATAGGCGGATATTTCAATCATCTGGGTGCGCCATGAATTGTAAATTTTACTGTCACGACCCAACATGGATTTTAATGCGCGTTGTCTTTGTTTGTCGGTTTGTGCATCCAGTAATGCCGCCAATCCATCAATGTCGGCCAAATCCATTTTGTTGTTATAAAATGCACGTCTGGAAAATTCCCCAGGGGTTGCCATGCGCATGCCCAAAGTAGATAAATATTCAAAAATTTTATTTATAACCGCTGGCGCCCCATGACATTGAATTTCAATGATATCTTGGCCGGTAAAAGAATTTGGCGCACCAAAGAATAACATTAGGCACTGATCAATGATGTTGTTGTCTGTGTCGCATAAATTCGTAAAATATGCATGACGTGGTATAAATTCAAAACGGTGTGTCATTTTCGTAAATATGTCAGATAATTTATCCCCAGATATACGGATTACTGCGACACCGGATTTGCCATGCCCAGATGATAATGCAAAGATTGTATCGTTATTCATATTATTTGTTTCCACTTATTTCTTTTAATGCCATCGGAACCAGTTTTGATACATCGGCAGATGGATTTTTTGTTACCAAGTTTTGGGCCATTTCCAATATGTCAAGACGGCGATATCCCAAAGATTCCAATGCCATAAGTAATTCTGGCAGGGCAGAGGATTGCGCAGATGTGCCAGTGTCTGCGACAAATAATGATGCAGATACACCGCCAATTTTATTCTTTAATTCAACAATGATTTTTTCGGCCATCTTTTTACCGACCCCAGGGGCCGTTGCAATTGTTTTTGCGTCGCCCGTTGCAATTGCGGTCATTAACATGTCTGTGCTGATTGTGCCCATGATGGCCAATGCGACCTTTGGACCAACACCAGATACGGTGGTTAACATATTAAACAGGTCTTGGGATTGCAGGGTTGAAAATCCAAATAGGCGAATTGAGTCTTCGCGGACAATTGTTTCAATCCACATTTCAACCGTTGATTTGTGTGTCAAGTATTCTGCGGTGTGCACCTTGTATCCAACACCATTTACCAATAAAATTACAAATCCGTCACCAATATAATCAACTATGCCTTGCAATTTTCCAATCATTTGTTATCCTTTTGGGGTGATTTTAATCTAAATAAATAAAAAGGTCAAATATGAGTGGACATAGTAAATGGCATAACATTCAACACAAAAAAGGTGCGGCAGACGCAGCACGCAGTGGTTTGTTTACAAAATTGGCACGTGAAATTACAATGGCGGCAAAGTTGGGTGATAAAAATCCTGACAATAATCCACGCTTGCGATTGGCGATTTTAACAGCACGCAAGGCATCAATGCCAAATGATAATATTAAACGTGCAATCGACAAGGCATCAGGTGCGAATACAGAAAATTACGAAGCGGTTCGTTACGAAGGTTATGGCCCAGGGGCAGTGCCTGTAATTGTCGAAGCGTTGACAGATAATCCACGTCGTACAGTGCCAGAAATTCGTAATATCTTTGGTAAAAATGGTGGAAATATGGGCGAAGAAGGATCTGTTGTCTTTATGTTTACACGCGCAGGCCAAATTATGTACCCAGCATCAATTGGTAAAACCGAAGATGAAATGATGGAAATTATTATGGAAGCAAATGCAGATAATTTGGAAACATCTGAAGAAGGTTTTATTATTACAACAAAACCAGAAGACTTTATTACTGCACAAAAAATTTTGGCGGATAAATTGGGTGAACCAGAGCAGGCTGAATTGACATGGTTGCCAAATATGCCAATGGATTTAGATGACGAAGCGTATGCGAAAATTGAAAAATTGGTTGATGCGCTGGATGCGAATGATGACGTACAAAAGGTCTTTACGGCGGCAGCATAATTTCTATGGTTGTTATCAATGTTAAAATCCCCAAAAAAATTGGGGATTTTATTTTTTTTTAATATTTTTTGTGATATAATTACCTTTGATAGCAATATTGTTTCGGGGGGAATAAAGTTGAAACGTTTAATATTTGTTTTGTCGGCATTTTTGTTTGTGATTGGTGGGGCGGGTGCCGCAGAAATGTCTTTGAATGATGCGATGAATGTGGTGCGCGCAAATTGTGCGGGTATTTCAGATGAATTAGCAGATATAAAAAAAATGGCGGGTGTTGGTACGGCGGTGTCGGCGGCTGGAACCGCTGTGGCTGGTGGTGCGGTTGGAACCGGTGTTGCCAAGGCGCGTATAGATAAGATGTCTGGGTTGATGGGTGATTTGATAAAAAAATATAAAGAAATGAAAAGTAATCCAGAACCTGTTATTGTAAGTGATATTGCGAGTTTGACTGCACAATTAACACAAATGGTACGTGATAGGGATTTGGTGAATAACTTAAAATCCAAAGAAAATCAAATTCTTGCAGATGATGAATTGGCAAAAATGCAGGCGGAAAAGGATGCGCTGGATAAAAAGTCAAAGACAATGGGTAATGTGCGTACGGGATTGATGGCGGCATCGTCTGCGTCCAGTATTGCAGGTGCAGTTATTGCGGGGTCTAATAAGGTAAAACCAGATTTGATGGCGCGTATCGGTGCATGTATGGGGGCGGTTGAAAAATTGGCACAGGTTAAGATTCAAGTGCGCTTGGATAACAGTGCGTCTGATATGGAATTGCAAAATGCAGATAAAATTATTGCTGCGTGTGGGCAATATGATTTGTCCGATGTTGAAAAAATTAGTAATCGTGCACATAACGCCATGGTGGCCAGTTCTGTTGGTGCTGCATCTGGTGTTGTGGGAACTGTGACGTCGGGTATGGCGAATACGGATAAAGTGCGAAATAGTCAAGATGAACAACGTGAAAAGAATTTGAATATGGCTTCAAATGTTTTGGCCGGTGTAACAACGGCAGCGTCTTTGACGTCAACTGTATTTAACGCAACACAAATCAGTGCAGCAAAACGGGTTATCGAAACTGCCAGTCAGTGCGAGGAGGCAATAAAATGAAAAAGTTATTATTTGCATTGATGGGGGTTGTGTGTGCACTTTCTGTGGCAGGTGCCGCGGATGTTGTTGTAAATCCAGAAGTGCCGTTCGAAGTTGCAGGTGCCGATTTGGTTGCAGGTGGTTTAACACCCGAAGGTGTGGATGATATTATTGATGTCATGTTTGGTTATTATCATCAAGATTTTGATAGTAACAGAAATGTCTTCAGACTGAGTTTATATGATTTGACGGGAATTTATTTGGAAGCAGGATTGGGGACCGAACAACAGGCAATAGATTATGCAGTGGCTGTTTTGAAAAATGCAGAAAATAGAAAAGCAAGTGCCGATTATATTAAAATGTCAAAAGAATATGAGATACAGATTGCGGCGGTAAATGAATATAGTGCAGGTATTAATGGTATGGAAAGAGCCAAAAGAAATTTTGACTTTGATTATCAAAAATCATTAAAGGATAAATATTGTAAAGGTGCGGATCTTTTATTTTCTTCATCACCAGAATTTGTTCGTTGTGGAAAAGTTAATTTGTTAAGGAATGCATTAGAATTTGAATATTATGAATTGACCAGACCAATGTATGGCGAAGTTAATGTATCGTATCCTGTTGTTCAAGATTTGGGAAATGGTCAGTATCTGGTAAAAGTTACTGTCGGGTATGATTTATAATTAATCAATAACAAATTATTTTATATAATTTTTTATCTGTAACATATTGCTGTGGGCCAGAGCAATTGCGATTGCGTCTGCTTCGTCTGGGGTTTTGGGGTGTGCGATTGGCAATAACATTTTTACCATTTTATCGATTGCGCTTTTGTCGGCATGGCCTGCACCAGTTAATGCTTTTTTTATAACGTTTGGTTCGTATTCAAATACAGGTATGTTTTGATTTGCAATTGCAACAATTGCAGAAGCGCGCGCTTGACCCAATAGCAGGGTGGTTTTTGGGTTTTTATTTACAAATATGATTTCAATGCTGCATTCGTTTGGTTCAAATGTTTCACATATTTTTGTTAGTTCATGAAATATTGTAACCAGACGTTCTGACATTTCAAATTTAGGATTGGGTAAAATAACACCGCTTGCAATATATTTGCGTGTTTGACCTGATGTGTCAATAACCGCCCATCCAGTATGCAATAATCCAGGGTCAATGCCCAATATACGTTTTGTCATTTTTGTTACTTTCTGAAACTGATTTTCCCAACCGCGTTATATCCAAAGTATTTATTTATTCGTTTTATTATTTCGTCAGATTGATATGATAATTGTAATGCATAGGCCGGAACCGTTGGACGGATCACGATATTAAAAGTATTGTCACGATTTTTTTTAATTGCAGCCAAGCGTGCCAACGTCGCAATATCGGGGCCCATGATTTCGTCCCAACGATTTGCCAAATCGGAATCAGATGCACGAATGCCAAATATTTTTATTAAACCACCCAATGCACCGCCAATAGTTTGGGGGTGTTTGGTTCGTTCGCTGATTTTTTTATCGTGGTTTGACATAGGTGTATTCTTTCGGCATTAAGATAAACATTTGACCAGTTGCATGTTGACCCTGGGCATATTTATATGCGTCGTCACCTTTGCCAAAGAATATGTCGGCGCGAATCCAACCGCGAATTGCACTGCCGGTGTCTTGGGCAATCATAAGACGACGAAATGGTTGACCATTTGATAAATTGGTGTTGATATATACAGGTAATCCCAATGTGTATAAGTCATCGTCCATTGCAATACTGCGAATTTTTGATAATGGTGTACCCAATTTACCGATTACATCAGGTGGGGTTGATTCATAAAAATATACATAGCGTGGATTTTTATAAATCACATCTTTGGCCAGTGCGGGGTTTGCTTTGAGGTGTTGCCATACCGCTTCGGATGAATAGCCGCCAGATGGACGGATGCCGCGGTTGCGTAATTCTTCGCCGATGGATTTGAATGGCATATCATTTACAGCCGCAAAGTTTAATTTTACATCTGTGCCATCTTCGAGGCGTAAATTACCACTGCCTTGGATTTGTATGTTTTGTACGTCAACAATATTGGCCCAATATAATACGCGACCGATTTGTTTTTCGACAATATCTTTTTTGGCGACACCTTTGTAATTGCGGCCGTCGGTTGGTATGCCCATTAAAGGTTCATTACATTCGGCGGTCTTTTTGCGACATGCAGGAATGATTGGTGAATAATATCCGGTATATGTTCCACGATCTGTGCCGTTTTCATTGTATATCTGGTATGGTTGAAAATGGGATTCAAACCATGCCCGTACCGTTGCAGTATCGGCCGATGCAGATGGTAACATACGACATTTTTCAGCAAATAGTTCGCGGTCGGGTTGTACGCGACCAACGTATTGTATCTTTGCCTTGCATGAATTACGAAATGCCTGAAGTGCGTAACGCACATCATCGTCACGCCATCCGGGTAATTCAGAATATGATACGCGACGGAAATTAGATGGAATTACAGAATTATCTGTTGTTACGGTTGGGGTGGATAAATCGCATGATGCCAAGATGAATGCGCAAAATATTGCCAATAATCCACGTGTCAGAATGTTTTTTTCAAAAAATCGCATTTTTATTAATCCCCCCACTTGTAAAAGTTTTTTATAATGCTATATTATCATAAAACAGGGCCGCGGTCCAGACCTTAAAAATGCCAATATATATAGAGTAAGGAGAAAATCTGATGGCAAAATTTAATATTATCTCTCAGTTTTTAAAGGATATTTCTTTTGAAAGCCCAAATGTACCAGAATTGTTCTTTAAAAATGATAATGGTCAGGCAAAATTAGAAATCAATATTGATATTCAAATCAAAGGTGCAGAAAATAATTTGTTTATGGTTGATTTGATTGTCAAAGTTCATTCAAAACTGGAACAGGGTGAAAAGTCTATATTCTTGATTGAATCAACATATTCTGGTTTGGTTCAGATGGAAGAAGAAAAAGATGAAGAAGTTAAAAAACGTACATTGTTGATTGATGTGCCAACATTGTTGTTCCCATCAGTTCGTGCACTGATTACACGTTTGACCAGTGAATCTGGATTCCCAACATTCGCAATGCAGCCAGTTGATTTTGCCCAATTGTATGCGCAGAAAAATGCAAAATAATTTAGTGTGATTGTTGTTTCGTCCCCCAAAATGGGGGATTTTATTTTTGCTTTTTTTATGATATAATTTGTCTTATGGCAAAAGATAGATATATTTCAGTTAATAAAAATATTAGTGGTTTTTCGTTTGCAAATTTGGGTTTTTTTACCGGATTTGCAGATGGTATTTATAATGCGGTTTATTCGTTGGTGATTTTGGAAATTTTCAAATCTTCGGCGATTGTTGGTATTTATGCCGCCTTGTATTCGGTTTTTTGTTTTGTCGTTGGTTTGTTCGCAAATGAAGTTTTAAGACAATTTTCCAAGGCACGTGTGTTTTATTTCGCGATGCTGATGGTCGCAATGTGTTACGCGATGATGAGTTTTTCTATACTGCCACGAACATTTATTATTTTGGATTATACAACGGGTGTTGCAACAACGTTTATAACCGTATTGATTCCATTGTTTATGGCGGACTTTTCAAGAAATATTGGAATGGCGCGATTAAATTCCAGATATCATTTATGGATGAATATTGGTGCGTTGTTTGCGCCAACTGTGGCGGTTATGATTGCAAATCATTTTGGTAATAGAGCTGCGTTTTTTGGGTCGGCTGTTGTTTATTTGGCGGGGTGGACATTATTTAAGTACTTTAAGATTGTTCAAGAAGATAAACGTATTAAATCGGTCAGTCCGCGTAAGACAATACGTGCCTTGTGGAAGAATGTGCTTGCTTTTTTCGGTGTGGCGGGAATGGCACGTGCGTATATGGTGAATTTTGGATACTATGCTTTACGGGCTTTGCGTGTATTGTATGTGCCGATTTTGGTTATTGAAAATGGTTTTGATAAAGATGCACTGGGGTGGGTTTTGACGTTGGGTATAATACCTTATTTGTTACTTAGTGATGCAATGGCACATTTGGTTAAACGTTATGGCAAGACATTGTGGCTGGTGCTGGGATTTGGTTCGTTTGCGGCGCTGTCAGTGATGGCAACTTTTGCAACCGGAATACCTTTGTTGATGATATTTGTTGCATGGCAGGTGTCGGGTGCATTGATGGAATCTGTGCATGATTTGTTATTTTTTGATACGGTAAAAAAATCACAACAGACACGTTTTTATGGGGTGTTCAGAACCAGTGCAAATTTACCATATGTTATTGTGCCAACGTTGGGGGCGATTATGATTGCAGTATGTGGTACAACAACCGCCGTATGGTGGGTGACGGCATTGATTGGAATGCTTAGCATTTTGGTTTTGGTTGCTAAAAAGTGATACTTGATTTTTCGCGTTTTTCTTAGTATGCTTTTCTTGAGAAAAAAGGGGAAAGTATATGGCAAAGAAAGATGTTGCAAAGGACGCAGCAACAGGGACAAGAAACCCTGCGTTGGAATCTGCGTTGGCACAAATTCAAAAACAATTTGGTAAAGAAGCCATCATGAAAATGGGTGATGGTTCACAACAAAATATCGAAGCGATTTCTTCGGGGTCTTTGGGCTTGGATATTGCGTTGGGTGTTGGTGGTTATCCAAAAGGGCGTATCGTTGAAATTTATGGACCAGAAAGTTCGGGTAAAACAACATTGGCATTGCATGCGGTTGCAGAATCCCAAAAAAAGGGTGGTACGTGTGCATATATTGATGCGGAAAATGCGCTGGACCCAAGTTATGCAAAAAAGTTGGGTGTCGATGTTTCTAATTTAATTATTTCACAACCGGATTCGGGTGAACAGGCCTTGGAAATCGCGGATACTTTGATTAAATCTGGCGCGGTTGATGTTGTGGTTATTGATTCTGTTGCGGCGTTGGTGCCCAAGGCAGAATTAGAAGGTAATATTGGGGATTCTTTTGTCGGTACAACTGCCCGATTGATGAGTCAGTCTTTGAAAAAATTGGCGGGGTCTGTGTCGCGCAGTAATACATTATTAATCTTTATTAACCAGATTCGTATGAAGATTGGTGTTATGTTTGGAAATCCAGAAACGACGTCTGGTGGTAATGCTTTAAAATTCTATGCGTCGGTACGTTTGGATATTCGTCGTACAGGACAAATCAAAGATAAAGAAAGTATTGTTGGAAACGAAACACGCGTCAAGGTTGTAAAAAATAAGGTCGCACCACCTTTCCGTACAGTTGATTTTAAAATTATGTATGGCGAAGGTATTTCGCGTATTAGTGAAATATTGGATATGGGTGTTAAATACGACTTTATTGAAAAAGCAGGCAGTTTTTATTCTTACAATAGTGAACGTATGGGACAGGGTGAAGCAAATGCACGTGCATGGTTAAAGGATCACCCAGATGTTCAGCAAGAATTGTTAGATAAGATTATGGCGCGTTCGTCCGGTATTGCAGAAGAAATGACAACGGGTCCGGTGGATGAATCTGATGATGTGATGTCTGTTGAAGAATAATTATATTTCCCCAGTCTGGTTTGACTGGGGAAATAATTATAAATAGTAACAAAAAAGGGATGTGTTATGAATTTAGTACGTATGTGGGCAATGACAGATATTATTGTTCGTGGACATATTTTGAATTGGTTTTGGCGTTCGCGCGAAAAAAGACGCGCAGTGCGCAGTGATGTTATTTCACAAGTTATTCCAAAATACTTTGAAAGATATTTGCCAGTTGTTGCAGCCGTAAAAGAAAGAAAAGTTGTTAATAATGATAAAAATGACAAGATTTTTTCTTTGTGGTTACAAGGAGAAGAAAATGCACCGGAATTGGTAAAAGCCTGTTTCCGTAGTGTGCGCAGACATTGCAAGCAAGAATTAGTTGTTTTAGATATTAATACTGTGTTTGATTATATTTCTTTGCCCGAAAAAATTGTGAAAAAGTATAAAGCAGGCAAGATTGGACATGCACATTTTGCAGATATTTGTCGCGTTGAATTGTTATATACACATGGTGGTTATTGGTTGGATTCAACGGGATTTGTAACAGAAGCAATCCCAGATTGGATTGCTGATGAAGATTTCTTTGTATATATGGCGGGTCAAAAGGTTGGCAGTCCATATAGTTATATGCAAAATTGCTTTATCCGTTCGCGTAAAGGGGCGTATTTATTGGATGCATGGCGTGCAATGATTTTGGAATATTGGATGAATGAAAATGGACCATTTGATTACTTTATGCATCAGTTGATGTTTAAGACAATTGTGACACATGATCCGCGTGCAAAAAAATATTTTGAAAAAATGCCACATGTTGATCAGGATCCAACACATGCTTTGTGGTGGGATTGGCATGATAAGCCATATGATAAAAAGACTTTTGATAAAGTTACTAGTGGTGCCTTTTTTCAAAAAACAACATATCGTCAGGCAAAAAATCCAATTCCTGGGTCGATTGCGGATAAAATGTTAAAAATGTAAATAAAAAAAAGGTGGTGTGATATGCCTGTGGTTTCTGTGATAATACCTGTGTATAAGGCGGAAAAGTTTTTGCGCAGATGTTTGGATTCGTTACTAAATCAAACTTTTCAGAAATGGCAGGCAATTTGCATCGATGATGGTAGTCCAGATAGTTCTGGGAAAATTCTGGATGAATATGCCGCACGTGATACGCGTTTTGTCGTAATTCATAAAAAAAACGCAGGTGTTTCTGCGGCTCGTAATGATGGTATCAAGTCGGCCGATGGTGATTTTATTCACTTTTTGGATGCAGACGATTGGATTGATGATGATTTTTATGCGCATATGATTGCGGTTGCAAATGATACAAATGCAGATATGGTTGTGTCAGGATTTGTCAGTGATAATAAATTTACAAAACCAATTATTTATAATCAGGTATCTGTCTTGCGGACAATGTGGCAGAAAATGCGGGGGACGTTTGCATTAACGGATTCTTATGTATGGCGTTATTTGTTCAGAAAAAATTTTATTAAAAAATATAAATTAAAATTTGATACAAATTTGATTGCACAAGAAGATACTATTTTTGTTTTAAATGCAATTGCTATGGCAAATCTTGTCGCAGTTGTACCGTATGTAAAATATCATTATATGTTTAATGAAAATTCTGCGTTGAATTCACGTGATGTGGCACATCATGCGCGTGTCAAAGCGCAATATAAAATCGGAAAAAAATATCGTCGCGATTTTGCAAAAAAGCATAATTTAATATGGTTGTGGCGATGCAGAAAAATTATTAATCATTTTAGATAAATGGCTTGTAACAAAAAAAGGGGTGTATGATGCCGGCAATTTCTGTGATTATTCCAATATATAATGTTGAAAAATATTTACGTAGATGTTTGGAAAGTGTCTTGAATCAGACTTTTGCAGATTGGGAAGCGATTTGTGTAAATGATGGTAGTCCTGATAATAGTTACAAGATTTTGGAAGAATTTGCATCACGTGATAGTCGCTTTAAAATTGTAAATAAACCAAATGGTGGTTTGTCAGATGCGCGTAATGCAGGTATGCAAGTGGCCCAAGGTGATTTTATTTTATATCTGGATAGTGATGATTTTATTCACCCCCAGACAATGGAATTGGCATATCATATGGCAATGCGCGATAAATCAGATATTGTTTCTTTTACGTATGACAGAATTTATCGCCCACAATTGATGATACGGCATTTTTTAAAGTTGGATACAGATAATGTGGTGCCGCATAGAATTAATAAGAAATATAATGTAAACAAAGTTAAAACACGTGTTACAAATGATATTTATGAATATGCCACAGAACGTACACATAATCGGGTCGGGGCAAAAAAGAAATGGTTGGTTAAACATTGTCAGGTTTGGAAAAATCTTTATAGACGTGATTTAATTGCAGATATTCCTTTTATCAAGGGGATTTTGTTCGAAGATTTCCCATGGTGGAGTCAGGTTATGTTACGTAATCCACGTACGACGATTATGCCGTTACCTCTTTATTTTTATGTGCCGAATTTTGGTGGAATCGTATTGTCAGCAAAGCAATTGCGTATTATGAAAAGTTTATGTGTTGGTTTGGACCATGCGTATAATGTCTATGTTAAGTCTGCATCGGAATATCAGATGAAAAAATGGTCTGAAAATTTCCAATGGTATTTTATTGCCAAGGCTTTTGGTAAAATTAAATATTTGGACGGTCAAGATGATATAGAAGTAGCACGTGAATGCTTTAAGCAATTAGAGCAGGTGGGGGCATTGGATAGACCGCCATTTAAATGGGCGCAAGAATTAAGGTCTGATATTTGTAATTTTATAAAAACATGTAAGTGTTAAATAAAATGTCGGTATTTACCGACATTTTATCTTTTCCGACGTAAGACCCCGGGCGTAAGCCCGAGGTTTTTTTACTTTTCAAATTGTGATTTTTCGGGAAAACGTTCATGCATAAATTTTGCATTGTCACGCAAAACCGTCTCATCAGAATCGCGCGAATCGTTTATGCAAAATGTTGGTGATTTTAATAATGCCGTACGTGCAGTTGATGTGTCTGTGCAATATACGGGTGAATTACGTATCCATGGATAGAATATTGTATTATATATAAAATCTGTAATCTTGTGGCGCGTGTGTTTGCGTGCGCGTGAATGTATAAATACGGCACGATTATTTATAAGGTCGTATAAATTAAACATCCAACGTTGTATTTCGTTATTTGTTCGAAATTTGTTGCGAATTTGATTGTCAATAAAGCCTGTCAGCATCGGATGGTTGCGGCATGCAATCCATGTAGATTTTAAATATGGGTCAATCCCATGTGATGGACGATATTTATATACGCGTTTACCAAATATTTTTTCAATAAATTGGGCGGATAGTATCAATGTTTGATTGTATTCATCAACACGTTCCATCCATCGTCCAATATTTTTGCATCTGTTTGCATGATTACTATATAAAACGCGTGCACGTCCATATCTGTCGTAAAAAAACGATGGGGACAGGGGGCGGTTGAAAAACATGTCGTCGTTCATTAATAAAAAGTGTTCCGATAGACCTGGAATGTTTGGTATGCACATTTCAATCGCGGTTGCGTTAAATGTTGGTAAACTATCATTTGGCATGATTTGTTCGTGTGGAACAATTGTTATTTTTGGGTGTTTGGTATTTAACCATTTTGGTATGTGACCAAATCCAGTTACAATATATATATGGTTTACCCATGGGGCATATTTATCAACACTGCGCAGTGAATATAGGAATTCGCCATTGTCGCGCCAGCGTGCTTCGATTGCGGCGTCTTCGTATACGGGTTTTTCGCCTTTGATAATTTCCAACCATTTATCTTTTTGGGCACGCCACTTTTTATCTGTGTCATCAACCCAAAGGTAAACAATGTCTATTTTCATGTCTGGTGTCATGGTATTATACCCCCGTTTCTTTGAAGCGATTTGGCAGTTTTACAATGCGTTTTATTCCCAACATCCCAGGTTTGTCCCACGCATAAATTGGACGAAAGATTGTTTGTAATATGCGCGCAATTTTAAACCATTTTTCATCGTGCGCAGGGCGATTGGTTATATCATTTATTGTGCCATTACCACGACGCTTTAGGTGGTTAACCCAATCGGCGCCACGTGATGATGCCTTGGCAATTAACATGTCCATGTCAACAGCACCAAAGTGCAATAAATATAAATTTTTATCAATGTGAAAGTTATGACCATTTATACTATGAAAGCCGCTGCCCCATGGGGTGGGGCGATTTTTTACAACCGGTTTTGTATAACGTGTGGATAACAAGGCATATTCGCGTTGTAATAAAAATGGTTTAGATGAATCCAATGGCTTTTCATGTTTCATATGCTGGCCAATGTCTAAACCCAGTCCAGATACAGATGTTTTAATTTTTGTGTTAGATAAATACTGGGCCAATGTGGTGTTTAATTTTGGGTCCACAATTAAAAATTCATCAGCGTCGCATCCAATTACAATGTCATAGGTCTTTAATAATTCAGATGCCAATTCAGACATTTTTCCAATGCGATATTTGTCGCCTGTGGAACGTGACATATCTGTGTGTGGCAATTTTGTTATGTGTGCATTGCCAGAATTTTCGGGAATGTCTTGGTCCATACCGTCAAGGTATATATATAAGTTTTCTGTGCCAATTTGGTTGCCATAATATTTTATCCAGCGCGACAGAAAAAATTCGTCGTTGCGTGCCATTGTTATTGCGGCAATACGTTTGGTTGAATTTGTGTTTTTTATGTTTTTCATATTCCCTCGATAAAAAGTTTGTATAAAACGTGATATGCATTACGAAATGCAATTTTTATTGGATTTTTAGTGAGTAACCATTTTACATGCTTTGGCCCATATTGTGCACAGGCAGATGAAAGAATCGCGTTGCTTAATTTCTTGTTTGTATCGTTTAATATGTGTAGTATTTGACGGCCCAAGCCACCATGGTTACGTGTAAAGGCAACCTTTTTCATAAATGGCATTTTTTTACGGTATAGTTTTTTTACTTTGTTATAAACACCGCGACCAGATACAGAATATAGGCATGCCCAATTTAGTTTATGTTTTTTTACAAGGGCGGAAAATCCTTGTTCGTATAATTTTGTAATTTGACCTTTGGATTCATGGCGCGTGATGTCATTCATGAATTTATCGTACCATTTTGATAGAAATATTTTTCGGGTTATGCCAATAAACCATGATTGGATATGTGGGTGTTCGTTATGTGGGTTGGCCACAATTCCGAATGCATCGCAACCGCATGATTCCATTTGTTTCAGATATGCGTCCAACGAATAAAATGGACCATAAACCGAATCGTTTACCATATATAAATAATCGTAATCGGATAAGTTTAAATTTTCTTTTGCCCATAAATATCCGCGTTTGTATGAACCAAAGTCATATTCGTGATGACGTGTGCCAGATGCGAATAATGTAATGTTTTTTAATTTATTTAATTGTGTTTTATTGCAATCGCAATCCATTACAACAATAACATCGCCATGTTTCGATAATTCTTGGACATAATATACCAATGCAGAATCAATAAGCCCACAGGGATGATAACCTGCAAATAAAAATAATCGTTTTTGTTTTTTATTGTCTGTATTCATATTGTATAATGTACATCTTTTGAATTCGTTTTGCAATATATCCATAATAACAAAAAATAACACGTCATAGTAATGACGTGTTATTATTTTATGCTTCGGAATTTTTGCGTGTCTTTTTACGAATGTTACTGTCCAATTCTTTTTTGCGCAGACGAATTGTATCAGGTGTGATTTCGACCAGTTCGTCATCCAAAATGTACGACAGTGCTTCTTCTAGTGATATGTGGCGGGGTGGGGCCAAGAATAATTTTTCATCGGCAGTTACAGAACGCATGTTTGTTAATTCTTTGCCTTTGATTGGGTTTACTTCTAAATCGTTTTCTTTGCTATGTTCGCCGATTATCATACCAGAATATACTTCGGTTTGTGGATCGATAAACAAAGTGCCACGTGGTTGCAGATTAAATAATGCATATGTGGCAGCCGCGCCTTTTTCCATAGATACCAAAACACCCGGACGATATTGCATAATTGGACCACGATATGGACCGTATTCGGCAAATACACGGTTCATGATGCCGGTGCCACGTGTGTCAGTGCGAAATTCAGACAAATATCCAATCAGACCGCGTGATGGTGCAGAAAATACAATACGGGTTTTGCCACCACCAGATGCCTTCATTTCGGTAATAGTGGCTTTGCGCTTTGTCATTTTTTCAATGACAACACCACTGAATTCGTCATCAACGTCAATTACGACATCTTCGATTGGTTCCAGTTTTTCACCGTTTTCATCTTCGTGCATGACAACGCGTGGACGTGATACAGATAATTCAAATCCTTCGCGGCGCATCGTTTCAATCAAAATACCCAGTTGTAATTCGCCACGACCAGAAACTTCGAATGCTTCGTTGTTTTCACTTTGTTCAACGCGTAAAGCAATATTTGTTTCTGCTTCTTTGAATAGGCGTTCGCCAATCATGCGTGATGTCAATTTTTTACCGGATTTACCCGCCAATGGTGATGTGTTTACAAAAAAGGTCATCGTCAGGGTTGGTGGGTCAATTGGCATCGCAGGAACAGGTTCGGTTACAGATGGGTCACACAGTGTGTCAGATACGGTTGCACGTGAAAAACCTGCAACAACCACAATGTCACCCGCAGATGCTGTGTCGCGTGAAATTTTTTCAACACCACGATGTTCGATAATTTTTGTAATTTTTGCATTTTCGATAAATTCACCATGCATATTTATTGCTTTGACTGATTGACCAACACGTACAGTACCTGATTCAATTTTTCCAGTTAAAATACGACCAACGTATGGATCTGCTTCTAATGTTGTGGCCAACATTTTGAATGGTGCGTTCAATTGACAACGTTCGCCATTGCAGTCGGGGGCAGGTACATGGTCAACAATCAATTGAAATAGTGGTGTCAAATCTTTGCGTTCGTCATCGAGATTACGAACCGCCCAACCATCGCGACCAACAGAATATAAATATGGAAAATCTAGTTGGGAATCGGTTGCACCCAGTTTGTCAAATAAATCAAATGTTTCGTTTAATACTTCATCAGGGCGGGCATCAGAACGGTCAATTTTATTAATACATACAATTGGACGCAGCCCCAGTTTTAATGCCTTGGATAATACGAATTTTGTTTGTGGTAATGGGCCTTCGGCACTATCAACCAACAAAACAACCCCGTCAACCATGGATAAGATACGTTCAACTTCGCCACCAAAGTCTGCGTGTCCGGGTGTGTCAACGATATTAATCTTATATTCGCCCCATTGAATAGATGTTGGTTTGGCGGAAATTGTTATTCCGCGTTCGCGTTCGATGTCGCCACTGTCCATAACGCGTTCATCAACACGTTCGTTTTCACGGAATGTGCCAGCCTGTTTTAACATATTGTCAACCAATGTTGTTTTTCCATGGTCAACGTGTGCAATAATTGCAATGTTGCGAATTTTCATTTGTTTGCCCCATTTTATTTAATAAATCGGATATAGGGTATAACAAAAAATTGCTTTTTTCAAGTGGTTGACCGGATTTTTTTTGTTCGTTGCTTGACATAATTAAAACCTTGTCTATAATTCGTGCTGTAAAAATAGTTAAGGAAATAAAAAAAAATGAGTTATTTTTTTGAAGAGTTAAAATTAAAATTCAAGGCACCTTTGTTGGCTTTGCGTGATTTGGGACATAAAATTACGGGTAATGATGAATTAATAGAACAGTATAATAATATTATTATGACGCTGGCGCGTGCCGCAGATGAAGCAGAAAAGGATTCTTCTAGGAAGGCAACTTTGTTAAATGCGCTTTATAAGTTAGAAGATAGTTCATTGATTGGACAGGATGGCTGTTTCTATGAACCTTCTTATAATCCATATAGGGCATCGCGTTCCGAAAATAAAAAGAGAGTGGAATACGGATATAGGGTCTTGGATAGTTTGGGACTGGTGCCGAACAAACAATCGCGTAGAAGATAATAAAAGTTTAAGAAAATGATTGATTATAGAACAACATTATGCATTTTTTTTCAGGAAGTTATAAAGTATTTGGAAAAACGTCTTGCGTGCGCCACAGATGAATTTGCGTTGAAAAGCGTTAAAAATACGATACGAATTGTTAAAATCATCTCTGAAAATACAAAAAAATATTCTGATTATGTTGTGCGTGTAAATGCGGGACTGGAAGAAAATGTTGTAGATGGTTTTATGGCAGGAACCCAAGATAATTCGGTTTTTTTAGCATATAATCGTGTTTTGCACGCCATGGGAAATTTGGATAGCGAATTTTCGTGGAAGCGGCTAGAGGCACAAAGTGTTTTGTTAGAGTCAATGAAACAGGTAAAATATAAAAATACAGAAAATATTTTAAAAGATTTTTATTTCCCATTTTTATCGCCAAAGAAATTTGCAATAAAATCAAAACAGGAAAAACAAAAATAAAAAAAACGCCCATTTGGGCGTTTTTTAATGTTTCCCACCAATTTTTGTTCGACCGCCCATTAATGGTTGTAATACCAATGGAATGTTTACAGAACCGTCTGGGTTTTGGTGATTTTCAATCACAGGTACAATTGCACGTGGTAATGCAATGCCGGTATTGTTTAATGTTGCGCAGAATTGCATGTTCCCGTTTTTGTCGCGATAACGTGTGTTTGTTCTGCGTGCTTGGAATTGACCAATTGATGAACATGAACCCAATTCACGATATGTGTTTTCACTGGGAAACCATGCTTCGACATCGTGCATTTTTACCTTGTTAAAGCCCATGTCGCCAGTACATGCGGCAATTACACGATATGGTAATTCCAAATCTGACATAATTTCGCACAGATTGTTTAATAAATGTTCGTGCATTTCATCTGATTGTTCTGGTGTACAATATATGTATTGTTCAACCTTGTTAAATTGATGTATGCGCACGATTCCGCGGGTGTCGCGACCGGCGGCGCCTGCTTCTTTGCGAAAGCATGGTGAATAGCCCGCATATTTAATTGGCAGGTCTTTTTCATTTAATACTTCATCACTGTGTAATGAATTCAAGATAATTTCCGCGGTTCCTGCCAAACAACGATCGGTATCAGTTAACATGAATACGTCATTGTTCATTACAGATAAGTCAGAACCCATAAAGTGGCCCGCATTAAATATTGTTTGTGGTTTTGTTATTGATGGACAATTTACAAATGTAAAGCCTTTGGATATTAATTTTTGCAATACGTATGTTTGAATTGCTAATTCTAGTTCGGCAGCTTCGCCAAAAAGGGCATATGTGCGTGTGCCACAAATAGACGCGATTTTTTCAGGTTTCCACCATCCGTTCATTTCCAACAAATCCCATTGGGCGCGTGGTGTAAAGTCAAATTGACGTGGGGTACCGACACGACGAACTTCGACGTTTTCGGTGTCGTCACGACCAATTGGTGCGTCCGCAGATGGAATTTGGGGTGTGCGATGTAATAATTCATTTATTTGTGATTCTTTATCGGTCAATTCTGCCATGTCGTTTGCAATTTCAATGCCAATTTCTTTGGATTTTGCAATTAATGGTGCCTTGTCAGTGGCAGTGGGAATTTCGCGGGTAATTTTGTTCTTTTCCGCGGTTTTGCTTTGTGTGATTGTTTTTAATTCACGAATACGTGCATCCAATGTCAAGATTTGGTCAGTGTAATCTGTATAGCCTTTTAATTCACATGCGCGTTTTACCGCATCTGGATTTTCACGAATAAATTTTATATCCAACATTTTATTGTCCTTTGTATATGTGCCGTATTTTAATTCTCTTATTTAATAAATGCAATATTTTCATATATTATTTTTGTTTGCATATTATTTGTTTCTTGTGTTATGGTGGGGCCAAGAGAAAAAAAAGGAAAGGTTTGCTATGTATGATGTTATTATTTTAGGTTCTGGTCCCGCAGGTTTAACGGCGGCATTGTATGCGGCGCGTGCAAATAAAAAGACAATTGTGTTGGGAGGTGACAGATTGGGTGGACAAATGGCCGGTATTGCCCAGTTGGAAAATTATCCAGGTTGGGCCGGCAGTGGAAGTGAATTGGCAGATTTTATGAAAAATCAGGCCGAAACATTTGGTGCGTATGTTAAATTTGTTTCTGCAAAAAGTATTTCGGGGGATTGTGAATCGGGTTTTGTAGTAAATGCGGATGATGACAAGGAATATACGGGTAAGTCGGTTATTATTGCCACCGGTGCCAGCCCAAGAAAATTAGAAATTGCAGGTGCGCGTGAATTGATGGGGCGTGGTGTTTCGTACTGTGCGACATGTGATGGATTCTTTTATAGCGATAAAACGGTTATTGTGTTGGGCGGTGGAAACAGTGCGTTAAATGATGCCTTGTATTTGGCAGATTTGGCCAAGACTGTTAAGATTGTTTACAGAAAATCTGAATTTACACGTGCCGAAGCTGTGTTGCGTGAACGTGTGGCGGCGCGCGAAAATATTGAATGCTTATTTAATACGGATTTGGCTAAGATTGAAGAAAAGCCAGATTCAACAGATGGTGAATTGATTGTAACGACCACAGACGGTAATCAATTGGTTGTTGATGGGGTTTTTGTTGCAATTGGACATGAAGCCAATACGGATTATTTGTCCGAAGATATTAAACGTGATGCCTTGGGGCGATTGGCGCCTGATGCGTTGCCCAAGGGTATGTTTGTCGCGGGCGATGTGCATAGTAATTTGAAAATGCAGATTGCAACAGCGGTTGGAACAGGGTGCAGTTCGGCAATGGATGCAATTGCATATTTAAATACTTTGCAATAAAAAATCCCCATTTTGGGGATTTTTTTATTTTTCAAATTCTGATTTGTTTGGAAATCTGTTTTGTAAAAATTGTTTGTTTGCAGTCAATATTTCAGGGGTATTTGATTCTGAATCATTAATACAGAATATTACCGCACGTTGCAGTGATTTTTCATGGCCGATTACATTTGGACAGGTGTATGTTGAACGGCGTGTTTTAAACCAGAATATTATGTTATAAATTGTGTCAAAGAATTTGTTGTGGCCACTTTTGTGTGGGCGCACACGACAGAATTTTCCACGTTTGTGCACAACGTTATATAGATTAAATATCCAACGTTGTATTTCGTTTTTTGTGCGGAATTTATTGAATATTTGATTGTCAATTATTGGCTTGATTAATGGATGGTTTCTGCATTCAATCCACGATGATTTTAGATATGCGTCAATTCCATGTGATGGTGCGTATTTATATAATTTGCGGTTATAGATTTGTTCAATTGTGCGTGCACTTAGTACCAATCTAGAACGATACTCACTGATATTATCCAGATAAAAACCAACTTTTCGTGGATTGATATGGCGGGTTACATGTCGTACATATGTTTGTCCACGTTTTGTATAGAAAAATGATGGTTTTAATGGTTTGTTAAAAAATATATCGTCATTGGCCAATAGAAAGTGTTCCGATAAATCTTCAATTTTATCAATGCACATTTCAATACTGGTTGAATTAAACGTTGGCAGGGCGCCATTTGGAAATATTTTTTCGTGTGGAACAATTGTTATTTTTTTGTTTGATTTTTTTAACCATTTTGGAACCTGATTAAATCCGGTTATAATATAAATATGGTTAATCCATGGGGCGCATTCAGATAAACTGCGCAGGGAATATTTTAATTCGTCGTTGTCACGATAACGTTCAATGTCGGATTTTATGATTGATGCCGTCTTTCCGGTTATTTTTGTTTGCCATTTATTCTTTTCGGTTAACCATTTTTTATCGGCACCGTCAACCCATAAATATACTATATCAATCTTGTCCATGAAATAACCCCCATATTCTGTATATGGGGATTATAGACATAGGATAATAATCCTGCAACTTACTTTTTCCCAAAATGTTTTTTTAATATTTCATATGCCGCAGATATACGTGCGAATTCGGTTGCAGCGGTTTCTTTGTTTTGTGCAGTGTCTGGGTGGTATTTTTTTGCCAATGTGCGATATTTTGTGCCGATTTCGCGCCATGTGGCGGATATGCCCAGATCAAATACTTTTAATGCGGACACCACATTTGTTGGTAATTTACTTTTTGTGGGCATTTTATCAAATTTGCTGCGTCCGGTTATAAAGTCGTTTATAAATTTAGCGTAATCATTGGCATCTGCATTTGCTGTATCTTTGTCTTTTAGGGTTGTGCCAAATGTTTGACGTTCCCAATCTGCTTCGATTTCTTCGGGGGACATGTCTGCGTAGTAGTTCCAATTTTTATTATATTCGGCAGCATGTTCTTGGCAAAAAAACCAGTATTCTTTTAAATCGCGTGATTTTGGTGCGCGACATGTACCAGCTTTGCCACAATTTGGGTGGTCGCATCTTTTTATCATTTTTTTATACCTTTATTTTTTACAGATAATGGATGATGATTTGAAACAATTTCTTTTAATTTTTCGGGCATGACATGTGTGTAAATTTGGGTTGTTGAAATGTCTTCGTGTCCCAACATTGTTTGTATCGCGCGCAGATTTGCACCGCCCGCCAATAGGTGTGATGCAAAAGAATGACGCAAGACGTGTGGACTGACCCGATTTGGGGAAATGCCTGCCAAGACAGCACATTTTTTTAGTATCTTGAAAAAGCCGTCGCGCGTTATGTGGCCGGTTTTTCCATTTGATGGAAATACGTATTTTGAATTGGTGTCCCCACGTAATTCCAGCCATTTGTTTAATGCGTCTATGGCACCTGTGTGCATTGGAACAAGTCTTTCTTTGGCGCCTTTGCCATGGATTAATAGTTTGTCGCCCAATATGCCAGATATAGGCAGTTCGCATAATTCAGATACGCGCAGCCCCGATGCGTATAATAATTCAATCATTGCACGCAGTCGTACAGATGTACGTATGTCGCCCGCAGAAGATATTAATAAATCGATTTCATCAATGGTTAGAAATTTTGGCAGTGCGCGATTGCGCTTTGGTAATTCAAGGTTAGCGGTTGGGTTCGTTGTAATTATCTTTTCCAACATCAAGAATTTGTAAAACCCACGAAGTGCAGATGCCTTGCGCGAGATAGAGGATGGTTTGTCGGGCAGGTTGGATAAATATTTCTGTATGTCTGATTCTGTTGCGTTCATCAGCCCCCCGTTAATCGCGTTGTTGGCAAGGTTTAAATCGGATGCGTAACTGGCCAATGTTTTTTCGCTGCGACCTTTTTCGGCAGAAAGTGCTTCTAAGAAAATATCGATATAATTCATGGATATACCACAATTTCAGTCATATGCTGGGTTGATGGAAATGATATTATCATTAATATAATTAATACAATACATACTGTCCAAAGCAGGATTTTTGTAATATTTTTATTTTGTTTTTTCTTTTTTATTGGCATGTCAAATCCCCCATAGCAATAATTATATTGTATCAAAACTGGTAATAAATATACCGGCACCCGCAATGATTATTAGTGGTGGGGCGATAATAGATAAAATTGGTGGTAATGCCCCTGTTGAACCCAATGCGTTGAACATATTTATCAAGAAATATACCGCAAAGCAGGTGATTATACCCAAACTGAATTTTATGCCGAAACTATAATTACGACGTTGTTTTGTTTGGGAAAAAGCAACACCCAATGTTGCCATCGCAATCATTGTTAATGGTAAAAACAACAGTGTCCACAGTTGAACCCGATGACCACGAACAGGGGCGCCAATTTTTTCCATGCGGTGTATGAATTCGGGCAATTGCCAAAAAGAAATTTGATCAGGTTGTAAATATCTATCCAAAACCGTTTGGGGTGTCAGTAATGTTTGTGTCGACCATTCTTGTTGGTGTGGAATGCCGTCGGTACCCCATGTTGTCGCGTTTTTAGCGGATAGACCGTTGTTAGATAGTAATATTTCATCAGATTCAATACGGTTTATTAATTTAAAATTGGCGTCTTGGATATAGACGGTTGAATCTGTGAATTTAAGATTTTCGCCATTTTTGTGCATTGATTTTGCATTCATTGTGATAAAGCCGTTATCAGATGATTCGCGTAACCATATCATATTATCAATTAATTTTAAATGATTGGTGGTTATGTTCTTGGAACTGATTGATACAGAATATGGGTTTATAATCGTGCTGGCAAAAATGCCGATTAAAAATGCGCCAATTAAAAATGGGCGGGCAGATTGAAACGGTGATAGACCCGCACTGGATACAATAACACTCTCGCTGGATTTTGTAAGATTATATGATGTTAATAGCGTACCCATAAATACCGCCAAGGGTAAAAATAGTGGGACATATTCCAACAGGCGTACCCATGATTCGTAAAGGGCCGCAACAGCAGTCGGATTCGATGGTAATCGTTCAACGAACGTTACAGCAAAAATTATGCCGCATACGACCAGCATAACCAAACCAATGCCGTAAAAGAAACGGCGTAATAAAAAACGATTTAAGATATTTAACCTAAACATATCAATAAACTATACCTTGTAAATTTGATAATTGCAAAATTAAAATGATTGCGTATAATTTTTAGAATAATTTTATATCATAGGGGTAATGTTATGGAAAAAAAACCAATTTCGCGCGCGGGATTTGATAATTTGTTAAAAGAATTAAAAGATTTGAAAGAAAATCAAAGACCGGAAATATTAAAAACTGTGGAATGGGCACGTTCTTTGGGGGATTTGTCGGAAAATGCAGATTATAGTGCCGCCAAAGAAAAACAGCGTCAGATTGATAGTCGTATTAGATTTATCGAAGGTGTTATTGAAAATGCGTCTGTTATTGATGTGGATTCTTTGACCGGAAATCGTGTTGTTTTTGGGGCACGTGTTGTTGCCGAAGATGAAGATGGAAATAAAATGCAGTGCAGAATTTTGTCTGATATCGAATCGGATGGACGTACGGTTATTTCGTGTACTTCGCCGGTTGGACGTGCAATGATTGGGCGGTGCGTTGGTGATACATGTATTGTAAAATTGCCAAATGGTGAAAAAGAATACGAAATATTAGAAGTTAAGTTTAAAGAATAGTCTTTTGATGGGGTGGGGATATGTCTGTTCGTGTTTTACCAGAATTTTTAATCAATCAAATTGCTGCGGGTGAAGTGGTGGAAAGACCCGCCAGTGTGGTTAAAGAGTTGGTGGAAAATGCGCTGGATGCGGGGGCAGATAATATTGTAATTGATGTTGTTGATGGGGGACGTACATTAATAAGTGTGATTGATAATGGGTCGGGTATGTCGCGTGATGATTTGGCGCGTGCGATTACACGACATGCAACATCAAAATTACCAGATGATGATTTATTAAATATCAACTTTATGGGGTTTCGTGGCGAAGCGTTGCCATCAATTGCGTCTGTGTCTGATATGACGATTGATACGTGTAATGGGGTTGATGCAAATGGATGGGTGATTGATTGTAATACCGCAGAAATCAAACCGTCTGATTGGGAGGCGGGAACACGTATTCGTGTTCAGAACTTGTTTGCCAAGACGCCTGCACGATTAAAGTTTTTGCGCGGCGATAGGGCCGAAATGATGTCGGTGTTGGAAACGGTGAAAAAGTTGGCAATGGCACGACCAGATGTTGGTTTTGTGTTGAATAACAAATGGTTCTTTCCGAAAAATGAAGATGTTTTGGCGCGGATTAATGCGGTAATGGGTGATGATGTTATTGGGCGTATGTTACAAGTCAGTGCCGATTCGTGTTCTTTGTCGAATATGAAATTAACAGGTTTTATTTCGGATCCAACATTGCGTCGCGCGTCCAGTGTGGATCAATATTTATTTGTTAATGGGCGACCTGTCAAAGACAAGGTTTTGGTTGGTGCGTTGCGGGCGGCGTATATGGATGTTATGCATGCGCGCGAATTCCCATTGTGTGCATTATATTTGACGTTGCCGACAAATGCGGTTGATGTAAATGTTTCGCCGGCCAAAACAGATGTGCATTTCTTGGAACCAACGCATGTGCGGTCTTTTATAATCAAGGCGTTGCGGGATAGGTTGTCCCAGACGATGGTCGCAAATAATGCTGTGGTGGAACCAGTTGTGGTGGCGACTGTGGCAAAACCATTGGTTATGGATATGCCAATTCGAAATGTGGCACCAAAGTTTGATTTTGGTATAAAACGGGATTCTTTTGTTGTGCGCGATATGGTTGATTCTTCAACTGCGTTTGAAGTGGCCAAAGAATTTTATATGAAACAAAAAGAAGATGCGGTTCCAGAAGAAAAAAATATCCCAGATGATATGCCGTTGGGGCGTGTAGTGGGACAGGTGGCAAACAAATATATTATTGCGCAAAAGGGCGATAGTATGATTGTGGTGGACCAACATGCCGCACATGAACGTATCACATATGAAAAACTGCGTACAAATAAAATTAAAACACAGCCATTGTTGACGCCGATTGTGGTTAATTTGCGTGCAGAAGATGTGTCGGCGGTCTTGTCAATAGCAGATGAATTAAAGTTATCTGGGTTGTCGATTGATGGTTTTGGTGATGATGCTGTTGCTATATTCGAAAAGCCAGCAGATTGGGATATGAATTGGACAGATATATTGCGTGCAATCGCAGATGAAGTACGTGAATATGGACATTCGTCACAATTAAAAGAAAAATTGCATTTGAAATTGGCAAACTATGCATGTCATCATTCGGTGCGAGCAGGACAAAAATTGGACTATAATCAAATGGATGCTTTGTTGCGTGATGTTGAAAAAACAGAACGCGCAGGACAATGTAATCATGGGCGGCCCGTATTTAAAATAATCCCAATAACCGAAATTGATGGTTGGTTTGAAAGATAGGGGATTTTTACTTTATTTTTCCTTTACAATAACGGCTTTTTTTACTATTGTGCCATTATTAAAGCAAGGAGAAATCATATGGAACAAGCAAATGAAGTCGTTGAAACTGTTGTGCAAACAGGGGCGGGGACACCACAAAATGGTTTTTGGGGTATGGTCCTGTATTGCGCGGTGGTTTTTGGCATAATATACTTTTTGATGGTTCGTCCAAATAAAAAGCGTATGGCAGAATATCAGAAAATGCTGGATTCTTTACAGGTGGGGAATCGTGTAATGGCGGCCGGTATTTATGGTGTTATCAAAAAGATTAATGAAAAAACAATCGAATTAGAAGTTGCCAAAGGCGTTGTTATCGAAGTGAATAAAAACGCAGTGGCCAGCGTCGAATAAAATAAAAGGTGTAGTGGTATGTTTAAAAAATTGGCGATAGTTTTTGTTGCGGTGTTTTGTGTCTTGTTGGCGGTGCCAACAATGTCGCCGAAAATGGCACCATATTTTCCATCTTGGATTGGACCGGTTCCATTGGGGTTGGATTTAAAAGGTGGGGCACAATTGTTGTTAGAAGTTGATACATCAACAATGTTCCAAGAAAAAACTGTACAATTATATGATGAAACACGCAGTGCATTGATTGATAGAAACAAGGGTGTTATTCGTTTCTCTAATTTGCGTAATCATGATGGGGTTGTGTCGTTTGTTGTTAAAAATGCAGATGATGTATCGAGTGCCAAAGGACGTTTGAAAAGCGTTTTTGGTAATACTGTTGATATGACCAGTGATGATAAGACGATTCGTTTGACTTATTCTGATAAACAAAAGGAAGAGATGGTTAAAGATGCCTTGGCGCGCAGTATTGAAATTGTTCGTCGTCGTATTGATGCGCTGGGGACCAAAGAACCATCAATTCAAAGTCAGGGTGGAAAGTATATCTTGGTCCAATTGCCGGGGGTTGATAATCCAGAACGTATTAAAGAATTGATTGGGCAGACTGCAAAAATGACATTCCATTTGGTTAACGAAAGTGTGTCGCCAGAACAAATTGCGTCGGGGCGTGCACCAAATGGTACACAATTTTTGCCATATATGGATATGCCGGGGCAAACAATCCCTGTTTATTCAAGAATCGAAGTTTCGGGTGAATCTTTGAAAGATTCACAGGCAGATTTTGACCAGAATAATATGCCAGTTGTTTCGACTGTGTTCGATGCATCGGGGGCGCGACGTTTTGCAAAATTGACAACAGAACATGTTAATGAACGTTTTGCGATTGTGTTGGACGGTAAAGTTTTGTCTGCACCGGTAATTCGTGAACCAATCCCAGGTGGACGTGGTCAAATATCGGGTGGCTTTACATTACAGGGTGCCAAAGATTTGGCGGTCTTGTTGCGCAGTGGTGCATTGCCGGCCCCATTACAAGTTATAGAAGAACGTACCGTTGGTGCGGGATTAGGTGCTGATACAATTGAACAGGGTAAATTGGGTTCGATTGTTGGTGTGCTGTTTATCTTTATATTCTTGTTTATGGTATATCGTGGTTTTGGTGTAATTGCCGGTATCGCTTTGATGGTGAACTTGGGCATGATTGTTGGTTTGACCGCATTGTTTGGTGCGACATTAACATTGCCAGGTATCGCGGGTATTGTGTTGACGCTGGGTATGGCGGTGGACGCGAATGTATTGCCGTTTGAACGAATTCGTGATGAAATAAAATCAGGCGTGCCATCAATGCGTGCGGTAAATTTGGGCTTTGATAAGGCAATGAAAGCGGTTTTAGACGGAAATCTTACCACTTTGATTTGTGCCTTGGTGTTGTTCCAGTTTGGTGCCGGTCCAATTCGTGGTTTTGCGGTTACTTTGTCAATCGGTATTTTGACAACATTGTTTACATGTGTATGCTTGTCCAAGGTTATTATCGATTGGTATATGAACGGCAA
The DNA here is from genome assembly GCA_045635585.1 of Candidatus Enterousia sp. Lineage (GTDB taxonomy): Bacteria > Pseudomonadota > Alphaproteobacteria > Rs-D84 > Rs-D84 > Enterousia. The sequence continues at coordinate 69,551 of JAZTWA010000012.1, forward strand.
AAATAAAAAAATTGGTTATGTAAGATAATAAATGCAAAGGGGTGAAATTATGAAACTGCATTTTATGAAATATCGTAAATTAGCGTATTGGATTTCTGGTGCGTTAATCGCTTTGTCGGTGTTGTCACTGGCATTTCGTGGATTGAATTATGGTATTGACTTTTCGGGTGGTATTTCAATGGAAGTTGTGCCAGTTGCCGAAAATTATGGTATCGAACAGATGCGTGAATCTTTGGGTGAATTTAATCCAGAATTACAGCAGGTCGATGGCAAAGCAATCTTGATTCGTTTGGGATTGCCAAAAGGTGCGACAGATACACAGCAAAATGAACGTGTTGCCCAGATTAAATCTATTTTGGGCGAAAATGTGCAATATGAACAAATTCAGGTTGTTGGACCAAAAATTGGTGGTGAATTGGTTCGTGGCGGTATTTTGGCGATATTGTTTGCATTTGTCATGATGGCGATTTATGTTTGGATTCGATACAAGGGTGGTTATGCAATTGGTGCATTTGTGTCTTTGTTCTTGGATTTCGTATTGATGTTTGGGTTCTTTTCGATTACAGGTTTGGAATTCAATCAGACGGCAATTGCAGTTATCTTGACTGGTATTGGTTATTCTATTAACGACAAAATTGTTAACTATGATCGTATCGATGAAAATGTAAAAAAATATCACAAGATGCCGATGGGCGATTTGATTGAATTGTCTGTTAATGAAATGTTACGTCGTACAATGTTGACATCTGTTTCGACATTATTGGCCATGATTGGTTTGTGTCTGTTTGGTGGCGTGTTGTTGCGTGACTTTGCGTTGGCAATGGGCTTTTCTGTAATCATGGGTACGTTTACCAGTATCTTTATTTCAAATATGATTCTGTATAACTTTAATTTGCGTGATACAGATAAATAATATGGCGTATGGGTCGTCACAACCATGGGGGGATAGATAATGAGAATGAAAAATTTCTTGGTGTTTATGGGATTGATTATGGGGGTGACGACATCTTATGCATCAAATAGTTTGTTTTTTGAAGATGAACCAATTCAAGATGGTATTAATGTTTTTGAAGTGTCAAAAACGTTTGCCGATATTTATGAGAAATTAGACAGTGTGAATTGGGCCGGAAAAAATCTGAATATTGCAATTGAAAGTTTGGAAAATTTGCATTCGTCTGCGCATGTGGCGGCCACAGATGAACGTGTGGTTTTGGTGTGGGGGGATTCTATTATTGGAAATTATCCGCGCCCAGATGACAAAGATTGGAATGGGTTTGGGGAAATTACAACTGCGATAATATTAAAAATGCGTGCTGCAGACCCAGGTTTTGGTGCATTGACAGAAAGCGAAATGTATCAGGCCGTTGTGGATAGTTTAATTCGTGGTATCGATGAAAATGGACGGTATATTTTTTCCCAAGCTGCAGAAATTGCAGAAGATGGACGCATTTTGACCAGTGTCGGATTAGAAGGGGGACGTGATTTTCGTGGTAATTTTCGTGTAACTGGAATTTACAAAGGGGCGCCAGCAGATAATGCCGGTGTACGTGTTGGGGATTTGATTGTGCAGGTTAATGGAAAATCTGTACAACAAATGTCAGATGCAGAATTATCGGATATGATAAGTGGTTTTAATTCTGGTACATCGAAGATAAAATTATTAACCCCATATGGTGACAAGGATGTTGTTTTGCGTCGTGCCACAATCGTATTGGCAGATGCAGATGTTGTTCATCGCAGTGATCCAGAAACAGGTGGTGTTTTGGAAATTATTTTACATGAGGTATCTGATGGGGCCGTTGCAATTATTAATGAAGCATTGGCAAAATATTCAGATGTGTCGGGAATTATATTAGATTTACGCGCAACAAATGGTGATGATGAAAGGGCTGCAGCAAAGTTGGCCGGAATGTTTATGGGACAGGTGCCGGTAATGCGTGTGGTTGAAACAGCGCGCGATGAAGTTGAAGTTGTACCAGGGGGTGATTCGGTTTCTGATGTTCCTGTGGTTGTTTTGATGTCTGATATGACACGTGGTACCGCAGAAGCATTGGCAGCGGCATTTTATGAAAACAAGCGTGGTGTATTGGTTGGTACACCAACCGCAGGTAATGCCCGTATTACATCGCGTATTGAATTAAATAATGGTGGTGCATTAGAATTATTAAATAAATCAATTAAGTCGGGATTGGGACGTGTTATTGATGGACGTGGTGTTTTTCCAATTGTTTGTTTATCAAATATTAGATCCAGTCAGCAGCAAAATGCATTCTTTTTGAACGTGATTAATAATGATTTTCATGCGCGTGACTTTAATAAAGAAACGGATGTTAAGCCAAGTGATATTCGCAAAGGATGTCCTGTTATTACAAGTGGAACCGATGAGGACGCATTGGCAATGGCAGTGGCCGTAAAAATCCTGACAGATAAAAAAGTCTATGATGGATTAATTGCAGAATAAATGTGCAAAACACACAGGGGGTGCCAAATGTTTTTAACATCAGATAATAAAATTAAATGGCGCAAAATTGGAATTGCTGGGATTATAACAGGGGTATTAGTTTTTGCGGGGATATGTTGTTTTGATAAACCCTTGTTTATGATGTTGCGATATTTGAATTGTCCACTGTGGGAATTTTTTGATAAGATTTTCGCAGGTGAAGTTTGGATAATTGTATCTTTTATTGCGGCACTGTTTTTCTGTGCGAAAAAGTGCGCCCAGACGGATTGTGAATTTTTAAATCCAATGCGTGCAACAAATGTAATGGGTTTTATAAAAAAATTTTTTTATAGCACCAAGAATAATTATGCATTTTTGATTTTTTATAGTGTTTTTGCGGCTGGAATAATTGCAAAAATTGCCAAGACATTTATTGGTCGTGCACGCCCGATTTTTTTTGAAGCGTTGGATATGACTGGATTTTTTCCGCCATCAACAGATTGGGCTTTTAATTCAATGCCATCGGGACATACCACAATCAGTTTTGCGGGGTTGGTTATGATTGGTTTGTTGGCCCCAAAATACAAGGCTTTGACATGGGGAATAGCAATTATTATCGCTGTGTCGCGTGTCGCAATTGGGGCGCATTGGCCATCAGACGTTATTTTGGGTGCGTTTATTGGTATGGTGGTTGCAGATGTGGTTAAAGGAATCTTGGCACAAAAAAAATAATTATTTTATGGCGATTAGAAATAATCGCCTGTTTTTTTTGATGAAATTGTGATAGAATGCACATGCTATGGCAGGAAAATCAAAGTTTTTACCACAACGTATTTCTGATGCGTTAAAGGAATTAGGTGTTCGCGCGTTTGGCGCGTTGGTGTTTTTGTTGGGATTATGGGCTATATCTGCACTGGTGTTCTATAATCCAAATCTGACGGGTTTCGCTGTGTATGGTACTTTTGGTGACCAAAGTGTTATGGGGTATCTTGTTGGAATGTTGCGTTATGCAATTGGTGCTGTTCCGACTTTGTTTGTTTGCTTGTGTGTGGTACGTTGGGGTGGGGGACGTTTTATTGGTATGGCCCCGTCTGGTGCGCCAGAATATAATTTTTTGCGTGGGTTTATAGCGACATGTCTGGGTGCGATTGCGTTTGGTTTAATTGCGCCAAAGTCAACATTTGGCGGGTTGTTTGGTGCAATTGTTGCCAGTGATTTATCCAAAGTAATTGGTTCAATGTCTGTTTTTGTTGGTGTTGTGGCATTGGTGGGGTTTGCGGTTATGGCGGGAATCTTATTGCATATAAATTGGGGGCATTTACAGCGTACGTTACGTCTTTTTGTTCGTTGGTTGCGTTGGGTTGGTGCGGCATTCCATTTAACAAATGGTGATGTGGCATGTCCTGTTGTGGCAGAAGATGATGATAATGAAGATGTTGGGGACGAAGAAGAAACAGAAGAATACGATACGGAAGATACAGAAGAAGAGAATGTAACAGAAGACGAAGAACCAAAGCAACGTGGTTTGCTGCGTAAAAAAGTCGTGAAAAAAGTGGCGGTGGCGGCAACGCCGGTGCGTCGGTCAATTGCGGCACAATATGAATTGCCGGATCCAAAGTTCTTGGAAAAATCTGCGTTTAGTAAGTGTTCTGTTACACCAGAATTAAAACAAAATGCACGCAGTATGGAAGTAAAGTTTGCGCAGTATGGTGTGCGGGGCAAGGTGGTTGGAATTAAACCAGGACCAATTGTTACACTTTATGAATTTATGCCAGATGATGGTACACGTATGGCAGATGTTAACAAGACTGTTACAGATATGACGCGCGCGATGGCAACTGAAAGTATTCGTATCGCACATATACCACGTACGCAATTGATTGGTGTTGAAATGGTGAATTTAACCCGACAGACGGTAAGATATCGTGGGTTGGTTGAAAATCCACTGTTTGTTGAATCAAAATATAAGATACCGTTGGCATTGGGTGTTGATATTGGTGGAAATCCAATGTACTTTGATTTGGCAAAAATGCCACATATGTTGGTCGCAGGACGTACCGGTTCGGGTAAGTCTGTGTTTGTTCAATCTATTATTACATCAATTGTTTATCACTTTACACCAGATAAATGTAAGTTGATTATTATTGACCCAAAAGGTGTGGATTTTGGTTTTTGGGATGACATCCCACACCTGATTACACCGATTGTTAAGTTGGAACCAGAACCCGCGGTTAATGCACTGAAATGGGCGGTGCGTGAAATGGAAGAACGTTATAAACAACTGCAGGTTTTGAATGCTCGTAATATCGAAAGTTATAATGAAATTGCCGCACAAAAACGCGCCAGTGGGGAAAAGTTAACAAAGCAAGTCGCCGTTGGTACAGATGAAGAAACAGGTGAATTGCTGTTCGAAACGCAAGAAATCGATTTGTCTGATATGCCGTATATGGTGATTATTATTGACGAAGTTGCCGATTTAATGAGCTTGGCCCGCAAGGATGTCGAAGCGTGTGTCCAACGTATTGCACAAAAGGCGCGTGCCGCCGGTATTCACTTGGTTATGGCGACCCAGCGTCCAGACGCAACAACGATTACCGGTGTTATCAAGGCGAATTTCCCAACGCGTATCTCATTCCAAGCACGCAGTCGTATCGATAGTGTAACATGTCTGGGCGAAGGTGGGGCAGAACAGTTGTTGGCAATGGGGGATATGTTGTTCAGTGAAGCGGGACGTGTGCCGGTACGTATCCATGGTGCGTTTATTAGTGACCCTGAATTAAAGCGGATTGGTGATTTCTTGCGCGGACAGGGTGAACCAGAATATGCCGCAGGTGTAACGGATTCGGTGGATGCGTCGGGTGGCGCAGATGTTGGTGGTGGTTTTGGTGGTGCGTCGGGTGATAAAGATGGGGATTTATATGCACGCGCCAAAGAATGTGTGCTGCGTGATAAAAAACCAACAATTTCATATATTCAACGTCGATTACAAATTGGATATAACAAGGCGGCCGGATTTATGGAACGGATGGAAGCGGATGGTATTGTATCTGCACCTGATGCGAATAATAAACGTCATATTTTGTAAAAATGTAAAATATATTTTACTTTTTTCGCGGGGGGATTTGTGATAAAATTGCATAAGTAGAGAGAATATGATTTTTTTGAAAAGGCTTTTTTTATTGATGTTGTTTTGTGTGCCATGTGTCGCAGGCGCACAGGTTGCAACCACCGCGGGCAGTAATTTGACCGCATGGAATGGTGATACGGGGGCAACAAATAATAATAATTGGAATCAATTAATGAACAGTCGTACCCAAACGGGTGGTACAACGGCCAAGGCGGACTTTGGAAATTGTAATTCGTTGGTTATGCGCTGTGCCCAGCCAAAGTGTGCGGGTTGTACGACAATGGATTTGGCACGTACGGTGGTTGAAGGTTGTGTTACGGCCAGTGCGGAATGTAAAAAGCATGGTGCTGAACTGGTTGAATATATTTCGGCACAAATCGTGGCAAATGCAAACGCAAAGTATCAAGAACAACAATTGGCAATGCAACAGGCCGCCGCCCAGCAGGCCGCCGCACAAAACAGTCAACAGTTGCAACAAATGCAGGCACAGATGCAGCAAATGCAATATGATATGCAACAACAAAATGCAATGCAGATGCAACAGATGCAGGCCGCATTAGAAGAACAAAAAGCCTTGGCCGCCGCCGCGCAGGCCGAAGCCTTGGCCGCACAAGAAGCGCGAAATCAGGCGTCCCAGCCCGGCGCATTAAGTGATGCACAGATAGAGGCTGCAAAAAGTGGTGTGTCCGAAGATTTGTTAATGCGTCAGCAAATCAGTGGTCAAATTTTAAGTTCTGTTGAAAATGCAGAAACGTTATTAAAGAAGTTAGATACCACAATGCAATCGGTCTTTTTGTATGCGGGATGTGATAAACGTGGAAACAATTGTACGGGCCCAAAGCGAGTTTCCGTATTCAAGGATAAAGCACAACAGTTTTTTGAACCATATGATGAAATCGTTGATGAAATGTACGATGCATTAGAAATGGCGTTGGCTGTGGGTGTGGACGTGTCTGATGTTATTATGACGTTGTCGGGGTCGTGTAACAAGTGGGCTAAATATTTATGTATGGGGGAAACCAAAGGGCATGAGCCAATTACATATGAAGATGCCACATGCAGAAATGGTAAGTCGGTTCGTGTTGAAGGTGAATATGTCAAAGGTGGCCAAGATTGTTCGAGTGGTATGATTGTGCCACCACAAGATGATACAAGATGTACTTGGGCGGCTTGGATAGATGATTCTGATAATATTTTGCGTAATTGGTTGGATTTAAATGATGGTGATGATGAAGATAAATTAATTCGTATGGGGTGTGCAACATCCGCACTGAATTCGATTGCATCGTTTGGTCGTCGGACCAGTCGCCAAGGTGCCGCATTGGATTTGGAAACGTTGGAACGTATCTTGTTACAAGATGCGCCGGTATATTCGGGAAATAATCGTTTTTCAGGTGGGAATGCACACGATAAAAATATTGAACGTGTAAAATATTGCGCATTAAGTGAAAAAGGATATAAACGATTGAAAAATGCGGTTGATACCAAAAAATTGCCAAGTGATATTTGCATGAAATATGATGATTTGTATAAAAAGGTTGGTGTACTTGGTGTACTGGGATTTTCAATTGCTGATAATGAATTAACGGGTATTGGTATTGTGCCGAATATAAACGAAGAAGAAGCATGTACGTCATCTAAACCTTGGGTGAAAGCCGGTTGTAGTTTGTCTTGGGATCCTGTGGTTGGTTGTGTTGTTTCAAACAATTGTGAATATTATGGTAAGTATGTTATGACAAAGTCAGAAATTTCAGATTGTTCGGAGCAAAAAGGTACTATTGTAGATGGTAAATGCAGTGTTCCGATAACTGCAACTACTACTACATCGGGTGCTTTAAATATGGGGGGGGGTAGTAGGGTGCCGAAACTGGATTATAGTGTTTTTGATACAAAATTAAACATTTTAGGATTGCAAGGTTTATAGTCAATAACGATGAAAGAAATGATGAAAAAGTTTTTATTGTTTTTTTGTGTGTGCGCACTGAATGTGGGGGTGGCGGTTGCTGCAACAAGTTGCGAAGATGAAAGTAATGATGCAATTGCACCTGAATTCGCACTTTGTTCCGTTCATGCATATAATGTCGGGTCGGTGGAAAATCCAACATCTATTGCAGATAAGCAGTTGATGCAAGAAATTGTTGCGTTAAAGACAACGATTATTACACAACAAATGTATAAACAATATGAACAAATGGAATCAATGTTAAAACGTTTTAAAACACAATTGGAAAAAGCCGTTTTAACAAATAATTTAAAAGTAGCCAGTGGTAGTTCTGATGATGAATCGGGTGGTGTGTCATACAGTTCCAGTGATAAATATACCGTTTTGGCCGGTACAACAAATTGTTTGAATCAAACGGCTGATTCCGTTGTTTCGTGTTTGCGTTCTAATTTGCGTGTTGTCAGTGCCGCCGCAACATCCGGCAGTTTGTCAGATGCGCGTAAACAATATGCCAAAGATTATGAAACAGCAACATCGTGGCAGATTGTAACATCCACAGGAAATGCTGATTTTGTAAACAGTTGTGGCAATATGTCAAAAGCAAAAAAACAAGATTTGATTAGTTGTGTCGATAAATTTATTATTCAAATCAATTTGTATGAAAAAGCAGAAAGCGAAAAAAAACAGCAAAGAATGTCGCGCTATTGATAGATATGGGGCCCACAGTTGTGGGTCTTTTTTCATTAAAATATTCTTTTATATCAGGGGGCTTTGTGATATAATTTTTATCAAAAGGAGTATTTAATTATGAAAAAGTCATTGTCTTGGGTCATTGGTGCATTGGCAATGGTGGCATCTGTTGATGCAGGTAATGCCGCCGTTACAACACGTGCAAAATCAACTGCGGATTTGTCGGGTGCGCCCGCAACACGTGTGCGTGAAAATGTTAATTATGAAAAATATAAAACACGTACAACAACAAAAACATATTCTGCAACCGATGCAGGCGACCTTTATTATACAAAGCCTGCAAATCGTAATGATTTATATAAACAGTATCAGGGAACAAATTCGGCAAATGCGGCAGCAACAAAGACGACTGTGCGTAAAACGCGTGCGGAAACAACGGTTAGTAAGCTGAAACGTAAATATTTCTTGGCACATCCATTCTTCCAGCCATTGGGTGAAAAGTTTGGATCGATTACAGATTTGTCATATACATCAAATTCATATGATATTGTGATTGATCAGACTTTGCCGGTATTCAGTTCCCAGACGGGAAATTTTGAAAATGTTCTGGATGGTATTGGTGCAACATGGAAAACAGACCAAATATCAATCAAAGAAGATTTCAGTTATGGTATTACAGATCGTGTCGCAATATTAGGTATGTTGCGTTATGATATGTCTGATTATAAATTTGAATGGGATGATGGTTCACCAGATGATACAATGGAAGATGATGGTTTGAATATGTTTGGTATCGGTGCACAATGGCGTTTCGCAGATACCGAAGATTGGATTGCAATGACGTCGGCATATTTTCAACATCAAAAAGATATTTCTAATAATTTCTTGTTAGAAGTCAAAGGTGGATACAAAGTTGCACGTTCAACGATTTATGGATTGGCACGTGGTTGGTATATTGATTTGGATGGTAATTCATATGGAAATGGTATAACAGGTACAGATGCGGCTGGAAATAAATCAACACTTTATATTCCATATCAGGTTGGCGATAGCAGTGCATTGTATCTGGAAGCGGGTGCGGGTGTATTCAGTGTCTTGAATGAAGATTGGACATTGAATGTCGAAGCAGTATATGGAAATTATGACTGGCATAATCAGGCATCAATTCGTGGTGCAATCGGTTGGCAGCCAAATGATTGGTTCGCATTGAATTTGTATGCCAAGACGGTGTTCTATGATAATGCAAATGATAAAACGTTGGATTTATACTGGCGTGAACCAAATGTAACCGCACAGGCACCAGATGGAACAACGTTTAATTTGGTTGATTTGACACGTATTGGAACGGTTAAATTGGATAACTATGCAGAAACAACAGTTGGTTTACAAGCTATATTCCAATTCTAGTATAATATAATAATTTCCCCCAGAATGCTGGGGGAATCTTTGAACAAGAGAGAGAGGATTTTTATCATGCGTAAGTTTTTGGTTGCCATGTTTATGGCATTGGTAGTTTCGGTTCCAAATGCGGTGCGTGCAAATGATTTGTCAATGGATACGTCTGATCCACTGTATTTGTTGGGTATCGAAGGTGTTTTGACAGAAACATCTGTGTCGTATTGGGACCATATCTTGGGTTTTGGCCAAGGTGTGTCTTATGGTTTGAATAATCGCTTGTCGGTAGGGGCCGATGTGCGATATCAGCATGATTTTAATGGCGATGAAGATGGTTTTGGTGCAATTGATTTGGGGGCAACATATCGATTGTCAAATGCCGAAGAATCAGAATCACGTATCATTTCTGATGTATTGTTCGGATTCAAATTTGGTGGCAGTTCACGTGTACGTACACCAGACTATGCGGATTCAACATATTATGCAGGGTTGCGTTTTGGGCGTCAGTGGGTTGGTATGACATTGGCGGCGACTGTCAAGGCCAGTTGGATTTTTGATGATGTACGCGGGATGGCATTTATTGATTTTACACCCGAAGCATATTTCAGAATTGCCCCAGATTTTCGTTTGGGAACGGGATTTACAGTGCGCAAAGCAACGCATAAGGATGTTATAAATCACAAAGATTATGACCAAGAATGGTTGCATTTGAAATTAGTACGTCAATATGGTCGTACACAATACATTGGACATATGGATTTTGAATTCGAAAGTGATGATATTCAAATCGGGGCCAAGGTAAATATTTTATTCTGATATATAAATAAAAAGTTCGGTTATCCGAACTTTTTATTTTTTATTTAATTTTTCGCGCAGTGTGTCCCAATATTCCAATCGTTTTTTTATTTCGCGTTCAAATCCACGTTCAACCGGAAAATAGTATTTTTGGCGCCCCATGGTTTCGGGAAAACAATTCTGACCAGAAAAGCCAGTTGCCGTATCAGGGTCATAGATATAGCCATCGTTGTATCCTAAATCGCGCATCATTTTTGTTGGTGCGTTTAAAATATTTTTTGGGGGCATTAAACTGCCTGTGGCGCGCGCCGCCGCGTATGCCGCTTTTTGTGCACGATAATTGCCAATACTTTTTGGGGCGGTGCCCAGATATATTACAAGTTGGGTCAGGGCCAAATCGCCTTCGGGACTGCCCAGACGTTCGTATGCAGACCATGCCGCAATTGCAATTTGTAATGCGTTTGGGTCGGCCAAGCCAACATCTTCGACCGCAAAACGGGTCAGCCGACGGAAAATATACATTGGATCTTGGCCGGATGTCATCATGCGCGCAGTCCAATAGAGTGCGGCGTCGGTATCGCTGGCCCGCAGGGATTTATGTACCGCAGATATCAAATTATAATGTTCGTCACCATGTTTATCAGACATGGGGGCGCGCTTTTGAATTACAGAATCCAATGCGTCGGCGGTTAATAATTTTTCAAAATTTGCATTAATTAAATATTCAATCGTATTTAATAAAAATCGGGCGTCGCCATCCGCCATTTGGGCCAAGTGGGGGCGGGCAGATTCGTCCAATGGTAATGTTGAACCCAAAAATTCTTCGGCACGTGTCATTAATGTTAATAAATCGCTGGTTGATAATGGTTGTAACACACCAATGTGACAACGTGATAATAATGCGTTGTTTAAATTAAAACTGGGGTTTTCGGTGGTGGCACCAATAAACACAACCGTTCCGTCTTCGAGATAGGGCAATAATGTATCTTGTTGTGTTTTGTTAAAGCGATGTATTTCATCAATAAATAATAGTGTCCCACGACCAATTTCGCGATTCATGCGGGCCGCATCCATTGCCTTTTTTATGTCAGATGTCCCAGAAAATACCGCGGACATGGGGACAAAGTCCATGTCAACAGAATTTGCCAATGCACGTGCAATTGTTGTTTTGCCACAGCCAGGGGGACCCCATAATATCAAGTTTGATAAACGTTTGCCGTCAACCATGCGGCGTACCAATCCATTTTCGCCCAATAAATTGGTTTGACCAATTACTTGATCAATTGTGTTTGGACGCATTAAATCTGCAAGTGGACGTGTCATTTTTTACTTGGCTTTTATTTATGGTTTATTTGTGATATAATTATTGTATTAAATTACAAAGGAATTGGCAAGTTGGGAAATAAAAATTCTGAATTTACGTTGGCAGTGGCAAATTTGGCCGCGGCGGCGATTAATGCAAATCCAAAATTAACTATGGAGCAGGCGGTACGTAATGCGCGTGAAATTTTACGTGGAACATCTGTGACACCGCAACAAATCCAAGATTCTGTACAATTTGATAAAATTCAATGCTTGGAAGATGGAACGTGGCATGTGATGTTGCGCAGATATATAAAACGCAGATTTAATCTGACCCCAGAACAATATCGTGAAAAGTGGGGATTGCCAAACGATTATCCGTTTGTTGCGCCAGCGTATTCAAAAAAAAGATCAAAGATTGCAAAGAAAACAGGACTTGGACGGGGGTAGTTAGGTATGAGCGAAAAATTTAGAAAAATTGTTAATGCATCACATAAGGCGATTGGGCATGTGCGTGAAAAAATTCAAGATACAAGTGTCTTGGATGTATATCAAGGTGCTGCGAAAGGTACCAAAAAATTGGCCAATGGTGTGAAGCAATTTTTGTTTTGGGTGCCCCCGTATCAGCCATTAGATAATAATGTGTTAAAGCAAAAACAAGATAGACCCATAAGTACAAAGATTGAAAAAAAACAGAAGATTGAAAATAATGTTTTAAATAAACGTTCAAATTTAAAGTATTTTTTATTGGCTAGCATAATTGTTGGTGGTGGATTGTTATTCCAAAATAAGGGTTCAGACAAGGAAAAAGAAGAGCCAGAAACAGATATAAAAAAAGTTGTTGTCGTCAAAGAAAAAAAGACATTGGATGTTGTTATACCAAAAAAACTTAAAGATTTTACGGGTAAAAATGTACAAGTAAAAAATGTTACAGAAAAACAACAAGATTTTATAAAAAAATTTTTAGAAAATCATTGGAATGAAATTGTGATAGCCGTGACAGAATTGGAAACTTTTCGTGCGGTTCCGGTGGTGCATTCTGGTGAAAGTCGACCGACGGCGGGACCGGGACTGACTTATAAATATTATTATGATAAAGATGGGGTTTTGTGTAGAACGGTGTATGGCAAAGTTCGACAAGAATTGTCTAAGCAAGAAATGTATGAACAGTTGAAAATGCATCTTGTGTTTGAAACTTTGCCATGGCTATATGGAATAACAGAAGATAAAAAATTGACGGATCGTCAGATGGTTGCAATCATTATGGCGGGTTATCAGATGCCGGGGCATATGAAATCGATTGTAAATAAATTGCAGTCTGCAAAAACAGAACAAGAGGTTGCAGATGCTTTTCTTGTAAATCTAGATAGTATGTCCTCAAAGTTCCGTGATGGAACAAGAAAACGTCGGTGGTGGTGTGCTGCCTATGCAACAGGTCGTATGACAGAATATGATTTCTTGGATTTAAAGTGTGATGGTTTTTCAAATGTAAAAACCAAGGATAATATGTTTTTCCAGAATGGACACTTTATTATGGCAGATTCAGTGATTGCCTATGCAAAAGATTGTGTAGATAAGGTACAAAAAGAAAAGGTGGTAGATTTTTTGGCCGATTTTCAGATTGGACGTGATGTGTTGGCGGTTACAAATGGTGATGCGTATTTTAAATTACGCGCATATGGAAATGAAATAGATTATTTACAGGCCCAAGAAGAATATTATCAGAATTCTTGTGCAAAAGCGTTGGCGCTGATAAAAGATAAAAAATATGCAAAAGCGCGTGATATGTATCTTGATTTGATAGATCAATTCCCAAAACACATTGGATTGCAGAATGATTTGGCATTTGTGTATAACGAAATGGGACGTTATCAGGATGCAATAAAATTGTCGCGTAAGGTTATTTTTTCAAAAGGTGCAACAAAGGGGGAAATTGCTGCGGCAAATTATAATGCAGGTGTTGCATATGAAAAACAAGGTAACCTTGAACGTGCATTGGCAAATTATAAACTGGCAGCAGAAAAGGGTGGAACAACAGTTGCCAAGAATGCGGTTGAACGTCTTGAAAAACAAATTGCTGATAATCAAGTTGCTGAAAAACAGGGCGCAGAAAAACAAAAAAAGACTGCTTTTAATCAGGGAATTCAAAATATTCGTAAGAAAAATGCTCGTTCAGATTTGTTGTTGTATGGTACGGTTAAATCGGTTGAAAATAATGCATAATTTAACAAGGATTAAATAGATGAAAGTATATGTTGATATTCGTGATAAACGTTGGAAAAAGTATAAGATAGATTTTGAAAAAATTGCCAATACGGCTGTTTCTGGCGTACACAAGGATTCAGAGGTGTCGATTGTTTTGGTCGATGATATCGAAATTCATAAAATTAATCGTGAATATCGTAATATGGATAAACCAACAAATGTTTTGTCTTTTGAATTGGGTGATGATGTTTTGTTGGGAGATATTTATATATCTATTGATACTGTTATGCGTGAAGCAACGGATGCAAAAATTTCCATAGAAGAACATGTTGCGCATATGGTTGTGCATGGGGTGTTGCATCTGACGGGATATGATCATATTACAGATGACGAAGCAACGGTTATGGAAATGAAAGAAATTAATATACTGAAAAAATTGGGAATTAAAAATCCGTATCAGGATGATGATACGGTTTGTTGTAATGTTGATTGTTGTCCTGGGGGGCGATTGATTTCGTGGCTGAAAAAAATAAAATTGCGTGAAAATAGTTTGTGGCAATATGCGCTATACGCAGTATTTGGTGGGATTGCGTCATTTGGATTTGCACCGTTTAATTGTTTGTTTGCATTTGTTGTTGGCGTTTCTGGTGCGTATTGGTTAACGGTTCGTAATAAAAATATTGGTGGATTTATGCGTAATTTTATACGTGTTGCGCCGTTTGGATTTGTGTATTCAATTGCTATGTTTTGGTGGGTGTTACATTCAATTTATGTTGTGCCTGAAATAATGAAGCAGTATGCGATATGGACTGTGCCTGGATTGTTTGGGTTGGGAATTGCCGGCGCTTTGATTTTTTCATGGCCTTTTGTTGCTTTGGGACAAAGTAAAAAAGCAGGTGTTATACGTCCGATTTTATTTGCAACTGTTTGGTCATTGGTTTTGTGGGGGCGTGAGTGGATGTTTACTGGGTTCCCGTGGAATCCGGCCGCAAATACAATGTTACAGTATCCGTTTGTTGCGAATTCAATGTCTTTGTGGGGGGCGTTGGGGTTAACATTTATTTTGATTGCATTGATTGCATTATTTGTTGAATTGTTTGTTCAGAAAAAGCGTAAGTCTGTAATAAAAATGTTTGTATTTTTTGTGTTATTGTTGTGCGCAGGAATCGGATATGGACGTTATAATATGAAATTGGCGGATGTTGGTGCAGATGTTACAACACCGATGATTCGTATTGTTCAACCAGCCGCATCACAATTACAAAAAGCAACACATAGTCGTGCAGATGCACTGGAAAAAGCAGAGTATAATTTACGTAATGTTTTGGGTATGGCGGCGGGTGTTGGTAATCCTGATATTATTGTAATGCCAGAAACCACGTATCCGTATACTGTTATGTATGATGATGATATTGCAATCGCACGTATTTTAAATCGTCCAGTTGTTATGGGGGCAACAACTGTTTCGCGTGAAGGTGTGCATAATTCAATGGTTGTAAGCGATAGATTTGGGCGTATACAGCGAATTTATAATAAATCACATCTGGTTCCATTTGGTGAATATAGTCCATTAGGTTTTATGCCGTCGCCAGTTAATTTAAAGGCGGGGCGGGGGCCGATAAGAATAAATGTTGATGGTTTTGTATTTGCGCCTGCAATTTGTTATGAAGTTATTTTTTCTGATTCTTTGTTGCCCGATAATTCAGAAAATTTAAATGCGATTATAAATATAACAAATGACAATTGGTTTGGTAATACCCCTGGTGTATATCAGCATTTAGATATGGTGCGCAGATATGCAATTGAATCAGGAATGCCAATTGTTCGTGCAAATTATTCGGGAATAAGCGCCTTTATTGCGTCAGATGGTGCGGTAATATCCAGTTTGCCAGTTGGTATATCGGGGGTTTTGGATGGATATGTTTGGGGTGCACATGATACACCATATCGTATGTTGGGGTTGAATGGTGTAATGATAATCATATTGCTATTCGCAATAGGGGTTGTTTTGTGTAATAAAAATAATGATTAATTAGAAGGTGTGCGTTGGATTAATTGTTGTAATATCCATATGCGTACCGCAGATGATAAATTTGTATTTGCAGTGCGTGTTTCGTCAATTTCGCATATAATTGATGCAACAGAACGACCGTAGCGTGACGCCAATGTTTGCAAAACGTCAATAAATTCTGATTCCAGTGTGATGCTGGTTTGGTGGCCGGATAAAGTTACAGATATTTTCTTCATTGTCATTTCTACACCTTGCCGATAATAAGACAGTCAAACATTGCCTTGATAGGATCTTCGTATTTACGCAGTGGTCGCAGTGATAAATTGTCCAGCATATAGCATGTTCCAAATGCATCAAACGCAAACCAAAATAAATCGTTGCGACCAAATATCGTTTTTCCAACAATATGTTCATTACTGGATAGGTCGTTGTTTACGCGAATAATGTCGGGTGTTGGAAATGTGTTTGGGCGCACTGTTTCGTTTGGACCAAATATATATCCAGAACCCAGGGCAATCCCACCAGTTTTGCTGTATAATTCAATCAAAAAATGCGGCAAGATTGCACGTCTGAGTTGCTGTAATGCGGCGTTTGTTAATGATATTTTTGATGCAGACACTGGGGCAAAAAATTGTCCATCGCGTTTTTTTATTTCAGAAAAGAATTCATTCAGTGTCATATTTTTTTATTTCCGCGTTCTTAGTTAAATATCACGTCCCGCCGCAACGATTTGGGCCGCACTGTTTTCGGTTAATCTGTCTTCGGTTGCGTTGCCACCATCGCCACCACTGGCGGTGCGGGCCGGCCAATATACTTTGTTTGGTGGGTTGGGTAACCATACCGTTTTGTTGCCATGCTGCGCCAAGATAAATCTATCCATGTTATAAGAATGTGGAAATGTGCGACATATAAACATGTTGTCAATTTCCAGTTTTCCACCCCAAATCAATGGTGTGCGTAAACGAAAAGACATGTTTTCGGGCATTGATTTGCCCATTATTAAATTCATAAATTCGTCTTGGGTTAAATTCATAAATGCCAATGTTTCAACCGAATCGGTAAGAGTTAACATAAACTGGTGGCATAATTCTTTGTATTTCTTGAACCAATCTGATGATATTTGTGTTGTTGTTGGGGTAATAGCCACTAATGGCATGTCTTTGATGCCCATTTCTTGTAATAAATTTTCGGCCGCGCCTTGGTTTAAAGACATTATAACTTTCCAATATAATCAATAACTGTCGATATGTATGTTGAAAATGCATCAAAATTTTCGATGTCAGATTCATCTATTGGTGGGTTTGGATGCGATTGCATATATGTACGCAGTTCATTAATTGTATCAAATGTCATGATGGTATTGCTGGTTGGTGACGATTTGTCGGGCGATATGATAAATGCGTTTATTTTGATGTATATGTCGTCCAAGGTGTCGCTGAAAACTTGGTCTAATTCATTGACGACTTGTGTCATTTTGTCGGTTGAAGTGCCGATTGCGCCAATCCATACGGTTTCATTTGTACCAATTGCCAATAGGGCAGTTTGTGTGTTGGCGATTTTTGCGCTTGGCTTTAAGATATAGCCAGCAGAGGAAAATATTAAACCAATTTCATCACGTAGTATTTGGGTGTCAGGTGATGGGTTAGATATTTGTGGTGTTGTAACAGGTGTTACGACAGGGGAATTTGTTGTTTGTGGTGGTGGGGCAGTAAACGTTTGTGGCTGTGCGATGTTGAATGCCTGAGGGGGGGTAGTGCTTGGCGCAGAAATATTTAAACGGCGTGGGCGTTCTAATTCAGGTTCTTTTGGTAAAGCCTGTGTGGTTTGATTTTGCGTCTGTGCCATGGATTCGTGCGTATAGACGTTTTTTTGCGGTTGCTTTTTTGGGTGATTTTTTCTTGGTCGTAAAAGCATATATGTCCCGCCCAGACCGATTATTATAGTCGCGCAAAGAGATATATAAAAAGCAGGTTGAATTGGTGATTGGGATGCCTGCATATAGGCAAGGTGTTGCCAATGTGCGCCCGAAAAAATATTAAAGCCAAATTTTATGTTAAACCAAATGCAGCCAACAAGCATAACAGCAAGTAACCACAAAAATACAAGTAAAATATTATCAAATTTATTCTTCATTATGTTTTTATTGTATCATATTTATGATAAAGTAAAAAGTATAATGATGGAAAAAAATACTATATTAAAAAATCTTGATAGGTGTGTCGCGATTTGGTGTGGTGCCGATACGTGTGGTGCTGACTTGGCAAATGTAGCCGGCATGTGTTTGGAAAATAAATTTGATTTGGTGTCTGTGCCAGCGGATTTGGTAAAAACTGTTTGGCCATGGTTGGAACAGGGTGATGTTAAAATCATGGGGCGTTTTTATTTCCCTGATAAGAAAATTACAGAAAATCAAATTTCTGATATGACAATTGCGATTAATAATGTTTTGAAATGTGGTGCGTTTGGTGCCCAGGTGTTTCTAAAATTATCTGCGTTGTCTGATTTGGTTGAGCAGACATATATTATCAAGGATGATTTATTCTTTGCCAAAGATTTAATTATTGGATTGGATATCTTGGATATTGATGTGTCTGATTGGAATGATATTTTTGTTAATCTGCAAAAGATTAATGCCGCGGCATTGATGGTGGTTATGACACGTGATTTGGGTAATGAATCGGATTTTGTTGGTCGTATTTATGGACTGTTAAGTGCGTGGAATATGCAAAATAATTTTGATTTGCATTTTTATTTAGGGCCGGATTCTATGCGTATAGAACAGGTTTTGCGCTTGGTAAAAAAGATGCGTCCAGAATTAGAATCGCGATTAAAATTTTTTATTCATTGTTGATTTTTTAATATCAGGTATTTTGGTTCAGACGTTCCAGCCTTGTTTTTTGTTTGGTATCTGGTCTTGATGATTTCAATGTCTGGCGTAAAAGATATTAATGGTGTGGATTTTATTTGTTCGACAATCCAGTCAAAATATTCCCAGTGGTCTGTGCCAATTATAATTTCGCCGTCTTGGGCCAAATTTTTCGATAATGTGTTCAGAAAATCTGCCGATAATAATCTGCGTTTTTCATGGCGTGCCTTGGGCCATGGGTCAGGGTGCAGTACCCAAATTTGTTCAAATTTTGATTTGTTGGTGCGCAAAAAGTCCCGAACATCATCGGCCCAAATGCGAATGTTCTTATATTCATCCAGAATCCGATTCGTTTTGTCATCGGTGATTGCGGACAATAAGCTTGCCACGCCATTCATAAATGGTTCGGCGCCAATGATTATTTTGTCCGGATTGGTGCGTGCCAAATCACGCACGTGTTCGCCCGCGCCAAAGCCAATTTCCAATATGTCGCCCGTATCTGGGCGTAATGTTGGCAAAATATTGTCAATCAATGTTTGTTGACGTGTTGATAATTTTTTGCCATGACGGCGACCAAATGTTCTTATTTCTTGTTTTTCCATATATTTAGTATAGAATTGAGTTGTTAAAAAAACAAGGATTATATACAATGCCAGAATTTCCAAAGGAAATTAATTGTGGGGACTTTAAACTGATTAAACCAGATGTTTCTTTTAAGGTCGCGACAGATTTGTTTAATGTTGTTGATAAAAATCGTGATTTGTTAGCGCCTTGGTTGGGGTGGGTTGATTTTGTTAAAGGTCCCGAAGATGAATTTAGTGTTGTTCAATCTGTGGCACAATCTGATACGTGTAAATACTTTATTTACGTTGGGACACAGTTGGCCGGTATGTTGGGGATTGTTCAAGAATATAAATCAAAAAATACAATTGAAATTGGTTACTGGTTGGATAAGGATGCGTATGGTCGTGGTATTATGACACATGCGGTAAAAAAAGTCGTTGGTTTGGCTTTTGATGTTTTGGGGGTAAATCGTGTGGAAATTCAGGCGGCGATTGGTAATTTGAAATCGCGTGCAATTCCACAGCGCTTGGGTTTTAATCAAGATGGTATATTGCGACAACGCGAAGTTGTTCGCCCAGGTGTGGTTTATGATATTGCTATGTATTCGAAACTAAAATCAGAATGGGAAAAGGGAAAGTAAGATGAGAAATGGTTTGTCAAAAGAATTGATTGTGCGTGTGTTGGGTGCAACACCAAAATATACTATTGCAGAACTGGAAGAAAAATTTCATGCGCGTAATTTGCCAGATGGGGCATTTGTTACACGCTTTGCGCCCAGCCCAACCGGATATATGCATATTGGTGGGTTGTATGGCGCATTGATTGATTGTAAATTGGCGCAACAGTCGGGTGGTGTTTTTATGTTGCGTATCGAAGATACGGATACAAAACGTGAAGTTGCAGATGCGGTTAAAATAATTGAAGATTCGATGAATCGATTTGGTTTGTCTTATAATAACGATTCGGTTTATGGGCCGTATTATCAATCACAACGTAAAGATATTTATCATTCTGTGGTTGCGGATTTGTTAGAACGTGGATTGGCATATCCATGCTTTTTAACGGCTGCGGATATGGAACAAATACGTGAACGTCAAAAGGCGGCGGGTTTTGCAACGGGTATTTATGGTGAGTTTGCACGTGATAGAAATTTAACTGAAGAAGAAATTTGCGCGCATTTGGATAATGGGGAAATTCCGTCTATACGCTTGTATTCCAATGGAAATCCAGAACAACGTATCTTTTGTAAAGATGCGGTTCGTGGTTCAATTGGGTTCCCAGAAAATAATGAAGATATTGTTTTAATTAAATCAAACGATGGTTTGCCAACGTATCATTTCGCACATTTGTGTGATGATCACTTTATGCGTACGACACATGTTATTCGTGGCGAAGAATGGTTGCCGTCATTGCCTTTGCATGTGCAACTGTTTCGTATGATGGAATGGAATGCACCACTGTATATTCATACGTCAACCATTGATAAGATTGATGAAGAAACAGGTAAACAGCGTAAATTGTCAAAACGTAAAGACCCAGAAGCAAATGTTGCTTTTTTCTTGGAAACAGGTTGGCCAGTAGAGGCGGTTATTGAATATTTGGGTAATATTGCGGCATCTGGTTATGAAGAAGCCAAAATGAAAGGTATGGTTAAATCTTTTTGGGATTTTGAAATGCGTGCAAAAAAGATTCCAATGTCAGGTGCATTATTTGATATGAAAAAGTTGGAATGGTGGGCCAAGGAATTTATTGGTGCATTACCTGTATCCAAATTGGTGGAACGTGTTGTCGCATGGGCAAATGAATATGGTTCAGATGTTAACAAAATGCAGGTTGCAGATGAAAAATATTTAACAGGTGTGTTGGGTATTGAACGTGATAATCCAAAACGTGTACGTAAAGATTTTGTTACATGGTCCCAGACGTTGGAAAATGTTGCATTTTTCTGGGATGAATTGTTTGTTCCAAATTCTGAATATGAATTTAATGCGGACGTGTTACGTGCGTTTTTGGATACGTATAACGAATCGGATGACAGGGATACCTGGTGGGCAAAAGTTGTTGCTGTTGCAGAAAAGTGCGGTATTAAAAATGGTGATGTGGCAATGAATTTGCGTGTTGCATTATCAGGTCGTACAAATACCCCAGATTTATATTCGATTATGTCGGTTATGGGTGGGGTACGTGTTGTTAAACGAATCGAAGGGAGCATTAAATGACACAGTCAAAAAGAGCCAGAATCAGGGCTGTTAAAAAGAATGAACACGCATTTGGGTTGTTAAAGGTTTTGCGTGCGACAGGACTGTTCCGGTGGGAAAAACCAAGTGCCAAGTCAGAAGAGGTGGTTAATATTTTGACACATGGTATCGGGATTGGTTTGGCAATTGCTGCCTTGACGTTGTTGGTTGTATTTGCAGTTTTGGCCGGTAATGTGTGGGCGATAGTATCGTGTGCAATATTTGGTACAACAATGATTACGTTGTATTTTGGGTCAACGATGTGTCATGCAACAATTGGGCAAAAGTCGGAATGTTTTTTCGAAGTATGGGATAGTGTTGCGATTTATGCTTTGATTGCGGGAACGTATACCCCGTTTTTGTTGGTGAATTTGCGTGGACCAATTGGTTGGACAGTATTTGCAATTTTATGGTCGGTGGTTATATTTGGGGCGTATATGAAAATTAAAAGCCCAAAACAACAACCCCGTTGGATGGTTGCGTTGTATTTGCTTATGGGGTGGACATTGTTATTTATATTGCCAGCCATGATTCGTACGATTCCGATTCGTGGTTTGTGGTTTATTTTGGCCGGTGGATTGTCGTACACAATTGGGGTTATATTCTATCTGTGGCGGCGTATGAAATTTTCACATGCGGTATGGCACTTGTTCGTAATAGGTGGCAGTGTGTGTTTTTTCTTTGCAGTTTTGTTTGGTTGTATTTTAGATTTATAAATAAGCCCGCTATGTGGCGGGTTTTTAATTGACTTTGTGTGTTATTAATAATAACCTGTTGGTTATGAATTTATTTATTTGTCTCTTTACTACAACAACTACAACCCCTTTGGGGGTGTAATTTCTGTGTTGCGGTGCGCCGCGTAAATTCTTATAATCAAACAACTTAATCAAATAAAAAATATAAAAAGGTTTTTATTATGTCTTATCCAATTGAAACAATTCGTCATTCGTTGGCACATGTTATGGCGGCGGCGGTAAAAAAATTACATCCTGATGTTAAATTTGCAGGTGGGCCTGCAATTGAAAACGGGTTCTATTATGACTTTGATACAGATTATAGATTTTCTGAAGAAGACTTTGCAAAAATCGAAAAAGAAACACGTGAATTGATTAAGTCAAATGGTCGTTTCGAACAACGTAATGTATCATTGGAAGAAGCCAAGGAAATCTTTGCAGATCAGCCATTTAAAATGGAATGGTTAAATGAATATGATGCTGCGGGTGAAGCGTTATCAATTTATACGTTTCGTGATTTCGTAGATTTGTGTCGTGGGCCACATGTTGAATCTTCAAAAGATTTGCCACGTGATGCATTCAAAATTCGTAGTGTGGCGGGTGCGTACTGGAAAGGTGATTCAAAAAATAAAATGTTGCAACGTATTTATGTCGATGCATTTGCAACAAAAGAAGAATTAGAACAATTCTTGAAGATGCAGGAAGAGGCTGCGTTGCGTGATAATCGTAAGTTGGGACGTGATATGGATTTGTTCCATTTTGAACCTGATTATGCGCCGGGGGCGGTGTTCTGGCATGACAAGGGTTATAAAATGTATCGCAAGTTAATTGAATATGTACGCCGTCGTCAGGAAATTGCAGGGTATCAAGAAATTTCTACACCATCTGTGATGGATAGATGTTTGTGGGAACGTAGTGGACATTGGGCAAAATATGGTGAACATAACTATTCTGGTAAAACACAAGACGGCAAGGTGTTTTGTATAAAACCAATGTCGTGCCCAGGTGGTATGTTGGTTTTTGGGCATGGCTTGCGTTCATACAAGGATTTACCACTGTATATGGCAGAATTTGGTAAGGTTAATAGATACGAAGCGGCCGGTGGTTTGTCTGGAATTATGCGTGTTCGTGAATTTACACAAGATGATGCGCATATTTTCTGTACAGAAGAACAATTGGAAGAAGAAGTTGTTAAAATTTTGCGCTTTATCAAAGATATTTATTCAAAATTTGGTTTTGATAAAATTTCAATGAAGTTGGCAACACGTAAAAATTCTGAATTCCGTATCGGTTCTGATGAAATTTGGGACAAAGCCGAAGGTGCATTAAAATCTGCACTGGATAAAAATGGTATTGAATATGAAATTGCTGAAGGTGATGCCGCATTCTATGGACCAAAAATTGATAACTACTTAAAGGATTCAATGGGACGTGTATGGCAATGTGGTACAGTTCAATTGGATATGAATTTGCCAGAACGATTCGATTTAAGTTATGTTGGTGAAGATGGTGAAAAGCATCGTCCAATTATGTTGCATCGCGCAATGCTGGGTTCAATTGAAAGATTTATGGGTGTGTTGTTGGAATCAACCGGTGGTAATTTGCCATTGTGGTTAAGTCCAGAACCTGTTGTTGTTACACCAATTTCAGAAAAGTATGCAGAATATGCCAATGATGTTGTTGCGGCTTTGCGTGGTGTTGGCGTAAATACACGTGCAGATTTGCGTGATGAAAAAGTAAACTATAAAATTCGTGAATTGTCTTTGGCAAAAACACCAATCGTTGCGGTTGTCGGTGAAAAAGAAATGGCGGATAAAACGGTTACCTTGCGTCGTTTGGGACAGGCACAACAAGAAACAATGCCACTGGATAAATTTGTCGAAATGATGCAGAATGCAGTTAAAATGCCACTGTAAATTTATTGTGCCACCCAATGTTAAAAAAAATATTGGGTGGTGCCAATAAACCGGATAAGGAGAATTAAAGTATGAAAAAAATTATGATGTTAATGGTATTGGCTTTGCCATTGGTTGTTGGTGCGTGTGCAAAACAATGTGAAGTTGAACCAATTGTTGAAGAAAATCATAAATTAATTGTGCCACCGCACTTTGGTCAGATGCCAAAATAATTTTTGTTTCATTACGTTTTGTTATTCGTGATTTTTGTGATATAATGTTCCATGTAAAAATATGGGGGGATTGTCATGAATGACGATAATTTGGATTTATTAGATTTAGATGATAATGATTCTGTGGATACGTTGCCAGATGTGGCACCGTTTACCGCGCCAAGACCAAAAAAACCATGGATGTTGTTGACGGTTGGTTTGTTGGTTATTGTGTTGGCAACATATATAATTATTCGTGCGATTGGTGATGATTCTTCTTCTGCAACGATGGAAGTTGATTTAGATGCACCAGTGATGGTTGTTGATGAGGCGGGTCAGCCTGTGGATATGAATGTTATGCCACCGGTCCAACCAGTTCAGGTTGTTCCACAGCCACAACCACAAGTTATGCCACAGCCTGTGCCACAACCAAAACCGCAGCCGGTGGTTCAGCCACAAGTTGAACAGCCAACAGCAGGTGTGCCAGCACGAGTTATAGAAGATAGAAAAGAAGTTATCTTTGACCCATCGCGTGGTCAGCAATTAGTGGTTCAGCCACAGCCACAGCCGGTTGTTCAAAGACCACAACCAAAACCACAGGCACAGGTTGCGCCACGTGCGGCAAAACCTGTTGTGGCGCCAGCCAAAACACCGGTGTCAAGGCCAGCAGCCAAGGCGACCGCAAAACCGGCGGTAAAGCCACAAGCAGTGCGTCCAGCAGGTGGATGGTATGTACAATTCGGATCATATAGTACACGTGCATTGGCAGAAAATGCACAACGTCAGATTTCTAATGCACATAAAAACTTGTTCGCGGGTAAACAGTTTAGTATATTGGCGGCCCAATTGAAAAATGGTACGACAACATACAGATTGCGTGTCGCGTTCAATAATGCATCGGATGCAAATGGTTTTTGCAGAAATGCAAAATCTGATGGATTGGATTGTTATGTTGCAAAATAATAAAAGAGGTTAAAATGTTTGGACGTTTGGGTTGGGCCGAAATATTAGTAATTGTTATATTGGTACTGATATTATTTGGTCATAATAAAATACCAGGTATGATGAAAAACTTGGCGGATGGTTTAAATATCTTTAAGAAAGAATTAAAGAATACCAAGTCGGAATCAAAAAAAGAAACTGGTAAGAAAGTGCCTGTGAAAAAGGGCGCAAAAAAGAAATAATGTTCTGATAAAAAAAACCGGCATTTGCCGGTTTTTTATCTTTTTTGTTCGTATTCTTCTTGTTCTTCAACGGTCATTGTTGCCAATGGACGTGCCAGCATACGCTGTAAACCAATTTCATCGCCCGATATAACACTGTAACCGTATGTGCCATTTTCCATACGTTCCAATGCAGCATTTATTTTTTGTAATAATCGATTGTTGCGTTCGGATATGCGCAAGTCCATTGTAATGTCTTGATTGTAAGTCGCATTGTCCGATTCGTCACCAACACCAACCGCTTCGGTTTTGTCGGCCAAACGTACAGAATTTAATACAGAATCGCTTTCGCTGATTAATTCATCTTTTTGTGTTGTTAAAATCTGATAAAAATATGCCAACTGTTCCACACACATATATGGTTCAGATTTTTTTGGTTTATAATTATTTGCCAATACCAATGTTTTGTAATTTTCTGTGGCCATGTGTTACCCTTTTAGTTCTTGTACCCATGCAAGTAATGTTTCTTCGTCCATCAGACCTGTGCGTGCTTCGACCAATTCGCCATTTTTGAATGCCAATACGCTTGGAATACTGCGAATGCCGTACTTTGCAGGTGTGCGACGGTTCGTTTCATCAATTTCAAATTTTACAAATTTTGCATCGCCTGTCTTTTCAGATGCAGATTCAAAAATTGGACCAAACATGCGACATGGACCACACCAAGATGCCCAGAAATCAACCAATGTGATGCCGTCAGTAATCATATTATCAATGGTTAAATCGTTTGCGTGTTCTAATGCCATCTTTTTCTCCTTCTTTTGTTGATATTTGCCACGAGTGTATTATAATCTTGGAAAAATGCAAGAGAAAACATAAATGAATAAAATCATATACTTAGATGCGGCTGCGACCTATCAAAAATCTGATGCGTTGATAAATGCACAGGTTGATTTCCTGCGAAATCATTATGCAAATTCTGGACGTGGAATTTGTGCGCGGTCTGTGTATGTTGATGATATGTTAAATAATGCCAGAATTTCTGTGGCGAATTTTATAAATGCAATGTCTGAACGTCAGATCGTTTTTACGTCTGGAACAACACGTGCGTTTAATGATATTGTCAGAATCTTGAATGTTGGTTCTGATACGGTTGTTGCTGTTTCTGATTTGGATCATCATAGTGCGCGTTTACCTTTTGAATCTGTAAAGGCTAAAATATCTGTATGTCCTTTGAATATTGATTTTGATATTGATATGGAACATATTCCGTATGCAGATGTTTTGGTTATCACTGCGATGTCCAATGTTTTGGGACGTGCACAGAATGTTGCTGGTATCATAAAAAGTGCAAAACAAAAAAATCCAAATGTTATTACCGTTGTAGATGCTGCACAATTTGTCGTACATAGCGATATTGATGTGCAAAAATTTGATTGTGATTTTTTGTGCTGGTCGGGACATAAAATCGGAACTGATACGGGTTTGGGGGTAATGTATATCAAAAATCCAGAAAGATGGATGCCTGTTAATTATGGTGGTGGTATGGTCGCAAAAGTGTCAGGTGATTCGGTTGTTCTCAATAATGCGCCAGATGTTTTCGAAGCAGGTACTTTGCCATTAACGCAGATTTCAGGGATATCGATTGCGATACAAGAACTGTGTAATAATAGGCCGAATTTGGATTTGATAAAATTTGCGTATGACCAATTAATTAATGTCCCGCGTGTAAAAATAATTTCGTCACGTGATGCAACACTATTAACAATGGTTGTTGATGATATGCATGTGATGGATTTTGGTGCGTTGGTAGGGGCGCGTGGTATTTGTGTGCGTGTGGGAAATATGTGCGCGTCATGGATTCACAAGTGTTTGGGATTAAACGGTACGATTCGTATGTCGGTTGGTGGATATAATACTTTTGAAGATGTTTTGGGTTTTGTTAATTGTGTAAAAGAAGTTGTGAAATAATGTTTACAAAAGATGATATTATTGCGGTCTTAAAGAAAATATATGATCCAGAAATCCCTGTTAATATTTGGGATATGGGACTGATTTATGATATCGATATTTCTGAACAAGGAATTAATATTAAAATGACTTTTACCAGTCCAACATGTCCAATGATGGAAGAAATGTTGCAACAGGTACATGATTCTGTTCAAGAATTGGTCGGTGATAAAAAGGTAAACGTAGAATTGGTTTGGAATCCACCATGGGACTTGTCGCGTATGTCTGATGCCGCACGTGTTGAATTAGATTTAACAAATCAGGGATGGTAATTGGGTATGAATTATGAACAAATGAAGAATATTTTATTGGCATTGGATAATCCCGTCGATAGATTGGAAATGATGATGGATTTTGGAAAGACTTTATGTCCTGTGCCAGACGATGCACAGTGTTTCGAAATTGGTGGTTGTGCATCATTTGTTCAAATTTGTGTTCGCGGAAATAATTTTTATGGGCGTGCCGATTCGGCGGTGGTGCGTGGAATTGTTGCAATAATTATCGCAATGGTTGATGGAAAAACACCAGATGAAATTCGAAAAATGAATCTGAAATCAGAATTTTGTGCGCTGGGGATTAATTTAGGGGCAGGGCGTATGAATGGGTTAGATTCTATGATTCGTTTTTTACAGAATTTGTGATAAAATACACATTGAAATCATATTTTGGTATATTGGGGGGATTTATGGGTGATGATGAAAAAATGTTACGAATTGGTGCATGGTTCTTGGGAACTGTGTTGTTGATGTCTGTGGTATTACAGGTGTCTTTTCGTACGCAAAATCGTGCCATAAATCGTGTGCGTCGTGATATCGTTCATACACAACAAAAAATTGCGTTGGCCGAAGCGAACTTTGCATCATTGGTTCGACCCGAAGTTTTACGTAATTCGGTGGTTGGAATGTTTCCAAAAACCGAATCGGTCAGTTTTAGAAAAACAGTTGCAATTGATGAATTGGTAGATAGGAATGCGCAATAATGTTCGAAGTCGGAAGAGATATTTTTAAGCATGGATTTTTTGGAACCTGTGTTGATGGGTTGGCACGCAAAAGATTAGGGGCTGTTTATATTGCTTTTATGCTGGCGTTTGTTTTGTTCGTTGGCCGCACATTACAATTGGGAATTTTAGGAACAAATCGTTCGCGTTTGGCCGGTTCTGATGGCGAATGGGTCGTATCGCGTGCAGATATTGTGGATAGAAATGGTGATATCTTGGCGAAAAATGTCGAATCAGGACATGTGATTTTACGTAATCGCGCCGTACGGGAAAAAGACAGAGATGCGGTCGCACAAACAATTCATCAGGTTTTTCCATATGAATATTCTTTGGCAGAAGCGATTGAATTGGTTAATTCCGGTCGTTCCTTTATACGTTTGAAAAAATATGCGTCAGACAAACAACGCGAACAGATACAACAAGCGCGTTTAGAAGGATTGGAAGTTGAAAGAATTCAAACCAGAAAATACCCAAAACGCAGACTGTTTTCACATGTGGTTGGTTTCGTTGGCGAAGATGGTCGCGGTCTGGAAGGGGCAGAAAGGGTTTATAATGATTATCTGACGGAAAATAAGGATCCGTTGCGTTTGTCGGTGGATTCGCGTATTCAATCTGTATTTTATGACCAATTGTCATTCGCAATGCAAAAATATCAGACCAAGGCCGCAATGGGAATGTTAATGGATTCTAGGACAGGGGAAATTATTGCAATGGTGTCTTTGCCAGATTATGACCCACAAAATTTACGCGCAGATCCGGCGGCAAATCGATTGTTCAAACCAATGCGAAGCGTTTATGAATTGGGGTCTATATTTAAAATATTTAATACTGCATTGGCACTGGAAAATGGTATCGATGTAAAAAAAGAGTATTATGTTGCCAAGCCGTATCCGATTTATGATAAAAATGGTCGAATTGCAAAAAAAATTACAGATATTCGCAGTTTTAAGCCGCCACGCCCAAGTATTAATGTAGAAGAAATTATGGTGCATTCATGTAATGTAGGCAGTGCGCAAATTGCTTTGGAATTGCCAGATGGTGCACAAAAAGAATTCTTTGAACGTTTGCATATGGACAAGGCATTAAGCTTGGAATTTGGACGTACAGAAAACAGTATTCCACAGCGTAAATGGGGGCCTGTGGAAAGGGCAACTGTTGCGTATGGACAGGGGTATGCCGTAACACCAATGCATTTGATGTTGGCCGTAAATGCCGTTACAAATGGTGGAATCTATATATATCCAACATTGCAAAAGAGAAGTGTTGGTGTTGTGCGTGGGGAACGTGTCTTGGCAGATGAAATTTCTGCAAAGTTACGCCCGATTATGTTGCGTGTCGCAGAAGAAACAAGTGGAAAAAAAGCACGTGTTGCAGGAATTAAAATTGCAGGAAAAACCGCAACTGCAGAAAAATATACAAATGGAAAAATTGATACAAAACGAAATATTACTGCTTTTGTTGGGGTGTTTCCAGCAGATGCGCCACAATACACGATTTTGATTGTGCTGGATGAACCACAAGGCACAAAAGAATCGTGGGGTTGGCGTACTGCGGCATGGAATGCGGTGCCAACAACAGGGAAAATTCTTGATAGTATCCTGCCGTTGCTATTTGAATAATTTTTGATTATAATGTACTTGATAATAAAAAAAAGAGTATAGCGTGAGAAAGATAGTAGATAAATCTATGCTGGGACGAGCATGGATGGTGGTGGCAGATGGTTTTGATAATTCAAATGATTTGGTTAAACAAATTTTAATCAGTCGTGGTGTTGAATCAGATGCAGATATTGAAAAGTTTTTGAACCCCAGTATCAAAGAATATATGCCTGATCCATGTGTGTTAAAGGATATGGATGTTGCTGCGCATATAATTGCAGATGCAATCCAAAATAAAAAGAAAATCGCAATATATGGTGATTATGACGTTGATGGAATTACATCAACTGCGATTTTTGTAAAATATTTACGCGCCTTGGGGGTGGATGTTGTTTGGCATTTGCCAACCCGCGAAGGTGAAGGGTATGGTTTGAATAATCAGGCAATACAAGAAATTGCAGCAGATGGTGTTAACCTATTGATTACCGTTGATTGTGGTATTAGTGGCGTGGCAGAGGTTGAATGTGCGCGTGAACATGGTATGCAGGTTGTGGTGACGGATCATCATTCGCCCGATTCGGTTTTGCCGTCCGCGGATGCGGTTGTTAATCCAAAACGTATTGATGATGAATCTGATTTGTCTTATTTGGCGGGGGTTGGGGTTGCGTTTTTGGTTTTGGTTGCCTTAAATCGTGAATTAAAAACACGTGATTTGGATGCAGATGTTCAGGCTGTGTTACAGAATATGAATCTGATGAATTATATGGATTTGGTCGCATTGGGAACAATATGCGATACAATGCCGCTGGTTGGATTAAATCGTGCTTTTGTTACAACCGGATTAAAAGTGTTGGGGTTGCGCCAAAATTTGGGATTGCGTGTATTGATGGATATTGCCGGTATAAAAAAACCATCTGTGTATGCAGCAGGTTTTGCGTTGGGGCCACGTTTGAATGCCGCAGGGCGCTTGGATTCGGCGGCGCCTGCGCTGGATTTGTTGTTGACTGATAATCCTCTGATTGCGAATGATTTGGCAAACAAATTGCATCAGATGAATCAAGAACGTATTGATATTCAAAATGCTATTATGTTATCCGCAACAGAAATGGCAGAAAAGTGTTGTGCGTCTGGAAAGTGTAGTTTGTTTGTTTGTGGCGATAATTGGCATGGCGGTGTTATGGGAATTATCGCGGGGCGTTTAAAAGATAAATATAATATGCCGTCATGTGTCGCAACCAAGGCAGATGGGGTTATTAATGGGTCTGGGCGTTCGGTCGCGGGTATTGATTTGGGTAAAATAATTCATGATGCATTGGCCGCGGGTATTGTTAGTGAAGGTGGTGGGCATGCTGCCGCCGCTGGTTTTTCATTGAATGCAGATAAAGAATTAGAATTTTGCGCTTTTTTAGAAGAGGCTGTAAAAAAGCAATTGAATGGTCAGGAAATTGCATCTGAAGTAATTGCAGATGTTGAATTAGACGCAGGGGCAGCAAATATTGCTTTGGTAAATAAAATGTCAGGTTTGGAACCTTTTGGTCAGGGTAATCCCGAACCTGTATTAGTGTTGCATGGTGCGTCATTGCGATATGCTGCAGTGATGGGAAATGGTGCACATTTACGTGGTGCCGTTATGACCAGTGCGGGAACACAATTACAATTTGTTGGTTTTAATTTGGTTGGTACGCCGGTTGGGGATTTTTTGCTGGACGATGCAAATGTGAATACTAAAATAACTATGTTGGGAAAGTTAAAGGAAAATGAATATAATGGTCGGGTTAGTGCACAATTCTTTATAGAAGATTTGGCAATATAGGTAATGGTATGGATGTAAAAGTTAAAGATTTTATTGAATGTATTCGTGGTGCAAAAACAATTGCAATTATGGGACATAAAAATCCTGATGGTGATTCTTTGTGCAGTGTTTTGGCATTAAAACATTTAATCGAAGAAAATTTTGGTGTGCGCCCAATTGCGGTCTATGATGGTAATATTCCTGATGCATTGGATAATGTTCCTTTGCGTACACATATAAAGTATTATGAACGCGTTGATATGACACAGCCGTTTGATTTGGCAATTGTTTTGGATTATGGAAATCCTTTGCATATTGGTGGTCCACAGCCAATTATCGATAACGCAAAGATGGTTGTCGAAATTGATCATCATAAGAATGAAAATAATGTCGCCAGTTTATGCTTGAATGATGATGCGGCGGCTGCAACTGCGATGCAGATATATAAAATTGCACGTATGGCAAATTGGTCAATTGACAGTTATGTTATGGATTTGTTGGCATTGGCAATCCTGACGGATACGGGAAATTTTAAGTTTGTGCGAAATGGTGATGCGTTACGTGTCATGGCAGATTTGGTTGATGGTGGGGTAAATATCAGAACATTGATTGAATCAATGCATAATAAACCACGCAAGGCGATTCAATTAGAAGCACGTACAACTGCAGATGCAGAATTCTTCTATAAAGGACGTTTGGCATTGGCAATAGTACGTAAAAAAGATTATAAGTATTTGGATGGTCGTGGTGAATTGATTTTAAGTTTGTTGGGGCAAATTCAAGGTGTTGAATATATTGTTTTATTAAAAGAACAAAAACCTGAACAGATTGGATTGTCGATTCGTAGTCGCAGTAAACCAATAAATCATATTGCGGTGGAATTGGGTGGCGGTGGTCATGATAGGGCTGCAGGTGCCGTCGTCCGTGATAATTTGGAAAATGTGCGCGCACGTGTGTTGGAATTGTTCAAAAAGGAATAAAATTATGAAAAAGTTTTTTGTTGCTGTCTTGTCATTATTTGTTTGTGTCGCTGCAAATGCAGATGTGAATTCTGAATTTGTTAAAAGTGCAGAAAAATATTTGAATTCTGTAACAGGATTGACTGGTAACTTTGTTCAGACCGCAAATAAAAAACAAGAAAAGGGAACTTTTTCAATGTTGCGTCCTGGGCGCGTGCGTTTGGATTATGATAATATGCCAATTCAGTTGATTTCGGATGGTCAAGATTTATATTTTTTTGATAGTTCTTTGGATCAAATCACAACGGTTCCTTTGACCAGTACACCCGCGGGAATCTTGGTTCGAAAAAATATCAATCTGACGGATGATGATATTGTAGTAACAGATACATATGATTATAAAAATTCTTTTGGTCTAAAGATGAATTTACGTGGTCAAGAAGGATTGGGGTATATGACGGTGTTTTTTGATAAAAAACCAGTGCGATTAAATTCATGGTCTGTGGTTGATGCAACCGGTGCAACAACCGATGTTGTGTTCCAAGGATTGCGTGAAAAAAATGATTTTGATAAAAATTATTTTCAAATAAAACGACACAAGACAATTAGCACCAGTGGTGGTGATGACTATTACGATTAATAAAAGATGTTTGGTATCAGTTGGGCAGAATTTTTGGTAATTATTATTGTTGCGGTATTGGTTATCCCAGTGCGCATGTGGCCCGATGTTGCCAGATTCTTGGCACGTGTTGTTAATTTCTTTCGTCAAATGATGTGGAAAATAACTGATGTGTCTGAAAATATAAAAAATCAAATTGATATAGAAAAACCAATTGATGATTTAATCAAATCAACCACAGATGATGTTTTGGCAGAATTTTCCACTGTTTTGCCAAAGAAAAAAAAACAAACTGTAAAAAAAGCAAGTAAACCAAAGAAAAAGGCAACAAAATGAAAAATATGACTTTGTTGCAACATTTTTCTGAATTGCGTCGTCGTATTTTATGGACGTTATTAATTTTTATTATTGTTTTTGTTGTGGGTTGGTATGTTTCGCCATTTATTCAAGAATTTTTGGCACAGCCTTTGATTAATGTTTGGGGTGATGTGGAATTTTTATATACCGGATTATCTGATGGGTTAATGATTCGTTTTTCTTTGGCAACACTGTTTGCGTTGCTTGTGATTATACCAGTTTTGTTGTGGCATATTTGGGCATTTGTTAAGCCGGGGTTAAAGAAAAATGAACGTGTATTTATTTGGGCTTTGATGGTTTTGTCGCCAGTGTTGTTTTTAGTTGGTGCGGGTTTTGCTTTTTATTTTATGTTTCCTTTGGTGTTTAAGTTTTTTGTGGAACTGAATCATGGGGCGCCGGTCAGTACATTGTTAATACCGGATATGCGAGATTATTTGACGTTTGCAATTGGTATGTTAAAAGTTTTTGGAATTGCTTTTCAGTTGCCTTTGGTTTTGGTTTTATTAAACAGAATTGGGGTTTTGTCTCGAGATGAAATGATTAAAGTGCGTCGGTATGCAATTTCTATTATTATAATTGTTGCCGCGGTATTAACGCCACCAGATGTTGTATCGCAAATTTTATTGGCGTTGCCAATGTGGTTGTTGTTTGAAATCAGTATTTTGTTTATGCGTCGTGATTGATTTTGTGATATAATATGTATATGACAAAAATCAATTGGCTTTTTTGTGGTGTTTTGTTTGTGTTGGCGGCGTGTGATTTAAGACCAAAAATTGTGTCTTTGCCAGATAGTGTTGGTGATTTTATTTCGGCGCGTTATCCAGCATTGTTGGCCGACCCAAATGCCGAACCCGAAATATATAATTCTGCGGTTTCTGATTATGGTATGTATGCATCGCCACAAATGTATGGTACGTATGAAAATCAAGATTATGTAATGTATGCCAGTGTTGATGATTATGTTATTCCAACACAAGATAATCTGAATGCAGATACGGGTGATGAAATCATAATTTCACAAAAACAAGAAAATACAGATCAATATTTAATCGTCCCAATGTATGGTGGACAATCAAGGGATATAGAACATGATAAAACAGATGATTTTGTAACTGTTGAATCTGGGGATACTTTGTATAAGATTTCAAAAAAATATAATACAACGGTTGATGAATTGGCCGGGTTAAATGATTTAAGCCAACCGTACTTGTTGTCTGTTGGACAGAAATTAAGAATAAAACAGCCACAGAAAACTATATCGCGGGTACAGGAAAAATCAGATGATGTTTTGAATGTTACAAAACCACAACAAGCGGTCCAAAATGTTACGCGTGTCCAATTAAAGGATATTACTGTGGCACGTGGTGATACACTGTATTCTGTGTCGCGTATGTATGCGATACCTGTTAATGATTTGGCCGTTATTAATAATTTAAAACCCCCGTTTACTTTAAGTGTTGGGCAGAAGTTACGTGTGCCAGACCTAGAAATCGTTTCTGAAAAAAAGTTGTCACAGCCAACAGAAAAAAAATCAGATGTTTCGGTAAAAGAAAAGCAGGGTGTGGTTGATAATAAAAAAACGGCGACAGTGCAAGAAAAACAGACAAATGTAAAGGCGACTGAACAGAAAGATGTTGTTGCAAAAAAACAGCAGCCAAAAAAGATTTCTTCGGACCCATCAAAGAAATTGCCAAAGATTGTAGAACGCTCGTCTTCTAAATTCTCGTGGCCGTTGCGGGGAAAAATATTGTCTGATTATGGCGCAAAGTCAAATGGGTTGTTTAATGATGGGATAAATATTTCGGGAACACGTGGGGCCAATGTGGTTGCAGCAGAAAATGGTGTTGTTGCATATGCAGGTAATGAAGTCAAAGGAATGGGAAATTTGATAATTATTCAGCACTCTGGTGGTTGGATGACGGTATATGCACATTTAGATTCCATGAATGTAAAGCGCGGTAGCAAGGTGTCTGTGAAACAAAAAATTGGAACTGTTGGTGAAACAGGTAAGGTTGATAAACCACAATTGCACTTTGAAATAAGAAAAGGTACCAAAGCATATAATCCAAATGTTTATTTAAAAAAATAGGGCACCTGTTTATGGGTGCTTTTTTTATGAATATTGTCGTGTCATATTTTGTTTAATCCTGTGATATCCTGTGTGTACAGGGGGATTAATATGAAAAAATTTATCTTTGTTTTGTGTGTGTTGTTGGTGTTTTTATTGGTTGTGTGGTTGGTGGTGCGTATGAATAAAAATCAATCGTTACAAGTTGGTTACCATGCGTCTGAACGTGATGAAAAAATTACAATTCTGGATATGGATGATTTAGAACATAGGGCAAAAAATATAATTACACAAGCTGGTTTTGATTATATTGCAGGTGGCGCAGAAACCGAAGAAACAATGCGTAGAAATACTTTGGCCTTTGATTCTGTTGATATTATTCCACGTGTTTTAACGGGTGTTGTTGCCCCCAATACACAAACGTCAATATTTGGAATCAATATTAGTTTGCCTGTGATTGCTGCGCCGGCCGCGGCACATGGTTTGGCGCATGTTTCTGCCGAAGCGGGCAGTGCGCGTGGCGTGGCCGCAGCGGGTACAATCATGTGTGTCAGTAATTTTGCAAGTTCAACATTAGAAGAAATTAGAATCGCAGGTAATGGGGCGCCACAATGGTTCCAATTATATCTTAGCAAGGATGATGAGTTTAATCGCCAGATTGTAAAACGCGCAGAGAATCTAGGGTACAGCGCAATTATACTAACTGTTGATGCCCCAATAGGTGGAAATAGATGGCGTGATGCAAAAAATAATTTTAGATTTCCGTTGGAATTGCCAAATGTTGCAAAAAAAATGGGGGTAACCAAAGGACAGGGGATAAGTAAAATATTTGCAGCATCGCAGAATAGGTTTACACCATACGATATTGTATATTTGAAAACGTTAACTGATTTGCCAGTCCTTGTTAAAGGAATTCAGCATCCTGATGATGCAGAAATTGCAATAATGGCCGGTGCCGATGCAATATGGATTTCAAATCATGGTGGGCGGCAATTGGATGGCGGACCCGCATCTTTTGAAGTGTTGACTGAGATTGCCGAACGTGTAAATAATCGTGTGCCAATTATTTTCGATAGCGGTATTCGACGTGGGCAACATATATTCAAGGCAATTGCTAGTGGCGCAGATATTGTTGCGATTGGACGGCCGGTAATTTATGGGTTGGCATTAGGTGGTTGGCGTGGTGTTGAATCGGTATTTGAATATTTGCAATCTGATTTACAACGTGTAATGTGGTTGGCAGGGACACAAACGATTGAGGATATAAAAAATGTAGAATTACGTCCCAGATGTATAACACAATAAAGCAAGCCGCCGCATGGCGGCTTTGTCCAAACCAAAATAAAACGGTCACAAAAGTGACCGTTATATTCTGGTGGACGCGCAGGGACTGTATATTCCCATTTCCGTTAATCGTAAATGGGTTCCATTCACTACGTAAGCCGCGAACTGCGTTTTTTTATAAAAAAAACTTGTTCTTGGCAACTGACGTTCCGAACCCTTTTTGGGTTCTCGTCCGGCTTTGTCCAAACCAAAATAAAACGGTCACAAAAGTGACCGTTATATTCTGGTGGACGCGCAGGGACTCGAACCCTGGACCCACTGATTAAGAGTCAGTTGCTCTACCAACTGAGCTACGCATCCAGATGTTTGTAGTTATTAAGACTGGGGTCATTATAGTCATTTTTTCAATAAATGCAAGTCTTTATATTGTGGAGAATAATTAAGGGATTCATACCTATGTAAATATTTAAATAACACTGATAGAATTCAAGTGTTGACATGAAACTTTTAAAACTTAAAAACAAAAAAGGAGAAAAAATGAAAAAGTTAGCAATATCAACACTGGCGGTGCTGATTGCATGTCCTGCATTTGCGGGAATTAATCATCCTGACCAAGGTAGCAGTTGGACAATGTGGGGTATGGATCCATATATTGGATTGCGTGGTGGTATGAGTTATTCAAACCTGAATTATAAATATGAAGGCAATAAAGAATCTATGACAGATTATATTTTCCAAGGTCGTGCCGCATTAGGTCTTGAAGTCTGTGATACGGTTCGTTCTGAAGTTGAATGGACTTATTTTGGTAAATTGTCTGATCAGGAAAACTTTGGGCCAACTGTTGGTGGCATAGATGTAAAGGCAAAAACACAGACATTATTGTGGAACAATTATATGGAATTTGGTCCATATAAAATGTTGCGCCCATTTGTTGGCGTCGGTGCAGGTGTCGCATTTACAGATGTTGAACGTCATGGTGATTTAGTTCCACGTCATAGTGAAAATAAAACCCGTTTTTCAGCAATGGGAACAATGGGGGTAACTTTTGATATGGAACGTTTTGCTGTTGATTTGGCGGCACGTTATACGTATATCGATATTCAATCAGGGTTGCATAACTTTGGTGGTGATGTCGGTATCAGATTTATGTTCTAATAAAAAAAACGCCCCAAAGGGCGTTTTTTTAAACTAATTTTGCCAATGCAAGTTTATTTAAAAAGCCTTCTTCAATTCCGCTTAATAGTGAATTCATGCCTTCGTTTGTATCATTGTCATTTTGTAATTTTTCCAAATGTTCCATTATCAATTCACATGCTTTGACCAAATCACGATTTATTAATTTTGGATTTAATAAATCTGCTTTGAATACATTTTTTTTATCCAGTGCCATGAAATAGCATTCGGCAATTGCATCAGCCCAGGTATCTAAATCTTCGGTCAGGCGGTCAAATAATAAATGTT
Organism: Candidatus Enterousia sp.; assembly: GCA_045635585.1. Taxonomy (GTDB): domain Bacteria; phylum Pseudomonadota; class Alphaproteobacteria; order Rs-D84; family Rs-D84; genus Enterousia. Next base: position 108,274 of record JAZTWA010000012.1, read on the forward strand.
TAGAATAATTGTCTGTTGACCAGTGGTTTATTTTGCATGCATATTTAAATGCAATTAAATGTTGTATTAGTTCATACATTTTGCTCTCCTTTGGTTTTGTTGCATGGTGAATCTAACATAATTTATGTGTTTAGGTTAATAGGATACTATTCTAAAATCTTGCTATACGCATGCTTTTCGGGGTTTTAGGGAATCAAACCTAAGGTATGTTATGATGAAATGTTGTAAAGTTGTCTGTGTAACCATAAAGAAAAAAAGGAGAAACTTTATGACAAACATGGCAAAAAAAACATTTGTTTTCGCATCTATGTTGGGTGCGGCAGTATTGCTTAGTGGATGTATGACATGTCCGCAAAAAAAGCATCATCATCAAAAAATGAAAAATATTTCTTATGCACAACCGGTTGAAGTTATCGAATCGGATACTATTGTTGTATATCAAACACATGAAAATGCAGATGTTGATAGTGTTTATGCAAAGATGTACACACGCAGCAGTCATGGTGGTGAATCAAAAATGGGGCATATTAAATTTCATGAAACAGATAATGGTTTGAAAATGGTTGTGGATTTAAAAGATATGCGTCCAAATGTGCCATATACTGTAAAATTATACCAATGTGGTAATTGTTATAATGATGCAAAATGCTGTAATAAATCACATGCAATGAACGTTCAGTTGCCATTGTTGGAAACTGGTGTTAGTGGTCACTTGAATCAGACATATATGATTCAGGGGTTAAGTGCTGCACAATTAAATGGCGCGAATATCTATTTGGAACGCGATGGTGGATATAAGGCAGGTTGGGGTAAATTAATGAAATAATCATTGGTTCCGCAGTTCATAATCCCCCAGATAATGGGGGATTTTTTTTGTTAAATAGGTGCTTTTAGAAAAATTTCCTGTGTGCTATGATGCATTTCAGGAAGTTTTTAATGATTCGGAATAGTCTTCTTTTTATATGTATGTTTTTGCCGTTATTGTTTAATACGGAATATGCCTGTGCGGCAAATTATATTTATAGTGAGAATGTTTCTGTATCAAAATATGATGTAATTGATGATGCAAATATTTCTGTTTCAGAAAGTATCGTGTTTGAAAATTATGGTACGATTAATGGAAATATCAGGGTTTGTGATGCGTGTCGTGTCGATATTGTAAATGCGGGGACAATGAATGTTAATGTTGTTTTGGGTGCAAATTCCAGAATTGTGCAAATAATATCAGGTGCAGATTCCCTGAAACCCATAAATACAAATGTTGATTTTGATGTGTTGGTGAATACAAATACTGTTTTGAATTTGTCTGAATTAATGAATGTTGCGTCAGGGGCGGATAAAATTATTTTGAAAAATTCTGCGATTAGAATAAATGGAACGGAATTTAAAAACAACCCGCCGATAGAGGTGTTAGATGAAGTAAAGTTTATTGTTGATATTGATGAAACATCAAATGATGCGTTGGTCTTGCGTAATATTTATGGTAGTGGATTTGTTACTGTTATGTCTGCCAGTACGGATTCTATGTATGTAAACAGTGGTTATATGAAAGATGGTAAGTTGTATGTGTCGCGTCAACGTGAAAATGATTATGACAAGGTCTTTGATGCAGGTCTGGGTGTTGTATTAGACGATATGCGTAATTCTGCAGATAGTGATGGTTTGTTTGGCGCGTTGGATAATGCGGATAGTTTAGAGGCTATAAATGATATTTTAGATTCATCGGTTCGTTTTAGTCCAGATATATTATATGAACAAATTAAAGTTCTGACAGTTTTTGATAGGTATGATTTTAATATGGATATTGCAGATGCTGGGTTAAAAACAAAATTTATATTGTCAGATAATTTTTATGCGTATGGTTTAATGGGGCGGGTTAAGTTATGTAATAGTGATAGTTTTGATTTGAATGTTGGCTTTGATGTAACGCGTATGGAGTATTTGTCGGATCTAGATGAATTTGCAGCAATGATATATTCGTTGGATTTTATGATGCGTTATTTTGTAAATGAAAATATTTTTATAAATTCAAAACTTGGTGCGGGGTATGTGCAGACGGATATAGACAAAGTTTATTATATGGGTAAATTGTCTGAACGGCCTGATTCAATTTATGGATTTATGACGTTTGATGTTGCTTATAAATATGATGTTAATAAATCTATATATGTTGCGCCATTTGTGGGTGTTATGGCGGATTTAATGCGTATAGAAGAAGGTGATTATTTCGATGTGGCAGAACGTGTTGGTTTTGTTCTTGGTGGTGCGGCAGATGTTTTGGGAATTAAATATGCTTATGATATACGCGCGGCAATCGATACGGATATAAATCCATATGTTGGGATAGATGTGTCAGCATTATCTGATCTTGATGGTATTGGTGGAGCGTTGGGGTTGGCGGTACATCATATGTATGATGTTATGTCATATGAAATTACCGCCAAGTTAAATTTTGTATTTTAGTTATCTGAAATAAATTCACCACGTAATGATGCCTTGTTTGCAGCGGTTATACGAATTTTTGATAATGTTGGTATATCTATGTCTGTGGGTGCGGAAACAATACATTGTTGCATGTATGGTGTACGATATATCAAATGTTTTCCGGTTTTGTCACGACCTTCGAATAGACATTCGAATGTTTTATCAATACATGAAATATTAAATTCACGTTGCACTTCATTTAAGTATGTGTCCAATTTTGCCAGACGTTCAGATTTTATATTTTCTGGAATTTGATTGGGCATCAATGCCGCCGCTGTATGGGGGCGGGGTGAATATTTAAATGAATATGAATTTATATATTTTATTTGTTCGGCGATTTTCATTGTTTGTTCAAAATCAGAATCTGTTTCGCCGGGGAATCCAACAATAAAATCAGATGATATTTGAATGTCAGAACGTGCAATTTTTAGTTTGCGAATAATGTCAGTGTATAATTCCAGACTATATGGTCGATTCATTCGTGTTAATACATCTTGTGATCCGCTTTGAATCGGCATATTTAAAAATGGCAGTAATTTTGGTTCGGATGCGAACATTTCAATTAAATCGTCTGTCATTTCTGTTGGGTAACTGGAAGTAAAACGTATACGCTTGATTTCTGGGATTTTTGCGGTTTCACGTATCAGGTCGGACAGTTTGTATTCGTGGCCATTTTCATCACTAAATCTATACCCGTTTACATTTTGCCCCAAGAAACATATTTCAACAGCGCCTGTTTTTGCCGCGTGAATTGTATCGCGCATTACATCATCAAAGCGACGTGATAATTCGCGGCCACGTGTGTATGGAACAATGCAATATGTGCATACGTGATTGCAGCCTTCTTGAATTGGTATGTATGATACAATTGGTGAACGTTCCATTTGTGGTAATTCATCAAATTTTTCTAAACCGCCCAAATCAATATTTAATAGTCGTGCATCAGGGTTTTCTAAAATGTCTGGCAGTTTATGATAGCTTTGGGGACCCAAAACAAAATTTAAATCGGGAATACGATGAAATGCGGTTGCGCCTGCTTCGCGGGCAACACAGCCAACAATCCCAAAAAGGGCAGTGGGCTTTTTGGCGCGTCGAATACGGCCCAGTGCAGAAAAAACTTTGTCCGTAGCCTTGGCGCGTACGGCGCACGTGTTAAGTATAATTACATCCGCGTCAGGGATGTTGTCGGTACGTTCCATTCCACGATGTTCCAACATCGCAGCAATGCGCCAACCATCATATACATTCATTTGACAGCCAAAGGTTTGGATAAAAAATTTTTTCATTTTATATCTTTTTACTTGTGTTTTGTTCGTTTGTTTAACATATTGCATCGTATGTTTTTATGTGTGATATTATATGCGCGAGAATGATGATGTTGACGATATTTTTCTTCACGCTTACGTATTTTTGATACTGCTTCGTGTTGGCGTATTTCGCGCAACATTTTGATCAAATCGTAATATACTTCGTTTGAAATCATGTTTACAAGCTCTTGATATAGCGCCGCATGATTACTTGTGTGCTGTTCTGCAGGCATTTATAAACTTTTGTTTAATTTGTTGTGCGTTGGTATATGCACGTGGTGCATATTTTGTTTCGAATGTTGGTACCAATATTTCAATGGTTCCATATTTTACGCCAGTAATAGGGTCGTTTGAAATTAATGTTACAACTTTGATTGTTTGTGTGTGTTTTTTCATGACGTATCCTTTTTTATGATAATTTTTTGCGCATTAATTCATTTACCATAGCTGGGTTTGCCTGACCTTTGGATGCTTTCATAACATTGCCAACAAAGAAACCAAGCAGTCCGACTTTGCCAGATTTATATTGTTCAACCTGGGCTGGGTTTGATGCAATAACTTCGTCAATAATTTTTTCAATTGCGCCGGTGTCGGTCATTTGTTTCATGCCATATTTGTCGGCGATTTCGCGTGGTGTGCCCGATTCGCCATCCAGCATTTTGATAAAGATTTCTTTGGCTTGTTTGCCGTTGATTGTGTTTTCAGAAATCATATCAACCAATTCGTATATATCTGATGGCGTGATAATACGCATTTCATCAACGATTCCTGATTTTTCATTTTTTGTGTCCCAGTTTTCTGGGTGTGCAAATAATTCACTGATTAACCAGTTTGCAATTGATTTTGCATATTTTGAATTTCCGTTTACCGCGCAATCAAACCAACGTGAAATATCGGTTGTTTCGGTAAGACGTGCCGCGTCATATTCAGAAAGGCCAAATTGCTGCGTATAGCGGGCGCGTGTTGCAGATGGTAATTCGGGCATAGTACTGCGAATGCGTTCAATTGTTTCATCAGAAATAATTATTGGTAATAAATCTGGGTCTGGGAAATAACGGTAATCCAATGCGTCTTCTTTGCTGCGCATTACAGATGTTGTTCCTTCGCCTTGGTTATAACGCATTGTGTCTTGGGAAACGGTACCACCGTTTTCATAGATTTCGATTTGACGACGTGCCTCATATTCAATGGCGGATTTAATAAATTTAAATGAAACCATATTTTTTGTTTCGGTACGTGTACGGAATTTTGTATCGCCAACCGGACGTACGGAAACATTTACGTCCGCGCGCATTGAACCTTCTTCCATGTTTGCCTTGGATACGCCCAGTGCGCGTGCAATTTCACGAATTTCGCGCAAGTAACGTTCGGCTTCGTCCGGTGATGAAATGTAAGAGTTGTTTTCTGGATTCTTTGTGTCCAAGAATGTTACGATTTCAAGCAAGCCAACACCAGTGCGATTGTAATCAGCAAAGGATTTTGTTGGGTGTACGTCGTGTTTTAATTTTCCGGCGTCTTGTTCCAAATGTGCGCGTTCAATGAAAATCTTTTTGGGGTTACCATCATCGCCCATGATTTCAACCCAGCCACGACCAACAACAGGTGCTTCATCCGCAGGTTGTGAAATCTGATAGCCTTGGGGCAGGTCAGGGTAAAAGTATTGTTTACGTGCAAAACGACTGTGGCGGGAAATTTCAGCATTTAAACCCAATCCCATACGAATCGCCTGTTCAACACAGTATTTGTTTAATACAGGTAACATGCCAGGCATTGCAACGTCAACCATTGAAACCTGGGTGTTTGGGGATACGGTTGGGTTATAGTCCGCAGATGCACCACTGAATAATTTCGATTCGGACAGTACTTCGATATGCGTTTCCAGCCCGATTACCAATTCCCAATCACACGTTTTGCCTTTTATTGTAAACATTTTATCTTTTTCCCTTGATTTTTTGTTTTTTGTATCTTATTATTTGTCCCGCAGTCGGCTAGGTAGCTCAGTTGGTAGAGCAAGGGACTGAAAATCCCTGTGTCGGCGGTTCGATTCCGTCCCTAGCCACCACTTCTTTTTTTAAAGCGGCCGTTTTTACGGTCATTTTTTATTTCCCCATTATTACTGTTGGACGATTGTCAATGCCAGCCGCGGTTTCAATATGCTTGGCCAATTGCAGAACACGCATATCATCAAAGCGACGGCCGATAACCTGGATGCCCAATGGCAGGCCGTTTGTTGCCAAACCGCATGGAACACTGCACGCAGGTACACCAGCCAAATTCATCGCAACCGTAAATAAATCCAATGCATAGAATTCCAATGGTGATAAACCGGAATCCAATGGCATTGCGGTGCCCGCAGATGAAGGACAAATTATCATATCGCATTGTTCAAATGCCTTGTTAAAGCTGTCTGCAATCATGCGACGAACGCGTGCAGCCTGCATGAAATAAACATCATATGATTCACTGGATAAAACGGCCGCGCCAACAATCATACGGCGTTGTACTTCTTCGCCAAATCCGGCAGCGCGGGTTTTCTTGAATGTATCGTAAATGTCGTGACCTTCGACACGTAAACCATAACGCATGCCATCATATCGTGCTAAATTTGATGATGCTTCGGCAGGGGCGATTATATAATATGCCGCCAATGCATCCAAGATATTTGGAATTGATACTTCGACTATTTCGGCGCCCATGGATTTTAAATCGGCAATACGTTTTTCAAATAATGATTTCATGTCACCAGAAATTTCGACGTCTGCAAATTCTTTGATAATTCCAACGCGTAATTTTTTCCCATCCCCCAATACTGGTTCCAGTGGTACATTGCATGTAAAGCCGTTTTGTGCACTGGTTGAATCTTTGGGGTCGTGACCCGCCATTGCAGATAACATTAATGCCGCGTCATCAACAGTACGTGTAATTGGGCCCGGTGTGTCAAGACTTGATGCAAATGCAACACAACCCCAACGTGAACAAAGACCATATGTTGGTTTCATTCCAACCAATCCTGTTATTGCGGCCGGAAAACGAATCGATCCACCGGTATCCGTTCCTGTTGCGGCAATTGCCAAACCAGATGCGACCGCAGATGTAGAACCACCCGAAGAACCACCGGCTGTTAATTTGCGTTCCATTTGCCATGGATTAATTGGTGCACCAAAGTAACTGGTTTTGCTGAACGTGCCCATGGCGAATTCGTCCAAATTGGCTTTGCCCAGCAGAACAGTCCCCGCATCAATAAACTTTTGTGAAATGGTGGATTCATATTCTGGTACAAAATTTTCCAGCATGCGTGATGCAGCCGTTGTACGAATTCCACGTGTCGCAAACAAGTCCTTCATTGCGATTGGAATACCGTCCAATGGTAATGTGTTGCCCGCAGCACGACGCGCATCTGATGCGGCCGCGTCGGCCATTGCGCGTTCCGGTGTAACAGTGATATAACAATTTAAATCAGCACCATATTTTTCAATGCGGTCCAGATATGCACGTGTTAATTCGACAGCGCTGATTTCGCCATTGTTTAATTTTTCTAATGCGTTTGTTAATGTTAGGTTTATCATGTTCTTTACTTTGTTTTTGTGTTGTTTTTGAAAATTATCTGCTGAGCTGTTTGGTTCGCTTTAAATTGTTTGTTTATTGCGTCAGATATTTCGTCATATATTTGTGTGCCAATAGATCTGAACTTTAACAAAAATTCACGACGATCTAATTGTTGATATGTAACTATTAAGTCTTCGATTGTATGAATGTTGCCACGTCGTAACGCATTGGTTGCGCGATTTGATAAATTTAAAATACTTATATCATTTTTCATTTGAGGTGTATTCGTGTGATATTGTTTTGTATAATGCTTTGGAAAAAGTATTGTACCCATTGTTTCACGCATGAATTTATCACAACATTTTCCAGAACGAAGATTCTTGTAACAGATATTTGTTTTTTCTTGTTCCGTTAATTTTTTATCGTTTTTGTTGCACATGCACTTTGGCATGGAATTGTCAAAATAAAACAAGTCTGATATTTCAAGTGATTGATTGCGTCTATCATAAAATGGGTTGGCACCATAGTATAAATTATCTTTGTGGCTTAATGCCATTGTACGTATGCAAGAATCAGATTTTGGACCGTTGTGTTTGTCGGATAATTTGGATATCAATGCTTCCAAGGCGGCAGAATCAATGTTGCCGACAAATATTTCGTAGTCATAGTCTGGTACATAGTTTGCAACAAAATATACACGTATCTTGGGTTTTGTTGGCATCTTATTCTCCGTCCATAACTTTGGGAACAGCAAAGTATCCGCGTGATGTGCCAGAATTATCAGGCGTATTTGCCAAAATTAAATCACGTATGTTGCCATCAGTAACCGTATCTTCGCGTTCTGGTAATGGGTGTTCCGATGGGTTTAATAATGGTTGTACGCCTGTTGTATCGATTTTTTGTAATTTGTCCAACCATTCAACAACAGAATCAATATTCATTTCTGCCAATTTTTCATCAGAAATTTCGATTTTTATCAGGTCTGCGAATTTTTGTAATTGTTGCTTGCTAAATGCCATTTTCAATCCTATATTTATAAAGTAAAGGAATTATACAATGATTTTGCTAGATTTCAAGGATTTTCCACGTGTGGGACGTATATTGGGAATCGATTGGGGGGCACGACGAATTGGTGTTGCTGTATCTGATTTTACACGTGATTTTGTCTTTTTACGTGATGCGATTGTCGTGCCACGTGGTGCGGTAAATCATGCCGATTTGGTTGCAGAAATGGCAAATCTAGAAAATGCTGTTGGGATTATTGTTGGATTACCACTTTATCCAGATGGTGGGGAATCTGATACGACAAATATGGTGCGTGAATTTGCTGATTTATTGTCGCAGAAAACAAAATTGCCAATTTGTTTCGTTGAAGAAAATTTAACGTCTGTATCTGCACAAGAAAGTATGGGACGGATCAGGGTGCGCGATATAAAGCAAAAGCTGGATTCTGAAGCGGCACGCGTGATTTTAGAAAATGCAATTGCATTAATAAACCGGACATAAAAGTCCGGTTTTTATGTGTATAGCGCAATTTTAATCTTCGTTTTTGTCCGGAATATTTCCGTTTGCAGATAATAATACGGCAATCCAACGTGTGGCATCAAATTGTGCGGTGATAATGAATATCGCAACCAACATTGGTACACTGAAAAACATGCCGGCAACACCCCATATCATGCCCCAAAATACTAAATTTATTAATATAGCTAATGTTGATAGGTTTAATGTCTTGCCAGTTAATTTAGGTTCGAGTATGTTTCCAAATAATATTTGTAATCCGATTAATCCGATGGCGGTCAATATCGGTTGTTGTAATGATGGGGCGGATATTAATGAATATAATATTGGTAGTCCACATGCCACAATTGCGCCAATTGTTGGAATGTAACTGGTGATAAAGACGATAAATGCCCATACCCCAGCAAAATCAACGCCGATTGATTGTAACCAAATATATGATAGAATACCTGTTACGCCAGATATCATTGTCTTTACAAATAAGTATTTTTTCATGTTTGTATCAATGCTGTCCAAAATGTAACGCATCTTTTTTGATTGTCGCTTGTTTGGAAACATTGCGCCAAATTTTTGATTAAATGTACTTTGTTCGACAAACATAAATACCATATATACCAATACCATACCAAATGATGTGGCGATTCCAGCAACGGATGCACCAATGTTTGCAGCGATTTTTGTTATGTTTGGTATCATGCTTGTGTCAAATTTTATTCCAATTGATGCAGAAAGGTAATTGCCAAAGTTGATTAGTTTTTCTTGTAATGATGGTAATGCAATAACCAGTTCTGAAAACATAGGACGTATTTGTGTCGCAAATAAGAATATCACACCGCATACGGTTGTAAGGGTTCCAATATATGAAATCCAATCAAATATAATTGATTTAATACGTTCGGATTTGTTCGTTGGGGTTTTGTACGGGAAAATCTTACGGTAATAATCAGATATCGCGTTCATCAGATACCATAAAAAACTGGCAACTAATAATGGTATTATTATTGAACGTGCAATCAATAATAAAAATATTATCCCAATAAAAATTACGATTCCGTTCATTGTAATATTCCTTGGCTTATTCAATCGTTTCAACTGTAAAGTTAGTGTCCGATATTTCAATTTGAACGTTTTGTGTGTTGTTTGGATACAATAATCCAAATGTTAATAATGATAAGATTATCAAGATATTAACAATAACTGCGTATGTTGAATATTTCTTTGATATGTTTTTTGTAAAGTTTGCGCGCCCAACATTTATTACCCAAATTCCAAATATTAATGCAAACGAATATGTTAATAAAACTGCACTGAATCCATAAAAGAAACCGGATAATAATGTGATTGCAACAAAGGCAATAATTGTATTTATTGGACGTGTTATAATTTGTTTGGTTATTTTTTTGTACCATTGTGGGCATGCCAAAGCGTCAGATTTTTTAATTGTTGGTGTGTTTAACATATAGCCGGCTGTCCATAACGCGGAAAATCCAAAAGGCATACTGAATATAATTTTCCATGCAGGAATCCCCATTTCGTATGCGCGAATAAATTTTACATATATGTTGGTAAATACAATTCCTAATAAATACAAATAAAATATACCAGATAGTGATGCCAAGATTAAAAATGATGTAGATACCATATTGGTTGGCATCATTAATTGAAACAATATTTGTTGCATGTGGCGAACAATAAATATGGATGATAGTATGAATGCAACAGATATAACAAACATTTGTGCATTATTAATTGCAATAAAAGATTCTTGACCAAGTTGTGTGCGAGGTAATCTGCGTATCAGCCAACCAAGACAAGATATAAACCCGATAAACAGTAATATTGATAATGGTGCGGCGGGTGATGGGTTTGCACCATATATTGCGCCCGCAATTAAACCGTATGTCAATCCAATTAAAATAAAGCATATAAATGAAAGTATGGCAAATTTTAATTGTGGCCATAGTAGCCATTGGGCAAGACGATTTGGTGTGTTTGTTGTTTTCATGTTCCTTTCCTTTGTTTCTGTTGGTTTTATTTTATCACAATTTTACCTTTTGATAAAGTTGTTGTATTTGTTGGTTTTATCATATCTGTAAATGTTGATTGGTGGCTGATAAAAATAAATGTTGTATTTGGCATGGATTTTATTGTGTTTGCAATCAGCTGTTGTGTTTGTGTGTCGGCGCCAGAATCGGGTTCGTCAAGAATCGCCAATCTTGGTTCTATCATTAATAATTGTAATAGCATAATTTTTTTGCGTTCGCCCCCAGAAAATCCGACGTTTACACTGCGATTTAGCCATTCACGTGGAATGTTTAATGTTTCGCGTGCAGATTCTAGTTTTTGTAAAAATTCGCCCATTGATAAATCACGACCTGATTGATAATGCGTGTGTGCGATGCAAGAATGTTTTATCAGGCTGGTTATGGTAAGGCCGGGGATTTCGGGGACATGTTGGGCACCCAAAAATATTCCCATCAGTGCACGTGTTGTTGTGTTTTCTGTTGTAATATCATGGCCATTAAATTCAATTGTGCCTGATGTAATTGTGTATTCTGGATTCCCAGCGATTGTGTTGGCCAGTGTCGATTTTCCGCATCCGTTGTGGCCAGATATTAAATGGCGTTCACCAGTATTTACCGTCAAGTTTATATTTGATAGTAGTTCTTTGTCGCCAAGTGAAACACATAAATTTTTAATTTTTAACATGTTTAATCCTTTGATAAGGCCATTTGTATTAATTGTTTTGATTCAACCAAAAATTCCATGGGCAGACGGGATAATACAGGGGTTGCAGCGCCACCAATAATCAAAGCAATCGCGGTATCTGTGTCGATGCCCAGACTATTTAAATAGTATAATGTTTTCTCGTCGATTGTACCAGTGGATGCTTCGTGTGATTGTTGATTGTTTTTACCGCTGTGAATAATGCGGGGCAGGGTGTTTGCGGTTGCGTTATTTCCAATAAGGCGACTGTCGCATTTTGATGCGTTTGTGCAATTGTCGCCCGTAAATGTTACCAGATTGCGAAACGTTTGGTGTGATGCGTCTGTGGCAATGCCGTAAGATACAATATTTGATGTTGTGTTGTTGCCGATATGTATCATTTTTGTGCCTGTGTCGGCCATTTGTGCACCACGTGTAATTGATAGTGAATAAAAGTCGCTATACGCATTGTTTCCGGATAAAATCGTCGATGGGTATTTCCATGTAAGTGCCGAGCCAACTTCGACCTGGGTCCATAATAATTTTGCGTTTGTATCACAGCGACCGCGTTTTGTTACAAAGTTTAATATGCCGCCTGTGTTTGTTGTTCCGTTAAAGTCGCCGGAAAACCAATTCTGAACAGTTGCATATTTTACGGTTGCGTCATCATGAACAATGATTTCAACAACACCACTGTGTAATTGGTGGTTGGGGCGACGGGGGGCGCTGCAACCTTCCATGTATGTTAATTGGGATGCGGTGTCTGCGATAATTAATGTGCGTTCAAACTGACCAATTTTTGCCGTTTCGATACGAAAGTATGATGCCAAATCAATTGGGCATTTTACATTTTTGGGAATATATACAAATGTGCCGTCTGAAAATACGGCAGCGTTTAATGCGGCAAAAAAGTTGTCTGTTGCTGGAACGACAGTTCCTAGATATTTTTTTACCAAATCTGGGTATTGTTTTACTGCATCAGAAAATGGTAAAAATATAATACCGTGTTTTTTTAATTCTTCGGTGTATGATGTGTGTACGGAGCGACTGTCGATAACGGTGTCTGTCGCCATGCCCATTAAGGCCTGTTTTTCGCGTTCGGGCAGTCCCATTTTGTCGTAAACATGTTCCAAATCGGAATTGTCAATGGGGGTGGGGTTGTTATAATAATTCAATTCGTCGTAATTGATTGGTGTATAATCGACGTTTGCCCAATGTGGTTCAGACATCTTTTTCCATGCATCGTATGCGGCCAATCGCCATTGTAACAACCATTCGGGTTCATCACGTAATTTGGATATTTCTTGAATAAGATTTTTGTTTAATTTTTGCATATATTAATTGTTTTGCATTGCCAATTGTTTGGCTTGGGCAAAAAAGGTTAATGATTGTCCAAGTAAACCGTCTGTAAATGTTGATGCCAGTAAACCGTCTGTTTCTGTTGATGTCAAATGGCGCAAAAATGTGTCTGCGCGATGCATGTAATTGTCAATGCTGCGTGCGATTTCTGAGTTAAGTTTTATACTGCGACGTAATTTTTCAAGTGCAAATGGATTGCGGCCGTATTCGTCCATGATGCCACCCAATGCGCGCCATAATGGGTGTTCGGGCGTATTGCGGGGCATAATGTCAATAGAGGCCATGATTGGAATCAGGTTTTGTAATAAATCTTGGTAAATCATTTCGGCGTTTTCGGCCACAGCATTTGTTGCAGATTTGTTCTTTAGTATGGATTGGATTTTTACAATCAGGTTATATTGATGTTCCAAAGTTTTTCCGATGTTGTTTATCCGATTGTTTATACGATATATGTATGTGCAGATTATGCCAGTTGATATAATTATTAGACCAAGAATGATAAAAAGTATTGCGCTTTGCATATTTGGATTCCTTGTTGTTTTGGTGAATTACATATCAGTATAACATCTTTTTTGCGATTCGCCCGAATTTATGTTTGTTTTTTTGTTTTTTATTGATTTGTTTGTGTTTTTAGGTCTTGCACAGATTCGGTCAAATTGTTATAATAACTTATAAAGTAAGGAAATTATACAGGGAAAGGAAGGTTAACTATGTTCCGTAAAGTTTTGATTTTTGCAATGTTTGCAACGGCTGCGGGGTATTGCTTTGCGGCAAATACATTGCCCCAGGTGGTTACGTCCGAAGTGTTCTATGAACAAGATAAGTATGTTGATCAGGGACAGTATGAGGTTGAAATTGCATTGCCAGAAGTGCCAGCGTGGCCATTGGTTGGGTCGGATGCGGATGTGGAAATTGCTTGTAATGGTGTGGCAAATAACAAAAAGCAGGGTGATAATATTCGTATCGTTTCCAAGATTGGTGCGGATTTGGTTGTGGAAAATAATTTTAATCTGGGGGCACGTGGGGAATTCGCTGGTTGGTCTGGTGGGGCAAATATGTTGCATGGTAATCAGATACCGGTTGGTTTCGATGATGAATGTAATACAAATTCTGAAATGCCGTTGTTGCATCGCGAAGTTTTAGAAGATGATGGTGGTAATGTTTTGGCGGTTTCGCGCAGTGGTCGTAAAACATGTGGTAAGTATGCAGATGGATATGAAGCATTCGCAGAACGTACAGGTATGAAAGTTGATGCAATCGAAGAAGATGTAAAAATTACAGAATCAGAAACCGAAGTAGAAACAGAAGTTGTTGCATTGTCTGCAGATGCAGAAGCGCCAGCGGTCTTGACCGATCAGGTGCGTTCATGGGTTGTTGCAAATGGTCAGACTTTGCGTGAAGTCTTGCAAAACTGGTGTGATAAAGAAGGTTGGGATTTGGTGTGGACAACCCCACGTGAATATCCAATCGAAGCGAGTGCGGTATTCAAAGGTCGCTTTGTTGATGTCGCATCTGCGCTGGTTCGTAATTTTGGACGTGCAACACCGGTGCCATATGCAAAGTTTTATAAAGGAAATCGTGTTTTGGTGATATCTGCCGGACAAGAATAAAAAAAGTATCACATATATATAATATGATGCCGTAGGAGTTATATATGATTAAAATGATTAAAATGCTGGTTTTGGGTGGTTTGGTGTTGGCTACATTGGGGTGCGCCAAAGAAGAATCTGCCAAGGTTGCAGCATCAGTTGATCAGGATTTTATTAATGCGTATGACGCGTTTGAAATGGCAAAAAATCCACGTGCCAAGGTCGCAACGGGTGATACGGTATCTATGTCAGAAGGTGTTTGGTTGGGAAATAAATCTGTGGTTTTGGAACATAGAAATAATTTACCAGCAAAATTTGAAACAGATACAGGTATTACAATTTTATTGAATGAACCGGTGACGTTACAGGTTTTGGCAAATGATATTTATTCTATTACGGGTATCCCTGTTAAAATTGACGGTCAGATTTCATCTGATAAATTACGTAATCAGGTTAATATTGCATATACTGGTAAATTGTCGGGTTTGTTATCACAGGTGGCGACTGATTTGGATTTGTTGTGGTATTATGAAAATAATTCAATTGTTTTTTATGAAACAGAAACAAAAACATTTACATTGTATGCGTTGGGAACCGAAGTGGCATATCAAACATCTGTATCAACAGATGATGCGAACGAAGTGTCTTTACAGTCAACATTAAAAGAATGGGACGAAGTAGAAGGGGCAATTGCATCAATTATTGGTAAAAGTGAAAATGCAGACTTTACCGTTTCACGCAGTTTGGGAACAATTACAGTTACTGCGTCGCCATCGGTTTTGACACGTGTCAGTGAATACATTGAACGTCAGAACAAGCGTTTGTCACAATTGATTACTATCGATGTTAAGGTTTTGCAGGTTACGATTTCGAACGATTCGGCGTTTGGTTTGAATTTGGCAGCGGCGATTAATTCAACGTCTGGATTAAATATCGTTGCAAATCCAAAGAATAATTTGGCATCAACCGAAGCAAGTTCAATGAATATTGCGGTGCTTTCAAATGCTGTGTCTGCATTGACGGGTGCAACGCACCAAGAAGGTGGTTCAACGGTTGGAGGTGCATATACACAAAATGATATTATGAATGGTTCTTTGTCTGGTGCTGCGGGCAGTGCTGCGTTAATCGAATCGTTGGCAAAGCAGGGTAAGGTGTCGTTGGTTACAAATGTTGGTGTTACGACCCGCAGTAATCGTGTTGCGCCGGTAAGTAATACACGTACAACCGGTTATATTAAACGTTTTGAATCAAGAAACTTTACAACAGTTGAATCCAGTACCGTTGATCAAGATGATTTGGAAACAGGTTTCACGATGCAACTGTTACCAAATGTTTTGGAAAATGGTCGTATTTTGTTGTTGTTCCGCATGTCGGTACGTGAATTGTTGCGTATGTCAACCCAAACAATTGGTGAAGTAACATTGCAGTTGCCAGAAGTAGAAGAACGTAGCTTTATGCAAGAAGTTATTATGGAATCGGGGCAAATGTTGGTTGTTTCGGGCTTTGAAAAGCAAACCAGTGAAGATACAAGATATGGTTTGGGTGATCCGGACTTTATGGCTTTGTCGGGATCGCGTGAATCATCGGCGACACGTGAAGTGTTGGTTGTTATCTTGACACCACAGGTTTTGGTAAGTCCGATGGATGTTGAACGAAATATTCAGCAACATTGGGGTGCACCATTGAATTAAAAATAAAAATCCCGCGATTGCGGGATTTTTTAGTTTTGTGTTTGTCGTGGTGCTGTGGGTAATTTGATTATAAACAAGGGTAAATAGTTTTTATATTGTAAAAAAAATCCCCCAATTGGGGGAAATTTTTTTCTTGGTATTTATTATGCCATTTTCGACAATTTTTTTGCCAAACGTGAAATCTTGCGTGCAGCGCGTTTCTTTGGCATGATTTTGCCAGCAGATTTCATAATCTTGCTTTCTGCATTGCGGGCAGCAGTTGTTGCAGCCGCTTTGTCGCCAGATTCAATTGCAACCAATGCTTTCTTTGTAGCAGTTTTAACAGCACTGCGACGTGATGTGTTGATTGCGTTCTTTTTGGCAGTTACCAAAATTCTTTTTTCAGATGACTTATGATTTGCCACGTTATTTTCCTTTTATTTTTGTTTTGATTTTGCTATTTTATAAAAAACAAACATAAAATCAAGGAAAAATAACATGAATTATTTAATTGTTTTAATTATCTCTTATTTATTAGGGGCTATCCCAATGGGGTTGTTGTTGACGCGCTTAATGGGCAAGGGGGATTTGCGTAAGGTGGGTAGTGGTAATATTGGTGCAACAAATGTTATGCGTGTTGGGGGATTGCGTATGGCCGGTTTGGTTTGGGTTTTAGATATGGCCAAGGCGATTGCCGCGGTCTTTGTCGGTAAATATGTTGCAGGTGATGTGTTTGGCGCGTGGTGTGGTTTTGTTGCAATTGTGGGGCATTGTTATCCGATTTGGTTGGGTTTTAAAGGCGGAAAGGGTATTTCTTCGTTGTTTGGTGTGTTATTAGCAGTCAGCCCAATGTCTTTTGTTGTGTGCGGCATTGAATGGTTGTTGGTTGCGCTGACCAGTGGTATTTCTTCGTTGGGGGCGGTTTTTGTGTTTTGCTTGATTCCAATCTTGGGGTTGGCAATTGGAAATGGTATGTTTTGGCCGTTCTTGGCAATTGGGCTGATTTGTATGTGGCGTCATCGTTCAAATATTGGTAGATTGCTGTATGGCAGTGAATCAAAAATAGAATGGAAGTGGAAAAAGTAATGTTTGACAGGCACTTTTATGTGCCTGTATATTTATTTATGCTTTATTTTTTTGTCTTTTTATGATATAATGTAACACAGCAAGGATTAAGGAAGGGAATATGAAATCAGTTATTTGTATGGTTTTGTCATTGTTTTTGGTTGATGCGGCAATGGCTGCAACACCGGCAACGGGACGTGGTCGTGCAACTATGGCGGGGCAGATGGCAAAAACATCGCGTGCAGTTGCATCGAAAAATCAGATTTCTGCAATGGCAACTATGGCGCCGGATTCTGCGGTCAGTAAATCCAGTATTAAGGCCGGTGATCCAAATGCAAATTTGGCCATTAATCCAGATGAAATGATTTCTGCAACAAAAAACATGCGCGAAGAAGAACGTGCGGCGTGTTTGGGTAATAATATTGGTATTGGTAATACTTTTGTTTGGGCATCGCGTTACAGCAATACGGGTAACTATGCCACGATGTTGGAAGATACAGTGAACCCAGAAAATAATACTTGCTTTGTGCGTGTAGAATTAAAATCACAAGATGAACGTGTTGATTTGTCAGATATCCCTGCGGTTTATCAAGAAGTTGGTCAAATGATTACATGTGGTTCTTGGACAAATGAAGATGATTTGCGCCAACGTATATTAGATGCCAAAAAGAATGTTCGTGCATGGGCAACTGTTGGTGGTGTTGTTGGTGGTGCGGGTATTGGTGTCGGTGCAATGGAATTATTCGGAAATGCTGCAATTGGTGGTGCGGTTCAAGGACAAAAGGCATTGGAAGGACAAGAATTGTTAAAGTCCCAATTGGCTGTTTTGCAAAAAGAAAATAAGTCTGCATATGATGGCTTTATGGCTGATTTGCGTGAATTAAAGGCACTGTGCGAAGGGAATCCAGGTGTGATGTCAGAAAATACTGATGTAAAGGCAAAGTGTGATTCTTATGCAGAATTTTGGACACTGGTAAAATAGTTTTGTGTTATTGATGGTGTTTCAAAAAAAATCCGCAATTGCGGATTTTTTTAATGGAAATTTTGGTGACTTTTATCATATAGTTCAGGCATGACAGATATATTTAATAAGTTATTGATTTTAAGAACAAATGGTATTGGGCCCGTCAAATATAATGATTTGATTCGTAAATTTGGTTCGGCCGATAATGTTGTTGGTGCAATTGGTGTTGCCGATTCGGTGCGAGATTGTGTTTTGCGTGAAATGGAACGGGCAAATAAATTGAATATACATTATATATCTGATGATGATGAATTGTATCCTGTGAATCTAAGGCAAATAAAAAATCATCCACCAGTTTTAACAGTGCGGGGGAATTTAGATGTCTTGCGTGGTAATATGGTGTCAATTGTTGGTACGCGTCATGCAACGGCAACAGGTATGCAATTTGTTGCAGAATTGGCTGAAAAGTTTGTTGAACATGGCATGGTGGTTGTGTCGGGTATGGCGATTGGCACTGATACGGCGGCGCATAGGGGCGCGTTGCGTGCAAATTCTGATGTTGCAACAATCGCAGTAGTGGCCGGTGGGGTTGATTATATTTGGCCGATTGAAAACGAATCGTTATATTGGGATATTATAGAACGTGGTGCAATTATTAGTGAGTTGCCAGTCGGTTTTGTGCCTGTTTCACAAAATTTTGTTGTACGTAATCGTTGGGTCGCAGGATTGTCTGATAATCTGATTCTGGGTGAAGCGGATTTAAAGTCGGGTTCAATGGCAACAGCGCGATTCGCAATAGAATATGGACGAAATGTTTGGGCAATTCCGTCGCATCCCGCAGATATGCGGGCGTTGGGGCCAAATTCATTGATTCGGTCGGGTGACGCAAAACTGTGTATGGGAATACAAGATTTTTTTAAAAATGAAAAAAATCAAAAAGTTCAGAAAAAAAATTCAAAAAAAGACGATGCGGAAAATTGTCTGATTGATATGTTGGGAACAATTCCTGTGTCTGAATCTGTATTGGCAGAACTTGTCAAAAAAACTATTTCGGAAATCAAGGCCGAATTGGTGGTCTTGGAATTGCAGGGCTTGGTGCGAAAAATTGATGGCGGATATGTTCGTTCGTGATTCTTTTCTTGTCTATACAGTGTATATACAAAGGGCGGAAAATCGGCAAAAAAACGAATCGTTGTCAAAAAATAAATGTTCAAAATTTGTTTAATATTTGGTTGTAAACCGAAAATTATCTTATAACTTATTTGACGTATCCAAAACCGATTGAGAGATAAAAATTCAATCAAAAGTGGGGACACAAAATAATTTAAAGTTTTGTGAAACCAATAAAAAAACGGACACATAAAATAAAGGAAACGATGTTTTGTGGGTTCGAAAAAAAAAGGAAAATGCGGGCAACAGGAAGGAATGCTTGCAGAATCCGGGGCGGGGCACAAATGACGATTAAAAAATTGTTGTTGTGGTCCGAAAAAGATAACGCAAAGTAAATTAATTTATTCTGATAAAGAATAGGTTAATTTTGGGTGGGTGTCTTTTGCAACTTTGTTTTGGGTGGCGCAGGCGGAATTGTTAAAAATAACAGTTTCAAATCAAGGGAAGGAAAGGAGAAAAAGATATGCAGACAGCAGTTAAGACACAATTGATAAATATTGAAAATATCAAGGATGCGATTGCTGCAAATATGGATTCTGCGACTTTTACTTCTTGGATTTCACCATTACAATTCGATATCGTTGACAGCACATTGGTTTTGTCGGCCCAAAATCAGTTTTCTGTTGATTTTATTAAAAGTGTTCATTCAAATACGCTGGTGTCTGTTGCGGCGGGATTTGGATTGGCATTAGATATTGTTGTTCGTAATGCACGTAAATCTGTGAATGCGTCTGTTGCAAATGATAACAATGTTCAGGTTTATGCACCGGTTGCAACATCTGTGGTTGCGGCGGCGAACGAATCTGTTGCGTTTGATTCTTTTGTATTGTGTGATGAAAATTTGTTTGTTGTTTCTGCGTGTAAAAAATTGGCGGCGGGTTGTGTTCCTTTCAGCCCGCTGTTTATTTATGGCGCGGCAGGTTGCGGTAAAACATTGTTAACTGAATGTATTTCTTCGGCATCAAATGCCAAGGTTGTTAAAATGAATGGTGCGCAGTTTGTTTCTGAATTCACACGTTCTTTGAAAGATCATAATGTTTTTGCATTCAAAGATTTTTGTCGTAATTGTGATACATTTATTTTGGATGATGTTCAGGCGTTGTCTGGTAAAAAAGCATCAACCGAAGAATTGTTACAATTAATTGTTGATTTGCGTAATGCGGGTAAAAATGTTGTTTTGACTTCAAATGTTGCACCAAATAATTTGACAGGTTTTGATAGACGTGCACAATCTTTGTTGGCATCTGGTTTGGTTGCAGATGTTGTTGCGCCAAATGCACATGTTAAATCGGTTATGTTGAAGCGCGCAGGTGTAAAATCAGATGTTGCTGAAACTATTTGTTCACGTATTGCAAATGATGGTCATTTGGTTGCAGGTGTTGCCACAAAAATGAAGGCCTATGCGGATTTGATGGGAACAGATGTAACAATGGAAATTGCACAACGTTTGTTGTCTGATACATTACAGGCGACCAAGACACCGGTTGCAATGGTTCGCGAAATGTGTGAAAAGTTGGGTGTTTCTTATGATGCGGTATGTGGTGCGGGACGCAGTCGTAATTTGGTTTTGGCACGTCAGATTATGATGGTTGTATTAAAAGGTGCAACACAGTTGTCTTTGTCAGAAATTGGTAATTTTGTTGGTGGACGTGATCATGCCACGGTTTTATATGCGATTAAGCAAATTGAAAAACAACAAGCATCTGATTTGGTATTGGCGGCACAAATTCAACAATTGATAAATGAATGCAGATAAAATTTAACCCCATGTGGGGTATTTTTATATTTGGATTAGATTGAAAAATATGATAAAATCATAGCAATAGTGGTATATAAAGCCAAAGGGGAATGTATATGAAAAAATTTTTAATGTCATTGGTATTGTGTGGGGTTGTATTTGGTTCCGTTGATACGGCGCGTGCGGCGTCAACAGATAATATCATGAATGCGTGTTATGCCACATCAAAATGTGGTGCAAAAACGAATTTGAAAACATATACGCCTATTGTTACGGCAGGGGTTGCTGGTGGTGTAGGGGCGGTGACTGCGGGGTTGGCATTAGCAACTTTTAGTCCGTATGCGGCCGGTGCAGGTATTATTGTCGCTGGTGGTGCGATGGGGTATGCGGGTTATATGTTTGGTGATTATATTGGTGGCAAGATGTCAGCTGCGTATAATGCCAATGAATTTATTTATTTTGATGATGGTACATGTATTGAATGTGATGACCATCAGATTGGTGAAAATTATGAATGTCCGAATGGTACCATTGTATTTAATGGTGATAAGGCGATGCGTTGTAAAACCACGACAACTGGGGATTATTGGGATGATGTTAATTTGCCGGTATGTGCAAAAAGTCCAATTAAAAATAAAAGTGAAAAGAATACATTGGTTGTGATTGATGCGACAGTTGGAAAACAGGTACATAGTGGTGTTGGTGTATATTCTGGTGATGCATGTTTTAATATTGTTTGTGTGTCTGGATATGAGGCGGTTAATGGTAAATGTTTGAAAAAAGAAGTGAAAGACGATAAAGAAGAAAGAGATGATAGAGAGGGAGACGAGGAACAAAATAAGTTAAGATGTCCTGTATCGATGCCACTTGATCAACAAAAACAGTGTTTGTGGTGTTATCGCGAAAAGGATGCGGGGGCGCCAGCGAATTGGAATGGAACGACCTGTAACTGTGGTGATAAACATGTCTGGAATAAAACAACAGGTAAGTGCGAAATCAAGGGTGGCGGAAATGATGATGGCGACAAAGATGAAACGTCATTGCAAAAGTGTCTAAAGGAAAGAACGGCCGCGAATGGTTATTCTGATGAAGCGCGTGCATGTTGTTATTTGTCAAAATCTGTTGCCAAAGTGTCCAGTGATAAACAGCATTGTGAATGTGTTGATACGACCAAGGTATTCAAATTGAATTCGGATGCCAAAGGTGGCAGATGTGTTGCAAAATTGAGTGGTGACGATGACAAAGTAGACGTTACTGGATATGATTGTTCAGATTTTATGGA
Source organism: Candidatus Enterousia sp. (assembly GCA_045635585.1). Classification (GTDB taxonomy): domain Bacteria; phylum Pseudomonadota; class Alphaproteobacteria; order Rs-D84; family Rs-D84; genus Enterousia. The sequence continues at coordinate 130,675 of JAZTWA010000012.1, forward strand.
ACGTTTATTAGAGATGCAAAAGAAATGTGCAGAAGTACCAACGGCATCACAAGTTCGTATACGAATTGAGAAGTTTATTGCGGAATGTGATGCAAAACAGCATTCAAGTGCTGTGGCATGGGATATATATCTGGGGTTAGATAAGGATGTAACTACATATTGCTTTGTTGAAAAAGAATCTGTACATTATGAAGGTGAACGTCAGAATGTTGCCGCAGAAGCGATTGCAAGAATTAATTCTTTGCATACGTCATTAGAAGGTGTCAGATCTGGATTCAAGGTGTCGGTATGGAAAGACGAAGAAGGCAAGTTTAATACCGCACGTTTGGCATCAGATTCGATTGCGGGTGTTGTTTTGGGAACCGCAGGTGGTTTAATAACCAGTAGTGTTGTTAAAAAGAATCAAGAAAAGAAGGGATTCGAAGATTTACAGTGTACAATTGGTGGACAAAAGGTTGCGGATTGGGGCGATCAATTTACTGCTGGTTGGGCACGGTAATATAGTTCCGCGTCGGTATCCAAACATAACAGATGGGGAAGACAAATAAAAATCCCGCAGATTGCGGGATTTTTATTTTTTTATTCATTTTTTTTAGCGTGTGTGTTGATTTAACAATTTTTGACGAAGTTCAAGTTGTTTTTTTAAGTCCTTGCGTGTTGCATGATTTAAATGTGATTCGAAATCTGCTTCGTATCCGTCAAATACGTAGATGGTGTTTGGATAAACCTGCAGTACAGGTTTATTTGTTTCTTTGTCCAGATATTCAATGATTGTGGTGGAAATTTTTTCACCAAAAATCTTTTTGTTGTTGTTGTATTCTGTTGCCATTTGACCCGCGCATGGGTTTGGAAATGGTTGGGCGGTAATCCAACCACCAGTAGTGGTTTCAATTTGTTTGCCGTTCTTTTCTGTTACGGCCAATGGTGTATCAGGACACGCAGAAAAGTATATTGCCATTGTTAATGTGTTTGGCGCAATTGTATATGTGTTCTTTTTCTTTTTGCTGGTATGATTTTCCGGCAAAACATTTGTTTGCAATTGTTGTTTTGTTTTAAATTCAAAAAAACTCATGTTCGACATCCTTTGTATTTTTGTTAACTGATATCTTTAATATAGTACAAAAATACAAGTTGTCAACAGGAAGATTTACCGCTTTGTTTCGTTTTATACGAACAAATCTTTTACAAATTGGGCGTGTTCTGTTATGAATTTGAATCGAAATTCTGGTTTTTTACCCATTAATTCTGAAACAATTGTACGCGTTTTTTCGGTGTCTTCGGCGCCTTCTTCGGTGCGTGGTGGTAATTCTACACGTATTAATCGGCGTGTCTTTGGTGACATTGTTGTTTCTTTTAATTGGTTTGGCATCATTTCACCCAAACCTTTGAATCGGGATATTTCGACTTTTTTATTTTTATATTTGCCGTTCTTTAATGATTCTAGTTCTTCATCGGTGTCAACATAAACCGATTCGGTCCCATGTGTCAGTTTGTACAGTGGGGGACATGATAAATACAAGTGGCCACCATAAATTAGTTGGGGCATATATTGATAAAAGAATGCCATTAATAATGATGCAATATGGCTGCCGTCAACGTCAGCATCGGTCATGATAATGATTTTTTCATATCTTAATTTGTCAGAATTCCAATCGCGTGCAGTACCCGCGCCAATAATATCAATCAAATCATTTAATTCACGATTGTTACCAAATCGTTCGTCAGAATTTGATATGACGTTTAATACCTTGCCGCGAAGTGGCATGATTGCCTGGGTTGAACGATCGCGGGCCTGTTTTGCCGTACCGCCCGCCGATTCGCCTTCGACGATGAATAGTTCTGTGCCGGCAATACCATGCTTTGAACAGTCGGCCAATTTTGCGGGCATACGAATGCGCTTTGTTGGGGTTTTGCGTGCAACATCTTTGACTTGTTTCGTTTTGATGCGCGCATTGGCCAAATTTACAACAAATTCCAACAATGCGTTTGCGGTTTTTGGATCAGATGCCAAAAACATTTCCCAAGGATCGCGTAATGCGTTTTCTGTATAACGTGCAACCTCTGGATTTGATAATTTTTCCTTGGTTTGACCCAAGAATTGCGGTGTTTTATAAAATACAGATACAATTGCCGCAACAGAATCAAATACGTCTTCGCCGATAATTGTTGATGCGGATTTGTTGTTAACTTTTTCGCCGTATGCCTTAATCCCGCGTGTAATTGCGGTTTTGAACCCACTTTCATGCGTGCCACCGTCAATTGTGGCAATCGTATTACAGTATGATGAAAAAAAGCCGTCATCAGATGCCGCGCCATTTTCATCGGTCAAAAATGTTAATGCCCATTCAACACGACCAGAATCGTCGGGAAAATCCACACTGCCACTGAATATGCGGGGTAAAATGCGTGGCTTGGAATCCGTTTTTTCAGCCAAAAAGTCCGCAACACCATTTGGATAATAAAATGTTGTTGTTGCCGGTATATTCATATCTTCGGTAATCAATGATGGATTACATACCCAATCAATTTTTACGCCGCGTGATAAAAAAGCCTTGGCGCGTGCCATGCGATATATTTTGACCGGTTTAAATGTCGCAGATGCACCAAAGATGTCATCGTCAATTGTGAATCTTATTTTTGTGCCATGTGCCTTGGTCGCGTCGCCACGTGTCATTGGTGATGTGGTAATGCCACGTGAAAATGTTTGGTGCCAATTGTATCCGTCGCGGGCAATATCAACAATCATTTCTGACGATAATGCATTTACAACCGCAGAACCAACACCATGTAAACCACCACTGGTCTTGTAAACATTATTATTGAATTTGCCGCCGGAATGCAGTGTTGTAAGAATTACTTCCAGTGCGGATTTTCCTGGATACTTTGGGTGTTCGTCCACCGGAATACCACGACCGTCGTCGGTAATTTCGATTGTCTTGGAATCGATTAAGTTTACGGTGATTTTTTTTGCAAAACCAGCCACCGCTTCGTCAATCGAATTGTCCATAATTTCAATTGGTAAATGGTGCCATGCTTTTTCGTCAGTGCCACCAATATACATCCCAGGACGCAAACGAACAGGTTCAAGGCCTTCGAGGACTTGAATGTCAGATGCATCGTATGTTTGTGTCTTTTTCTCGCTCATAATGCTGTATTATTAAAACATTTTTTAATTTTTCGCAAGCCCAAAGAATTTAAGCATATTTATTATTTATGGACTTGATTTTTTTGGTTGGGACCTTATATATTTGTTATCAATAATTTACATAGGTGGATTTATATTATGAATAAAAACCCGTACGAAGTTCTTGGTGTTGCACGTGATGCATCGGATGCAGATATTAAAAAAGCTTATCACAAGTTGGTGATGAAGTATCATCCTGATAGAAATCCGGATAACAAAGATGCAGAAGAAAAGTTTAAGGAAGTTAATAATGCCTTTGATATCTTGAAGGACCCGCAAAAGCGCGCCGCATACGATAGATTTGGTGATGCCGCGTTTGCAGGTGGAAATGCGTCTGGTGCTGGATTTGGCGGTAACCCATTTGGTGGGGCAAATGGATTCCATTTTAATATGGGCGGTGGCGCGGGGATGGAAGATATCCTGCGCGAAGCAATGCGTGGCTTTGGTTTTGGTGATTTTGGTGGCGGGGCGCAACGTGGCGCACCACAGCGTGGTGGTCGCGATTTGCTGGATGAGGTGGTTATTGACTTAAAAGATGCTTATTTTGGTAAAACGCATACGGTAAAATTTTCCAGTAATGTCGCATGTGAAAAATGTAATGGATTTGGTACCGCTGATGGTAAGTCGGCGCCTGTGTGTGAAAGATGCGGGGGCAGTGGGTTTGTGCAAACGCGACAAGGGTTCTTTGCGATGGAAGCGCCATGCCCAGAATGTAATGGATTGGGACGTAAAATTTCAAAAAAATGTTCGAAATGTGATGGAACAGGGACAGAACATAAACAACGTACATTAGAAGTTAAAATACTCGCTGGGGTTGAAGATGGCGCAAGATTACGTTTGGCCGGTCAAGGTGAAGCAGGGGCAAATGGTGGACCTGCGGGTGATTTTTATTTGGATGTACGTGTGCGTCCAGATAAAAGATTTGAGCGTGTTGGAAATGACTTGGTAATGCATGTTGATGTGCCTTTTACAACATTGGCGTTGGGCGGTGAAATTGATATCGAAACAATTGATGATAAAAAATTGTCTGTCAAGGTGCCGGCAGGTACACAGATTGGTGAAAAATTACGTGTGCGCGGGCATGGTATGCCAAATCCACGTAGATCCGGATCTTTTGGGGATTTGTATATTGATATAAAAATGACTGTGCCAACCAAGTTGTCCGATAAACAAAAAAAGTTGTTAAGTGAATTTGCGGATATTAAACCAGATAAAAAAAGTTGGTTTTAATTTGAAAAAAAAGTCTGCCATTTCTGACAGATTTTTTTTTTTTTGTTAATAAAATTGACGATAAAAATTATTTGTGCTATATATTAAGTGTGTAGATAAATGGAGGTCGTATGAAAAATATTTTACATAAAATTCCATTGTTCGGTATTGTTTCTTTGTGCGCGCTGGCGGGTGCAAATCAATCGGTGGCGGGACAGGAAACGCAAAAGTATGATTTGAATATGCGTGATACTGTGTCGGTTGTGGGGTATTCAGAAGCTAGTATTTCTAATTCAGAAATTTTTGTTTTGTTAGATAAGTATGGTGAATATTTGTATACAGATCAGTTGTATTATTTCGATGATGTTAAAGTTCCAGAAATTGGTGAAAAAATCATTGTGCAAAGATTAGAAAAAAATCGTGATGAATTTGTTGTTGTAAAGAATTTGGGAACACAACAAAAACAAAGAAAAAAGTTAAAGTGTAAGTAATATAATAAAAACCGGCAAATGCCGGTTTTTATGTGTATAGAACATTTTTTATTTTATTTTTTTTAATTTTTCAATAAATGTAAATGTATATTCTGTGGCAGACCAAATAGATGCCAATAGTGATATCCATAATCCATAAATACCAATCGTTGGTAAAATATAAATTAATAGCATAATGAAACGGCTGGTTGTGTTAGGAGTGATAATAGAACCAAGTGCAAATATTAATAAAAATGCAGCAATCGAAACCATTTGCAATGTGGTTTTAATCTTGCCCATGGAAAAGCGCGCTTTTGGGACGGGCATTTCTATTTTTTGTGTGCCCAAGAATTCACGCAGGCCCGATATATATAGTTCACGTGAAATCATTATGATAACAGGAATGATAATGAACCATGTTGGCATCATTATGGTTAACATAATTAATGTATTTACAACCAATAATTTGTCACCAATATGATCCATTACGCCACCAATTTTTGTGCATACATTATACTTGCGGGCCAAAAAGCCATCAAACCAATCTGATATTGATGCCAAAACATATAAAATAAAGGTTGTCCAATATAGTCCGAACATTAATGTTGGTATAATTGCAAAAGAGGCAAAAATGCGAAATGCAGATAAGAAATTAACAAAAAATTTCATTGTGGTTCTCCTTGGGTTGCTATCATCTGTGATTATATCATTTCTGAATGAAAATGGGCATATATTTTTTTTGCGGCGTATTCCCCCAGTTTTGGTACATGTTTTAATGCGTTTAAATCTGCGTCCATTATTGCACGAACAGAACCAAAATGTTGCAGAAGCGCGCGTTTGCGTGTTGGACCAATGCCATCAATTTCGTCCAGTACAGACGCTGTCATTTGTTTTGCGCGTACTGACCGATGATAGGTTATTACAAAACGGTGTGCTTCGTCGCGTACCGCACGCAGCATTAAAAATAATGCGCTGTCCTTGGGCAGGTCATAATATTCTGTGCCGTCTGGTAAGATAAAATGTTCGTCGCCATTACGTACTTCGCCTTTTGTAACACCCATTACAGGTATTCCATTTGCGACACGATTTGCAATATTCCATTGGGCGATGCCACCATCAACAATAATTAAATCTAATGTTGGACCACGTTCGATTGCGCGTGTTATAAATTCTGACATCATTGCGATGTCGTTGCCGGCACGTGATTTGTCTTGTAATTTAAAATGTCGATATCCAGATTTTTCAAATCCGTTATGTCCGAATGTTATCATTGCGCCGACCGGCATTTTGCCAAACAAGTGTGAATTATCAAAAACGCCGACCAAGTTTATTTTTATGCCAAGCAATTTTTCCAAGTCTGATACATTTTTGTCCCAGTTTTGATTTGCGCTATGCGCAGTGTTTGTTGACTTTCCGAGATTAGATGTGTGGGTAAGTGCGGATATTTTGTCGCGTATTGCGGCGGCAGATTCATAGTCCATGTTGTCGGCGTATGATTTCATTTGTTTAGTCAAGTTTGATATTATTAGTTCGCTGTTTCCGGTTAAAATCTTTCGTGCTATACGTACGTTTTCTGCGTATTTTTCGGTTTGTGGATAACAGCATGGGGCGGAACAACGTCCAATTTGATGCAATAGACATGGACGTGTTCTGTTGCGCATTTGTGTGTCTGTGCATGTACGAATTTGGCATACTTTTTGTATGGTCTTTATTGTCTCGTTTAATGCAGAAACAGAAGGGTATGGGCCGTACACGTCGCGGCGTTGCGAAATTTTGCCGCGAAATTTTAGCAGGCGTGGATATTCGCCAGATGTTAATGCCAACATTGGATACATTTTATCATCTGTCAGCATTATGTTGTATTTTGGTTTTTGTGTTTTTATTAGTTGTTGTTCAAGTAATAAGGCATCCGATTCGGTTGGTGTCGTTTCCCATTCAATGCGCGTAACCAGTGAACGCATAACTTGTTTATGAAGTTCTAGTTTTGATATGTCAATGTATTGTTTTAGACGATTTGATAGGTTTTTTGCCTTGCCAACATATAACAAGTTCGCATCAATGTCATACATTTTATACACGCCTGGGGCGTGTGGTGCGTTTTCGATTAAATCAGAAAATTGAATATTCATAATAAATATGTTAGAATATTATAAAGCAAATAGCAAATAAGAGGTTTTTACTATGATTCAAGAGTCTGGACGTTCAATGATTGAAATGTTGGGTGTGTTGGCGATTATGGGTGTTATTACAGTCGGGGCAATCGGTATGATTTCCACTGCGATGCGTACGCAAAAGTTAACAGCCGTTAATGATGAAGTAGTACAGATGGTAACAATGGTGCGCAGTATTCATGGTGAATATGATGATTTTTCTGGTATGAATAGTTCAACGATTTTTGGTGCGATTGGTATGTCTGATAAGAATCCGTATGGTGGAAAATATGAATTGGAGGTTGATCCATCAGATGCGCGTCAGTTTGTTGTTACAATTAATGGCTTGTCGAAATCGGAATGCGAATCGTTGGTAACCAAAGCATGGTCTGATTCGGTTGGATATAGAATGTCGAATGGAAAAACTGGTGGTGCAACCGGAAATTGTACGGGGGCTAATGGAAAAAATTCTGTTCAGATAACGTATGGTGAATAATTTTTATATTTTGGCCAAGTGGTGTTTTAATGGCGGATTTTATTGTTGTTACAAAAGTTGAAGATGGGACCCGTTTGTTGCGGTGGTTCTTGCGGCATTTCCCATCAATGCCACAACGTGAATTTTATAGATTGTGTCGTGGTGGGCAAATTCGTGTAAATTCCAAGCGTGTGCGTGGGCAAGAAATTTTGCGTGATGGTGATGCGATTCGTATTCCGCCGACTGTGTCTGGATATGTTGCGCCACGTGAAAAAAAGACCGAAGCAGGTGATGCATATTCTTTGGCGGATTTAGAAGCATTGCGTAAATGTATTATTCATAATGACGAAGATATTGTTGTCTTTAATAAGCCCGCGGGGTTGGCGGTTCAAGGTGGTACAGGTATTCGTAAGTCTGTTGATAAAATGGCGGCTGCTTTGTTCCCATATGATAAGATTTCATTGGTTCATCGTTTGGATAAAGAGACCAGTGGGGTTTTGGTTGTTGCTAAGAATCAGCGCGCAGCACAAGTTTTATCCGCAGAATTTCAAACAAAAACCGCATTCAAGGAATATTTGGCATTGTTAAATGGTAACTTGGCGCAAAAAAGCGGTGAGATTGATAATTATATGTTAAAAGGTCAGGTATTTGAAACACCAGAACGATTAAATCGTGGTGCAGGGCCAAGACCACAGCGTGCAATAACAGAATATGAGGTTTTGTCAGATGTTTCTGGGTGCGTGTCGTGGGTGCGCTTTTTGCCCAAGACGGGACGTACGCATCAGTTAAGATTGCATAGTGCGATTACTTTGGGGGCGCCGATTGTTGGTGATGCGCTTTATGGTAATGGTAAAAATTTAGAAGAGCCATTGTGTTCGTTATTACAAACAAATAATTTATTTCTGTTTGCGTACAGGATAACGTTCCAGCACCCACGAACTGGGAAATTGATTACAATACGTGCGACGGTGCCTGAATTTATGGCGCCAGTTATGAAATTGTTGGAATTTAAGTTGCCATGAAAAAAAGAAAAGTTCGCGTATTGTCTGTTTTGCGTTTGTTTGCCATGTGTGTCGTGGTGATGGTGGTGGCTGTTGTTGTCGCGCTGAGTCAGATTAATTTGGAAACATTACGTGGTAGATTGGTGTCGGTATTAAGTGATGCCGCCGGTATGCCTGTTCAGATTGATGGTAATGTGTCGTGGAAATTGTCCTTGCGACCACGTGTGGAATTAAATCAGATCCGGGTTGAAAATGTTGAAGGGGCCAAAGAGAAATATGCGTTTGTTGCAGATAAAATAGATGTGCGTTTGAATTTAATTTCAATATTTAGGGACAGACCAACAATTCAAAATGTACGTGTTTATAATGCACAATTGAATGTCGAAAAAGGGCGTGATGATAAATATGTTTGGATGGATTTATTTTCTGATCGGGTAAAATCTGAAGCGTCTGATTCTGTTAAAAAGGTGGCAAAGTATCCTGTTAGAAATATGATTTTAGGCGGTGTGGAAGTTAAGCAACTGGTTATAAATTCGGCAGGAAAAAAGTATTATCTTGATGGATTTAATATCAGGCAATTACATAAGGATGAAGTTCGTGAATTTTCTGGATGGATAAAAATTGAAAATAAATTGTATCCTTTTATTGTGTCGATGTCTGAATATAATCCAGAACGTAAAATTTATCCGGTACGTGTGGCGTTATCTACGGGTGGGGATGCGTTAATTGCGAATGTTGCGCTGGAAGGGACCAGTAAAATGCCAATAGATTTTATTGTGCGTGGTGATATTGCGGATGTAGATGTTTTTTCAAAGGCTTTGAATCTGAATTTTGGCGGTTTATCACATTTGTATTTTGATTTGGCGGGTGGTTTTGATAATGGTAAAATTTCATTCAGAAAATCCAAAGTAAGATTACGTGATACAGAATTTGTTTTTTCTGGTGATTATGACTGGGGTAAAAAGATTCCAGAGATAAATTTGGATGTGTATTCAAAGTATGTTAGCTTATATAATTTGTTCCCGAATGCGTATAGACGAAAACGTGTGCGTCCAAATCGTGAACTGAATGTGTTTAGAGATGTGCCGTTGTTTGGTGATGTTTTATTGAATAAGAAAGTGAATTTAAGAGTCCAATTTGATGACTTTATTGTTTATCGTGATATGAATATTAAAAATCTGAATTTGCGTGGTAACGCATTGGATAATCATATTCGAATTGATGTTAATACTAATTATTCTGGTGGTGATGTTGTTGTTGGTATTGATGCAGATATTGATGATGATGGACGTATATGGGCCCAGTTTGGTTTGGTGGGGCGTGATGTTTATGTGGGGCAATTGTTGCATGAAATAAATATTGATGATTTTATTTCTGATTTGCCAGTTAATATCGAAATGTATGTTCATGCAAATGGTAGAAATTTATCGGAAGTAATGCAGACGATTACAGGACCGGTCAAAGTATATTCGGTGGCGCCGGGGTATGCGCATTCAGCATTGGTTTCGTATATGTATGGGACAGATTTTTTGACATCTTTGCGACATAATATTCAAGATTTGTTTACGTCAGAAAAAAAATATAATCAGATAAAGATTTCTTGTATGGCATTAAATGCTAAATTGCGCGATGGGATTTTTGAAACGCAAAATGGTTTCGCAATTGAAACAAATGCAATAAATGTTCGTTTGGCGGGTGAATTGAATTTGGGTGATGAAGAAATGAAATTGTCTTTGACGACGGTGCCTGTGCGCGGATTAAAATTGTCTTTGACGGGGAATGTTGTAAATTCGACTGAATTTTCAGGCAGTTTGGCGGAGCCTGATATAAAGATTAGTGGTGCTGCGGTTGCGGGCAAGGTTGCATCTGCGACGGGATTGGGTTTGTTGTTGGCGCCGTTTACGGGTGGTATTGGTCTGGTCGCGGGTGCCGGGGTCGGATTGATTGCAGGGGATTTGTTGGAAAATTGGTTGGCGGATACACATCCATGTCAGACTGCTTTGGAACGTGGCGCGCCGGGGTATGCGGATGATCCTGAATGGTTGAATCAGCCGATTTCAGAATTGATAAATATTGTTTTGCCAAATTCGGGACTTTGATTTGCTTTATTTTCTTATGTGTATGTTTTTAGGTCTTGCACCGAATCGGGGTTTTTTGGTACACTTTGGATAAAAGAGTGTAGGATACACATAAAATTATAAAGGAAACAGGAGCGTATAATGGAATTTTCGGTATTTCGTCAGGTTTTGATACGTGCGCTGGGACATATGCAGTCCATTGTGGAAAAGCGCGCAACGCTGCCGATATTGATGAATGTTAAAATAGAAGCGGCAGATGATTTGATTTTGTCTGCGACAAATGTTGATTTGGAATTGGTTGAACATGTGGCGGCTGATATCACGCTGGGTGGAAAAGTTACTGTTCCGGTTCAGATGTTATATGATATTGTGCGCAAGTTGCCAGACGATGCAGAAATATCTTTTAAACAGTCAGGTGATCAATTGGTTGTGTCCAGTGGTCGTGCGGTGTTTCGCTTGCCGACGTTGCCAGCGGAAAATTTCCCAGCAATGGCGGGCAGTAATTTGACTACAAAATTCCAAATGACAACTGGTGATTTGGCGCATTTGATTAATCAGACCAAGTTCGCAATTCCAACAGATGATGTGCGTTATCATTTGGGCGGGATTTATTTCCATATTTCTGATGATGGTGATGATAAGAAATTGACTGCGGTGGCAACAGATGCACAGCGTATGGCTTTGTGTGCGATGCCAGCACCAGCGGGCAGCGCGGAAATGCCATCTGTTATTTTGCCAAGACGTGTAATTGGTGAATTGTCAAAGTTGTTAGAAGATGCCAATGTTGATGATGTTATGGTTGAATTGTCTGATACCAAGGCGCGCTTTACCGTTGGTGGTGCAACATTGACAAGTAAGTTGGTTGATGCACAGTACCCAAATTATCGTGTTGTTATTCCAAAGGGTAATGACAAGATTGCTGTGTTGGATAGAAAGCAGTTTATTAATGCGGTTGACTTGGTATCGGTTGCCAGTGTTGATAAAACAAAATCTGTTCAATTGACGTTCAGTATGAATAAGTTGGTTATTAATGCGTCCAGTCCAGATGCAGGTACCGCGACACAGGAATTGGATATTGAATACAATGGTGATAGTTCGTTTACGGTTGTCTTTAATGTAAAGTTCTTGTTGGATGTTGCGGGGCAGGTCGAAGGTGAAAAGTTCCAGATGGAAATGCAGGACCCGTTGGCTCCAACCAAAATCAATTCGACGGACAAAGACACAGATGCGTTATATGTATTAATGCCGATGAGAATGTAGGAGAGAAAAATCCCCCAAATCGGGGGATTTTTTATTGGTTTGAATTTTTGTTTTTTGTATGTTAGTATTGGCGCGGATTTTATAGGAGTATATATGTTAATAGAAGAAATGGCGGCTGGAAAAATGCCACCAAAAAAGATGAATGCGATTATAGAAGTACCAGAAAATGGTCATGTAAAATATGAATTGTGTAAAGAAACAGGCTTGTTGCGTGTGGATAGAATTTTACATACACCAATGGCGTATCCGGCGAACTATGGTTATTTCCCGGGGACGTTGGGGGATGATGGCGACCCGTTGGATTGTGTGGTTGTTTGTAATGCGCCGTTGCGTCCGGGTGCGTTGATTGAAGTGCGTCCGATTGGTGCATTGTTGATGGAAGATCAAGCCGGGGGTGATGAAAAGATTATTTGTGTGCCGTTGGATAATATCGATCCTTTTTATACGAATACAGAATTTGTAAATCAGTTGCCGGAAATTTTGCGTTCCAAGATTGAATACTTTTTTCAGCATTATAAAGATTTACAGCCAAATGCGTGGTCCAAGGTTATGGGGTGGGCCGATAGAGAGGCAGCGGATAAGATTATAATGGATAGTATTGATAGGTATTGGCAGCATAAACGTAATGCAAAACAATAATAAAAATCTTGCGTTATTTATTGATACTTTTATAATCATAGGGTTTAAAAAAATACAAGGGGTATTAAAATGGCATCATATATTGCAAATGATATGCGTGTGGGTTGGGTTATTTCACACAACGGTAAGCGTTATTCTGTTACATCTATTACTAAGGTTAAACCAGGTAAGGGTGGTGCATTTGTTCAGGCGGATTTGCGTGATATTGATTCTGGTAACAAGGGTGGCGACCGTTGGCGCGCAGAAGATAAAGTTGAAAAATTGATGGTTGAAGATTTTGATTGTCAATATTTGTATGCAGATGGCACAGATGCATTTTTTATGAATTTGTCTGATTATGAACAGTTTACAATGGCGGTTGATTCGTTGGGCGAAGCGATGAAGTTTTTGGCGCCAGAAATGATTGTCAAAGCAAACTTTGTCGAAGGTCAGCCTGTATCAATTTCTTTGCCAAAGACGGTTGTTGCAACTGTTGAAGAAACAGAGCCTGCATTAAAAGGACAGACTGTTTCGGGCAGTGGTGGTAAACCAGCGATTTTGGATAATGGGGTTCGTGTTCAGGTTCCTGTATTTATTGAACAAGGTGAAAAGATTGTTGTGAATACGGAAACGTTAGAATACGTTGAACGTGCAAAATAAAATCTAATAGCATATCTGTGCGCGGTGCCGACAATTCATGTAGCGTCTGTACACTACATTGTCGGCACTGTGCACATCTATACTATTATCTTTTATTTTTAAATTTGCGGATAGCATATCTGTACACTGTGCCGGCAGTTCATGTAGCGTCTGTACACTAGATTGTCGGCACTGTGTGGATCTATACTATTAT